>JAIROZ010000179.1 GCA_031257255.1 Spirochaetaceae bacterium | reverse complement strand
AATTTTTGTACGCCGTCAAGCGCGAACAGGCGCGGCTGGCGCTTTTATTTTATTCCGCAGGCATAATGCGGCGGCGGTATTCCGCGCCTATGCGGTTCAATGCCTCTTTAACGCTCTCGTCTGGGGCGCGTTTCCGCTTCAAATCTATTGTAAATTGATTCATAGAAAAATGCCTGTAGAAAAAAATTGAAGATTCAAAAGCAGAGTCGGCGCGGGCTAGGCGCGTCAATTCTTCGGTATATGCTTCGAATATTCCTTTTTTTTTCATTTCTGAATAGCCGATAATCCAAACAGGAATTGCTTTGCCTTCGGAAAAGATACGCCAGAATTCGTAGAGAATTTTAGCGCAGTCTATTTGAGATTGATATATTATATGCGCCAATTCTCTGCCGCCTTGTTTTAACAATTCTGACAATTCGTTTGTACGCGCCGTATGAACGGGCGTTTTATTCTGAATGAGTACATTTTTTCTAAATTCAATATTGAATTCTTTATGAGAAGCGAAGAATTTATCCGCTATCTTTCCTGAATTGCCTACAAGATATGCGCGGTTATGCGCCGCCTGTTCCTGACGTCCCGGATTGTCTCCTACAAGTATCAATTTGATTTCGTCATCTTCCGTGATTTTATCCATAGCGGTGTTGTATACAACCGGCGTTTCTACAAGATAACTGCCGCCCTGCCGTGTCTCCGCTATGCTCTGCTGCAATCCGCGCAGCGCTGGAAAAGAGCCGTCTATTTTGTGTATCAATTTTTGATACATTTCCCGCAGTCCGCAAAATACCTTATATTGTTTTTTTGTCATAATACTTCCTTATATAAAATAAATTACACATAACAATATGCTTCCTTAAAATTTATATCTGTTATTTCTTCCAAATATGGCGGCGTAATTCCGCGCAGGGCTGCCGCTTCGTTCAGTATCGCGTATATGTCTGTATAAAATGAATATGTCCTGTTATCAAGGCTGTTTCGCGGCGGCTGATAGGGAGCATCTGTTTCAAAGAGCAGGCGGCGTTCATCGCAGGCGGCGCAGACACGGCGGGTTTCCCTGCGTCCGGAAAGCAGCGCATTCCCTAACGAAAAATAAGCGTTCACTCCGCGCCGCGTAAGCGCTTCCGCCTCCCCTAAAGTGCCGGAATAAGAATGAAAAATAACGGCGCTTATTTTTTTTAACGCTTTAATGTTTTCAAAAATTTTATGCATTGCGCGGCGCACATGTAGTACAAGCGGGAGCCCGGATTTTTGCGCAAGTTCGATATGTAAGAAAAATAATTCATTCTGAATTGAGCAGGTTTCGCGGTATGCGGCGTTGAATAAATCAAAACCGCATTCACCTATCGCGGCAATTCGTTTTTCGTATATAAGCGTTTCCAATATATGTATCGAATTATTTACACTATCTTTTGATTGAAGCGGCAGTTGCGGGTGTACTCCAAAACAGAGCGGCAAAGGCGCGGAAGCAGGCGCTGTTTTTGCGGCTTCCATGTTGTAGGCAAAGTCCGCCTGCCCCCAAGCGCTGGCTGCGCAGGCTATTCCCCGCTCCCGGCGCAGCGCTTCCGCTTCCGGTAATAGACGCGAAAGGTCGTAGGGGTGGGCATGCGCGTCAGATGCCATTGGACTCCAACAGCCGCCTAAGCGCGGAGCAAGCGGCGCTTACTTTGCAAGCGGCGCTTACTTTGCAAGCTGCGCTTGCGCTGTCATACTCGTCAAGGTCAAGGACAGGAATATCCGGCATTGAACGAAGCCATGTAATTTGACGCTTTGCGTAGCGCCGTGTATTCCTCGCAATCAAGCCCGCGATGCTGTCTTCGTTTTCGGCGCGTCCCGGCGGCAAAGTCAAAAAGCGCCATGCGCCGTTTTCGTCCTTGCAAAAGAATTCGCGGTAGCCTATGGCGCGGAGCCCCGGAGCGTCCGGCGTCCAGCCCCGTTTGTACAATGCTAACGCTTCCTCAGCAAGCCCTCGTTCCATCATTCCATTTACCCGTTCATTTATGCGCCGGTACAAATCCGTCCGCCCGCGCATAACGGCTATCGTAACAAAACGGAAGCGCGTACCTTCAAGCCCGTCTGCTTCGGTCAAAAAACTGCCGTTCCGCTTAAAACTGCTTAGAGGTCTGCCGCTTGCCCTAAAAACTTCCAGCGCCCTAAGCAGGCGGTATTCATCATTTATGTGGATGCGATTCGCGCTTTCGCTGTCGCAAGCGCGAAGTTCTTCCATTAAGGCATCCGCGCCTTTTGTTTGCAGTTCTATTTTGAGCGCGTTTCGTATTTCGGCTGAACTTGGCGGCGCTTCGCTTAGTCCGTTCAAAAGAGCGTCAATGTAAAAGAAGGTTCCTCCGCAGATTACAGGAAGGCTGCCGCGTTTAACTATGGACGCGCAGGCTTTCCGCGCAAGGCGGACAAAGCCGCCGGCGTTAAATTGTTCGGTTGGTTCCAGTATGTCGATAAGGTGGTGGGGTAGGGCGGCGCGGACTTGGGGCGGCGGCTTTGCGGTGCCTATGTCCATACCCCGGTAAACTTGCATTGAGTCGGCGGAAACTACTTCCGCGCGCCGGAATGGAGCGGAGCACGCAAAAAGTTCCTCCACAAGCGCGGATTTACCGCAGCCTGTAGGTCCGGTTATTACTGGGACAACGGCGGGCGCGGAAATAGCGGCAGGGAAGTCCGTTTTATTTTACCGGGAATTCGGAAATGGCGTCGATGCCGTCTTCTTCCATAAGCGTAAAACGCACATCATGGAAAAAAATCTGACGCGCCGCAAGCGACACGGCTTTACCGTAGTTTGCTTCCAGTTCAAGCGGCTGAAGTTTAGAAAGTTGATGCGCCCGCCTTGACGCCGCCGAAGTTATTTCGTACATATTGCCATTATAGCGTATAAGTTCTTCTATTGGAAAAATCATTTGCCTTTAGCCTAGCATAGCAGCGCTATTTTTGACAAGTGGGGGCTTCATTTCTGATAATGGGCAAAGCGCTTGTCAAAATCTACTGGTTGGAGTATATTTATATCCGGCATGGAAAAATCAAATTTTCCGCGCTCGTGGTCAATGGAGTTACGAAAATGGCAAAACCCAAACCTTTTTCAAAGGGAACCCACTTATTATCGGTATTTGCGTTATTTTGCGCCGTTGCTTGGACATCCTGCAAGACGGAAGTAACGGAACTTGTAGATTCGGAATTTTCAAAGACTAAGCCGCCCGCTCTAACGGCGCTCTATTTTACACCCTATAGCGAAGGCGGCAATAAAAATAAGGATAACACAAGTACTCCGGCGCTTACATTGCTGGATGGTGAGACAGGCGAACCTGTAACTGAATTTAACGGGGCGGTTACGCTCTACAAAGTTATGCTTCCGGCAACGGACATCCCAAAGGTAAAAATAAACACCGAGGCTACCGCCGGCGCTAATATAACCTATACGCCGGAAGAACAAGTATTTACACCGGTAAAGGGCGGGCGCACCGTTGTAACGGCGACAGACAAATTTGAGCGCCAGACGCGGTATGTGGTTATGTACGACCAGGAGACTCCGCCGGAGGTGGAGAAGGTAAACGCGATTCTTACAAGTGTACTGCTCTCTGCCGGCAGCGCGGGCGAGATAGTAAACGGATGTTTTGATAACGGAACAACGAGTCAGGTTGTAAATTTGCCGCAGGGGACTACGAATGTTGATGTTGGGGCGCAGGGCGAAGAGGGCTCGCAGGTAACTTATAGTAAATCTATAGACCCTTTAAATCTAAAACCGGGAGCGCTTACCACTCTGTATATCTATGTATTAAAAGCGGGCAAAAATTTGGGAGTATACACACTGCTTTTTGCGGTGAACGCTCCGGCTAATACCTATACGCCTACACTCATTGCCATCCCATTGCGGACGGCATACCAAACAGGCGGCAGAATTGAAAAAACCACGGACATTGCCGTGTACTTACAAAACAGCGATGGGGTAACCGTTCGGGTTCCGCCAGATGAATTCAGTCTAACTCCTTCCGATCAATTTACAACTGCTGGGGCAAAAACAATAAATGTAAACCATACGGCAACAAATTTGTCGGCTTCGTACTCGGTTTGGGTAACGGAGAATACGGCGGCGCTCATGGCAATACCCGTCAAAACAAACTATGTTATAGGAAGCAAAATCGAAAAAGCGACGGATTTGATTGTTTACAAAAGCGCCGGCGGGGTAATGACGCAATTATCTTCTAGTCAGTTTACAGTGACCGCTAATGGAACTTCTGATACAGACGAATTTATAAGCATTGGAACAAAGACAGTAACTGTAAGCGCATCGAACGCAACGAATGCCCAATACACTGTAAATGTTGCCGAAGTAGCGGCGCAGCAGGACAATGTACGAGTATATGTAATGGGCAGTTTTGACGGGAACAGCATTATAATAAAGTACGCAGAAGACGGCGGTACATTGACGCTAAATAAGGCGGCTAATAACATGCCCTTTAATACGTATGAAGCGCCGAGAGGCGTATGGGCAGCCGGCAGTGTTATATTTAGCATTACGGCAAATGGACACGACTATTTATGGGGACGTAAAGACAATGAGAATATAGGTCTCAAACTAGACGCAAATGGTGAACTGCAATTACGGGGCGAGGGATTAGAAAACGACCCGTACCTTATTGGCAGTTATGCCGAGTTTCAAATGATCAGAAGGGATTCTGCCGCAATTTACAAGCAGGAAGCAAATATTGACCTGCTGGGTGCCGATTCATGCACACAGCGGCAGCAATGGGATCCGATAGACACATTTAGCGGTGTATTTGACGGCGGCGGTTGTACCATTAACAATATCTACATAAATCAGCCAACCGCTTCGAACTTGGGGCTGTTTGAGGAAATTAAAGGTACGGTAAAAGGCGTACACATTGCAAGCGGCACGATAAGCAATAATATGATTACTGGAGGTCCATGCATTGGCGGCATTGCGGCGAGCATTTCCGACACCGGCGAAGTTATTGCCTGTTCCAACGCATCTAATATTAGTGGTAAGTCTTATGTGGGCGGAATTGCGGGGAAACTACTTGACGGAGGAAGTATAAAAGCCTGTTACAATTCAGGTACTATAATAGGCTTTGAGTTAGCCGGCGGCATAGTTGGGCAAACATTAACTGGAACATCTGTTATATCCTGCCGTAATTCCGGTACTTTGATATTATTTGGAAATAGTGCCGGCGGTATAGCCGGAATTGTAGACGGTAGTATTACCGCCTGTTACAGTACCGGCGCGGTATGCGGGACAGAGAACAACAATTTGGGAGGCATTGCCGGAGAATTGGCGGCGGACGGAAGCATTAACGACTGTTATTGGGACAATTCGGGTGTGCCGGTAGTAGTCACCGTTATAGCGGGATACGGAATCGGTAGTCCCGCAGGCTTCGATGACGCAACCCCATTCAACGGTACGGCTGCCTTCCCTAACCTTAGCAGCGTAAGCGGCTGGGAAACGAGTGCGGACGGCGGTTACTGGAAGCCGGGCACAATAAATTACGGTATGCTGCCTAAACTGTATTGGGAACAATAAAGAGCAACGCTGATGCGGCAAGCCTCAAAAATCAAGGGCTTGCCTAAGAGGCAATTTAATCAGCGCTGCCCTAAGCATCGAGTTAATTAGATTTTCACTAAAGTTTTTATGCTAGAATTCCGAAAATTAAAGCAGGAAATTATTATGATGAGGCGCGGACTGTACCTTAGCGGCATATTTGCCATTTTGTCGGCGGCAACACTGCCGGCAGGAGATGTCGCATCTTTTGTAGACTTAGGCTTTTCGGAAGACGGCGATACCTATATTTTTGCTCAGTATGGTATTGAAGAAAAGACTCTTTTCCCTTGGTCAAATCTGTTTATTGTCGATGTACCGCAGAATGATTTTGTTCCCGGCGGACGTTTTACATACACTCATAACGAACCTATAGGTCCCGTTCAGGACGGCGCGGGCGCTCTTATGCACCTCATCTCTAATAATGCTGTAATGACCCGGCGCTACCGCCTTGACTTCCTCATCAAAGGAATACCGGTATTCCTCTCGCTTCAAAACGGGCAGAATCCGGAGGGCGAAACGGTAGAATTCCGCGACTTCCGGCATGAACTAAATTACAATGCTCAATTACTACCTACTTATGACAATTCGTCCGGCATTATACGCTCATCATTCTATATTGATGTCAAACAGACAGACAAAAACGGCATGGAACGCAGATTCCGGGTAGGCACTCCAGAAATCAAACGGGCAAATATTACCAGTTATACAATAAGGCGGGTGCTAATAAACCCGCAAAATACCTGTATGATTTTTGTAATAGAGATGACACGCACAGGCGCGGACGGAGCGCCGGATATACGTTATATGGTAGAAGCGCTAAAAATGTAAAGTATGCGCCGGTAGCGTAAAATAAACAAATATATTACAATGAGGGGGAAGGGCTTGAAAATATGAATGTGTCTGTTTCCACAGGAAAATCCCCGCAAACTCAAGCCGTTGCCGGCAGCACTCAAAAGCAGGAGCGGCTGCAGCGCGTCAACGAAGCGAATTTTGAGCGCTTTAAGGAAATTATGCCGGATGGCAAACTGAACGCGGACTCGCTTCAAATTCTTAGGGAATTACAGGCAGTTGATTCAGGTTTTAACAAAAAATTGCAATTTATCATTGACCGCGAATCTGAGCAGGTGCTTATAAATGTAATAGATGCCGAGACCGGCAAGGTTATTAAGATACTCCCTCCCAAAGAACTCCAGCGTTTAAGCCGCCGCGCCCGCGGCAATTCAGGCTTACTGCTTGATGAATCTGTCTAAAGTTTAATTTTCTAATGCCGAAAATATAAATGTAAGGCACAGCGCCAAGCGGAGTTTTAGACCGGTAAAAACGCCTATAGACGCAAAACCTTATACGGAAGCAAGGATAGCTTCCGCCAAACAATCATGGAGGAATGATATGATTATCAATCACAACCTCAGCGCTATGTTCGCTGACAGGTCGCTAAAGGTAACCCAGGTATACCTGGACAAGGATTCCGAGAAACTTTCTTCGGGTTTAAGAATTAACCGCGCCGGCGATGACGCATCAGGGCTTGCGGTGTCAGAAAAAATGAGAAGCCAGATTCGCGGCTTGAACCGCGCTTCGGCAAACGCCGCAGACGGCATTTCCTTTATTCAGACAAGCGAAGGTTATTTACAGGAGTCGCAGGACATTATTCAGCGTATACGCGAACTCGCTGTACAGGCTGCTAACGGCATCTACACTGATGAAGACCGCATGCAAATTCAGGTTGAAGTGAGCCAGTTGGTTGACGAAGTTGACCGCATTGCCAGCCATGCTCAGTTTAACGGACTGAATATGCTCACCGGACGTTTTGCGCGCCCCACAGGCGACAATGTTGTTACCGCTTCAATGTGGTTCCACATCGGCGCAAACATCGACCAGCGCGAGCAAGTCTACATCCAAACGATGACGACCAAGGCGCTTGGTATGCGGAATGTCGGCAACGATGAGATTATGACCCTGCAAGACCCGGAAAGCGCGAACCGCTCCATCGCGGTACTTGATGATGCCCTCAAGGTTATCAGCAAGCAGCGTGCAGACTTGGGCGCTTACCAGAACCGTCTCGAACACGCGATACGCGGGCTCGACATTGGCGCGGAGAACCTTCAGGCGTCTGAATCCCGCATACGCGATACCGATATGGCGAACCAGATGGTCAGTTATGTCAAGAATCAGATGCTCAACCAGAGCGGCATCGCGATGCTGGCACAGGCTAACCAAAGGTCGCAGGCGGTCTTGTCGCTTTTACAGTAATTCGGTATAGTTTAACTAAACGCCGAGCCGGTCTTGCCTGACTGTCTGTCCAAATTTGGGGCGGGCAGTCAGGCTTTTCGGCTTGTATGGCGGTTGAGAGGTTGTATGGGTAAGAGGACATATCTTGTCGGCGATAATTATTACATTATTGACGATGAGACGATGGCGGCGCTTGCCTATACAAAGCCTTTTGCGCCAAAATAGGTAGTGAAAATGCGGCTCGGCTTGCCGCTTAAAAAAGCCGTTGTTCTTTGAAAAACACCCTCCGGCGGACTTGAGCGCCGCCGGAAAACATGGAAACGGGGTTCCCGGAAGATGGGGCGGTAACGGTGCGCAAACACTCTGCCCCATGTTCCTGAGCATCCAGACCGGCGCGAAGCGCGTTTTGCTGTAGGCGCGGATGCCGGGAACAGTCCTTGCTACGGATAGCAAGGTTTCCAATTTCATGGAGGGTTATTATGGTTATTAATCACAACATGAGCGCCATGTTCGCCGACCGTCAGTTAGGGGTTACCCAAGGTGACTTAACGAAGAGCATGGAAAAACTCAGTTCGGGACAGAAGATTAACCGCGCCGGTGACGACGCGAGCGGTCTTGCTGTTTCGGAAAAAATGCGGGGTCAGATTCGCGGTTTGAATCAGGCTGAACGCAACATTCAGAACGGTGTATCGTTCATTCAGGTTACCGAAGGTTATCTTCAGGAGACCCAGGATATTCTGCACCGTCTGCGGGAATTGTCGGTACAGTCCGCCAACGGTATTTATACCGATGAGGACCGCCAGATGATTCAGGTAGAAGTAAGCCAACTGGTAGATGAGGTAAACCGCATCGCCAGCCATGCCCAGTTTAACGGAATGAACCTGCTTACAGGACGTTTTGCGCGGGAAAATGGCGCAATGCAGTTGCACGTTGGTGCCAATATGGACCAGAACAAGCAAATCTACATTGGCGCAATGACCGCTTCCGCTCTGAACCTTCAGGGCGGGCAGGATGGCGACTTCAACATCTCTACTGCGGAAAGCGCAAACAATGCCATTGGCAGAGTTGACGCGGCGTTAAGTCAAGTTTCCCAGCAGAGAGCCGACCTTGGCGCGTTCCAAAACCGGTTTGAAATTGCAGCGGAAGGCGTCGCAGTGGCGTCTGAGAATCTGCAGGCTGCCGAATCCCGCATCCGTGATACCAACATGGCGCACCAGATGGTGGACTACACAAAAGATTCCATCCTCTCGCAAGCCGGTATCGCAATGCTCGCTCAAGCCAATGTGCGCAACCAGTCTGTGTTGCAGTTGCTTGGCTAAAAGCAAAGCGGTTAAGAGACCACTGGACCTTGTCTTTTGACCAAAAGCCCTTCAAAATACGCGCATTTTGAAGGGCTTTTTTTATGGGATTTTCTGTAGTTAAAAACCGGCATCCGCAAGAGATGTCATATCATGCTGCCATTTAAGCAATTCCGCCTCATACCCGGCATCGCTTCCTTTTATGTCCGCCATTATGCGGAAAACAGGCTCGGTGCCGGAACCGCGCATCCATATAGCGCTGTCCGCGCCGGCTTCGTTGTAAAAAATAATTTTTAGCCCGCCTCGCCCCGCCTCGCCAAAATGCGTTGCCTCCTGCTCATCTGTGCCGTTGTAACGGAAAGCCCGCCACGAAATTATGCCGCGCCGCTTCTTAAGCGCCGCCTTCTTCGCTTCCCATTCACGCAGAAAAACCGATTGATAGCGTTCTTTTAGAATACTGTGGTCTTCGGTCTTAACTTTGAGGACAGCCTGAGGACTGTATGCGCCGGTTGTTGTCCAGCGTGGAATGGCGTTAAACGCATCCGCAAGAATGGCGCTATAGCCGCCCTTCCCGGCGGCAAGCATTTTTATTATTGCGCCCAGCGTATTCAGCGGGTCGCGCACCGATGACGGATAAATTATTACGCCGCCTGCCGCGCCCTCTCCCAGCGGACGCACCGTCCAGTCGTCCGCTCTTAACTTTCGCGCCAGCGCTACAACATTCGCTTCGCCCACTTCTGCGCGGAATACACGCGCCCCAAAGCCCGCCGCCAGTTCATCTACACGCATAGATGTCGGGTCATTTACCGCAACCGCAACCTTGCTCATGTCCGCGCCCCGTTCCTTTAAGAAACGCAATTCCGCAAGCACGGCAAGGGCAAATACCTCCTGCGCTTCCAGCGCCCGCGCATCTTTGCGTCTTTCGTCCCAAATTACGAGGTTGCCGCGGTCGCCATCGCAGTCGGGCGTGTAGCCAAGCAGGAACGCGGAATTCTTGCTATGCAACTCAGCAAGCATAGCGCGGCAGGGCTCAAGGCTCTCGCCTTCCGGCACTATGCGGTGGGCTATATCGCCGGGCTTATCGTTTATCGCGCAAAAACAAAGCCCCAAATCGCGCAGGTACTGTCCGTCAATGGATGCCGCCCGTGCCGAACCGTTAAAGTCCGCCGCAATGCCCAGTTGCCGCTTTGCAAATGCTTCTCTCAATTTTGCCATAACCGCCTTCTGCTCTGTTGCGTCCGTTTCGCCGGTAATAACTTCGGTTGTAAAGGCGGCGTATGCGGAGAGGGCGCAGGCTTTCTGGTTCTCTATATTTTGAACTTCATATTGAATTGAGCCGGCGCAGTCCGCTGTCCGCAGACTATCTTCAGTCTGCTCATGGCAAACTTTTCTGAATTCGGTTATCAATGTTGACGCTTCGTTTGGGGGGAGTACGCCGCCATCGCAAAGCCCGAATTTGATGCCGTTGTGTCCTATGGGGTTGTGGCTTGCCGATATGTAGATAAAGGCGCAGGGTGAGGTTTTGCCTAAATCGCGGGCATAAGCCATAATTTCCGGCGCGGCAATAATGCCGCAATGCCGCACATCGCAGCCTTCTTTTTTTAGCGCGGCAATTATTGCCTGCGCTATCGCGGGTCCCGTAGGGCGCGTATCCATTCCGGTAATGATGCATGGGCGGCTGGTTTGCCGCGCCTGTTTTAGGTATGCGGCAAATACACGCGCCGCAAGAAAGGCAATAAAGGCAAATTCAGCAGAAATTGCTGGAGTTTTGCTTTCCTCGTTCCCTGCAAATATGCCGCGCCAGCCGGACGGCGAAATTATCATTCCTTCCAGCGTTTTATTGAAGGTATCAAGTGTCATAAAATTGAAGTTATTGAAGTTATTAGTAGTTTCCATAAGTGTAGGCTCTATGAATACTCGTAGCCATTATCGCGGAGCATAAGGTAGAGTTCGCGGACAGGTATACCGACTATCGAACTATACGACCCTGTGATGCGCTCGATAAAACACGCCGCCAATCCCTGAACCTTGTAAGCGCCGGCGGAGCCTTGCCATTCGCAGGTATCGAGGTACCATTCAATTTCCGCTTCGGAGAGCGGCGCAAATTGTACGATGCTTGTGTCCGTCCGGCAGTCCGTTTTGTGCTCTTTCCCATTGAAGAGCGCAATGGCTGTGATAACTTCGTGTTCGCGTCCCGCAAGCCGTAACAGCGTTTCTTTTGCTTCGGTGCGGCTTTTGCTTTTGCCGATAACTTCGCCGTCCAAAGAAATCAGTGTATCAGCGGCGCATATCCATGGCGGAATACGGTTGACAAGGTTTTTGAGGATAGCGTTGATTTTTCGTTCCGCAAGGTCGCGGGCAAGTTCCGGCGGCGTCAGGTTTTTGTCGTTTGTTTCGACTATACCCGGAACCATAATGCTAAATGGAAGGTGAAGCGTCTTAAAGTATTCGTGCCGTCTTATACTGCCGGACGCCAAAATAATCGGATCCATACCTTATTCTAGCGTAAAAGCACACCCTTAAAAAGACTCCGCGTTGAAACAAAATACCTGCAAGCCGGCGGCACAGTCCCTTGTCAAAATTTCTCTTCCCTGTCATACTACATAAACGGGCAATTAACTCAGTGGGAGAGTGCTACCTTCACACGGTAGAAGTCACTGGTTCAAGTCCAGTATTGCCCAAAAAATTCCTTTTAATGTTGCCGACTTCACACGGTAGAAGTCACTGCGCCGGCGAACGGCGGTCAAATCCAGTATCGCCCAAAAAATCCCTTTTAATGTTGTTGTAGCGGCATCCTCTAAACCCTGGTATCCAATTCCGGTATGCTTACCCTATGCCTTTATACAAGAGCGTTGACCCTGTAAACATCGAAGCGGCGGAGCGGATGGGGAAACTGCACGACCGGTTAAAAGAAATAGGCTATGAAGGGCACTCACTTGAATTGTATCTTGTGCGGCTGCTTTTTTTGTTATTTGCGGATGACACTGGGCTTTTCGAGCCGCCGGACAGTTTTATTACATACATTATTCAGCGGACAAATCCGGACGGCAGCGACCTTGCGCTGCATCTGCAAAAGATTTTTGAGGTATTGAATACGCCAAAAGAGAGCCGCTTAAAAACAATAGACGAACAGTTAAAAAACTTTCCATACATAAATGGAAGGTTATTTGAAGAAGCAATAAAAACCGCCGATTATGACAGAGCCATGCGCGACCTTGTTATTGAATGTTGCGCGCTTGATTGGAGCAAAATATCGCCCGCAATTTTTGGGGCTATGTTTCAGAGCGTGATGAACGAAAAAGACCGGCATGACGCGGGGGCGCATTATACAAGCGAGGAAAATATACTTAAATTGATACATCCGTTATTTCTTGACAGTTTGCGTGAGGAATTTGAAAATATAAAAAGGCTTTCGACTGTGTTACGAAAAGAAAGATTAACGGCGTATCATAAAAAGTTAGCGTCTCTCAAATTTCTAGACCCTGCCTGCGGGTGCGGGAATTTTCTTGTAATAAGTTATCGTGAATTGAGATTGCTGGAAATTGAAGTTATAGCGCAGCTAATGGGCAAAGAAATGGCGATGGATATACTTACAGAAATAAAAGTGAATGTGAATCAATTTTACGGCATAGAGATAGAGGAATTTCCGGCGCAGATAGCGCAGGTTGCTATGTGGCTAACAGACCATCAGATGAATATGAAGGTGTCTGAAACCTTTGGTCAGTATTATGCCCGCATACCGTTGACAACCGCCGCGTCAATACATAATACAAACGCGCTTACAACAGACTGGGAAAGCATTGTGCCAAAAAATGAACTATCTTACATATTGGGCAATCCGCCGTTTTTAGGCGCAAGAGTGATGAATAAACGGCAAAAGGATGAAGTAAAAAATACTTTTGAAAATATGAATAATTGCGGCAATCTTGACTATGTTACCTGCTGGTACAAAAAAGCGGCGCGGTATATGAAAGGAACGAATATAGAGGCTGCGTTTGTATCAACTAACAGCATAACGCAAGGCGAGCAGGTGCCGGTTCTCTGGCGGGAACTTATCAATAAACACGGCATTATCATCAATTTTGCGCATCATACTTTTAAGTGGTGGAATGAGGCAAGCGGCAAGGCACAGGTTTACTGTGTGATTGTTGGGTTTGCGGTGTTTGACAGAGCCGAAAAATTTATTTATATCTATAAAAACGCGAAAGGCGAACCGAAAAAAATACAGGCAAAACAAATCAATACATACCTTATTGATGCCCCTAACATAATAATTTCAAAAAGGACAACGCCTATTTGCAAAGTATCCGAAATGATTTTTGGCAGTATGCCCAATGATGGTGGAAACTTACTATTAACGGAAGAAGAAAAGTTAGCGCTATTAAAACAAGAGCCTCATCTTAAATCCATTATCCGTCCGTTTCTGGGGGCAGAAGAATTTATAAATAATACTCCGCGTTTTTGTATATGGCTTTTGGATATATCCCCGTTAGAATATCATGAATCTAAAGAAGTCCAGCGCCGTATAGAAGCGGTTAAAAAACACCGCCAAACAAGTAAAAGAGCAGCAACTCAAAAACTTGGCTGTTTTCCCACTCTCTTTGGAGAAATAAGACAGCCCAGCAGCAAATATTTGCTTATCCCCAGCAGTTCATCAGAAAAAAGAAAATATATTCCTATAGGATTTATAAATAAAAAAACAATATGTTCAAACGCTAATTTACTAATTCCTAATGCGGCACTTTATGAATTCGGCATTTTGTCGTCAACTATGCACATGGCTTGGACGCGCTGCGTTTGCGGCAGGCTCGGTAACGGGCTGCGGTATTCAGCGTCAATTGTTTACAATAATTTTCCGTGGCCATCTCCAACCGAAAAACAAAAAGGAGCCATCGAGGATGCGGCGCAAAAGGTGCTGGATGCCCGTAACGAAAACAAAGAATTGCCGCTGTCTATTATGTACAATACGAACATGATGCCATCTGCTCTTGTAAAGGCTCATCAGAAACTCGACAAGGCGGTAGACGCCGCCTATGGTCGCGTATTTGACGATGACAGCCAGCGTGTAGCATACCTCTTTGAATTGTACCAGAAATTATGTGGGGAAATGTTTGTTGACACCAAAAAGCGCGGCAAAGGCAGGAAGGCGTGAATGAGACAATGCGTGTGGAGCGCGGATATTGCGGCGGCAGGACGCCGGGTAGAGCCGTATTTTCTGTCTTGCCGCCTGTATGCGGGGCGCTGCTCTTTGCGTTTTTGTTAATGTCTTTTTCCGCCTGTTATACACTCAAGCAGGGCGCGGCTATGTTCTCGCTTTTAGGACGCGCCGTTCCGCTCGAAAAGTTGGATTTGAGCGATGAAAAAACCGCTCAATTTGTGGAAAGGGTGCGCGATATCCGCGCCTTTGCCGTCAATGAACTAGGCTTGCGGGACACCAAAAATTACACCCGCTATGTCAACATAGAACGCGATTACCTTGCCGCCGTTGTCTCAGCCTGCGATGCCGGCAGATTCAAAACCTACGAATGGCGCTTTCCCATAGTGGGGCGCGTCCCGTACAAAGGCTTTTTCAACATAAAAGATGCCCGCAAAGAGGCGGACAAACTCAAAGCGAAGGGGCTGGATGTGTGGGTGCGCGGAGTGGACGCCTTTAGCACGCTCGGCTTTTTCCGCGACCCGCTTTATTCATATATGCGTGATTATTCGGTCCATGAACTTGCGGACTTGCTGATACACGAACTTTTCCACGCGACAGTCTTTATTAAAAATGAGGTGCAATTTAATGAGGAAGTTGCCGAATTTGTGGGGAGCATGGGGGCGCGGCTCTATGTGGAGAGCAGATTCGGCGCGGATTCTGAGGAACTAAAAGCCGCCGCCCGGCGGAAAAAAGAGAATGCCGGCTTTGCCGCTTTTGTTAAGGGTGTCCGCGCCGAACTTGACAAAATTTACAGCCGTGATATTCCGGGGGAAGAAAAATTGCGGCTAAAAGAAGAGTGTATTGCCGCGTCCAAAACGCGGTTTGCCGCCGGATACGAGACGCTTTTTACATCCGAAAATTATCGCTTTTTTGAGGAATTGCCTGTAAACAACGCTTATTTTCAATTATATGCGCTCTACTACGAGGGCTCATCGTATTTGGAAGAGGTATACAAGCGCACGGGCGGCAATTTGCCGGCATTTATAGAAGCGGTGAAGAAAGCCAAATCGCGTAAGGCATTGCAAAATTAAAACGCTTTGCGTCTAGCACTATCATGGAGTTTGCGCTTTGCGCAAACTCCGGGGAGACAAATTAAAACGCTTTGCGTTTTAATTTGTCTCCCACCATAGAAGCGGAACTCTTCCGCCTACTGTGGTGCCCGGCTTCCAATAGCCGGATGCGCCGTTCGCGCTTGTTTCCCAGCCGGTGATGGCGGACACATCGGGGAAGGCTGCCGCCGCGAGTGGTTCATCGAGTATAACAGGGGGAGAGGTTAGGGTGCTTTCCGGCAAATTCGTTTCGTTGTATGCCGCGCTAAATCCAATTGTACCGTTATCATAACTGGTGGAATCCATCGAATTTTCTGCCTCTTTGCCTACGCCTTTATTGTCTATGACTTTATAGTTATCAGAGTAGTAAATAGTGCCTTGAAAATTTGCCCTGTTATTTACAATGTATTTATAGTAGTAGCAATTGGAAATTGTTCCGTTAGCGCCATTATAACCCGCCACGATACCTATATTAAAATGATTTACAAAAAATGTTTCATAATAAAGATAATCAGCATAAAGAATCATGCTTATGTTGTAGCAGGCGCTAATATTGCCTCCATTGTAACCCGCTATGCCGCCAAGGTAATACTTATAGATGGGTCCCATAACTGGAAATCCCGCAAGGTAAAAAGCATAGCCGTATCCTATTTGTGGAAAAGCGCCGGGCGCTGCCGCAAGTTCATAGTCATCAAAATTCAGCAGAGATGATCCTCTAAAATAACTAATTATATTGCCGGTATTGCGGCAGGCGGAAATATTTCCATAATTTGCGCCCGCTATGCCGCCTACGAGCACATAGCCGTTTACTTCTGATAAATTATGACAGCCGCTAATACTTCCGGCTGATGTAACAACACCCGCTATGCCGCCTGTAAAAACACTGGTGAAACTGTTGCTTATTACACTGCCCGCGTAACTGCAGTTAGAAATAATGCCGCCGGAGGCTACCTCGCCCGCTATGCCGCCTGTGTATCTAGCGCCGGTTACCGAGCCGCTTACACGGACATTCTTTACAATTCCGCCCATCCGTCCAAAGAGCCCTACATAATAGGTCTCCGGCGCGTTAATGCCGATGTTATCTATGGAATGACCGTCTCCGTCATAAGTGCCGGCAAATACATTAGGCGTATTGCCCAAGGGCGTCCAAGCCTGCGTTATGGGGTATTTTTCGTGCCCTAAAAGGTCGATGTCCGCATCCTGCTTGTATTTGTACCGGGCTGATAAATTGCTGCCTGCCATAGCCAGTTCAGCATAGCAGCCTATTGGTAAATAGCCGTTATTTTCCGGGCGGAATTGCAGGTTTCCGCCGGCATCCAGTTGCAAATAGACAATTCCGTCGTCTTTGCGCCCAAGTAAGTGCTCCCAGCCTGACACGCTAACGCTGCGTACAACGCTGCCTTTTGGTATGTCTTCCGGGCGTTCGCCCGCATAAATATTCCAGCCTCCCGCGCCGGTTTTTAATGTCAAATCGAGTAAGCGCCGGTTTTCAGCATAGACAACGCTTATTTTCTGTCCCGAAAATCCGCCGCGAATATACACCCAGACACTGGCGGCATCCGCCGTATTCATTACCCAAACCTTGTAACTCGTTGTCAAATTTGAATGTGTTACCGTTACAGTCTGTTCTCCCGCTGTGGAAAATGACGCGGGGTTTATGCTGAATTCATTTTTGTCGATTTTTGCGGTTATCCCGTCCGCGCCCTGTCTGTACACATCAAGCCCGCTTTCTGTGTCAATGGTTTCGCCTACCATATATTGAGTACGGTAAGGAACGGCTATAATCGCCGTCTCGACCGCGCCCGCCTGCGGCACGGAAAAAAGCAAAGTGTAGGTAGAAGGTCTCTTGCCTGTTTTGGAGACATAAATATTGAGCGGTGTAAGAGCGCCCTTCAATTCCAGCGGAGTTACTTTCTTGCCGTATTCAACAGAGCCGCCTTCTTCCGGCATTGCCGCCACCGTTACCGAAGTTGTCCCGGCAGGCAGATTTACCGCCTGACTCATGGCGTTGTTGTCAAAAAGTCCGTTGGTTATCGCGCCCGCGCTGCCGGCGGAAAGCGTAACGCTTGTAAGCACCGCTTTGCCGGATGTATCTTCCTTGCCGGTTTCGTCAAAGAATACCTGGTCGTACATAATTACATACTCTTTGGGGGGCCAAAAATTATTCTTGTCTGTTACCGTTATTCTGGATGTGCCGCCCTTAACCGGAGTAAAAATCTGCTGGGGAGTGTACGACACCGTAGAGTTTCCGGGGGATTCGGCATTTATCTTTATTTGCCGCGTTTTCCCTGCCGGAAGCATCACCTTGTAGATTCCTTCCTCTCCGTCAAATTCGGTTACCGGCTCGCCGGTTTCCGCGTTTATCAGCACAAGTGTGGACTCTTCCGTGTCGGATTTTTTCGCGTCCGCCTCGTTTTCATTTTCTATGGTCAAAGAAAGCGATGTTAGCATAGGCGGCTTTCCCGAAACTATTTCTTGTATTTCGTTACACGAGCAAAAAAATACCGCCGCTAATACAATGCCTGATAATTTAATCTTGTTATTCATATTTTCTCCATCAAAGCGCAAAGCGCAAACTCCGGGGAGACAAATTAAAACGCAAAGCGTTTTAATTTGTCTCCCACCACAACTTTGGCAGTTGTCCGCCTGATGTGGTGCCTGCTTTCCAATAAGCGCCCGCTTCATTGCCGGTGCCGGTTCCCCATTCGGCATAATTTTCGTCTACGCCAACTTTTGCGCTAAGGTTTGGAAAACCGGATGCCCCGTTAAATGCTTCCATGCCGTATTCGCTGCCGTAAAGCGTCTCTTCGATTTCGTGAAACAGCGAGGAAGTTGAACTAGTCGTCTGTTTGTTCCCGCCGTAGACGGGCGCTCCGGGAGTGGAACTATCCCAGTAGCAGGCTTTAGGCATAGGCGTTGTCGATAGGGTGTCTTGATTCTGTTCTATTAGTTCTTCTGAGGGATTTACAAAAAAGCCTGCTATGCCGCCCGATGATATTCCGCCTGTTACCTTTCCTGTACTGTAGCAGGCTTCTATAGTTGACAGCGTGTTTACGGCTGTAAGTCCTCCGGCATCGAGCGCCGCGCTTACCTCCCCGGTATTGTAGCAGGCTGTCATGGCTGCCCCATACCATAGTAAGCCGGTTACGCCGCCCGCAGACGATGTTGAAGTTACCGTGCCGCTATTTTGGCAGGCGGTAATGGTTCTTTTCGCGGTATTGCTGCCTAACATTATTTTTCCGACTTTTCCCGCTATGCCGCCGCTTACTGCCGCGCCCGTTATTGTGCCGGAATTAGAGCAGTTAATAATATAACCTGTGGTGTATGATGCTATGCCGGCTGTAAAGCATCTATCTACATCGTTAAAATTTCCCGAATCGTATATACTCGTCGACACCGCCCCTGAATTATGGCAGTTGATAAAGTTATTATCACTTCCGCTGCCTATACCGGCGGCATCCCGCCCGCCTGTAATTGTGCCTTCGTTGTAGCAGTTGATAATGTTAGCGCCGGAGCCTATGCCGTACGCGCCGTATATACCTGTTATCGCGCCTGAGTTGTAGCAGTTGATAATGTTTCCGTTACCGCTGCTGCCTATACCGGAGGCGCTATTGCCGTTTATAGATGCTCCGTTTGCGCAGTTGATAATCTCAGGAGGCGGCAATTGCCGGTTGTCAGAAATATGCCAAGTACCATAACTGGAGATGCTTGCCGAGCTGCCGCCGGACACACTGCCGCTGACAATATGAATATCCCTGATAATAACACCGCTATAGATAGTTCCGAACAGTGCTGCGCGCCCCTCCGGTCTGTTGATATACAAGTTGTAAATAGAATGGCTTAAGCCGTCAAATTCACCGGAAAATGCGGCATCTATTGTAGGCTGCGGATTATTTCGTATGAATGCGTAAGTTCCTATCGGCATCCAGTCCTCGCCCGTCCAGACTCCGCCTTCCTCCGCAGGCGCTCTCCCCAAAAAGTCAAGGTCGCTCTCCAGTCTGTACTTCTTTGAGCGGGCTTCGGCATCCCTATTTATCAACTGAAATTCGGCATAACTGCCTACCGGTATATAGCCGGATGTCCCGGCGGGACGGAAGTCTATGTTTGCTTCTTCGTCCAGATTAAGGACTATTATTTCGTTGTCCCTGCGCCCAAGCAAAATTTCCTTGTCTCCGGCGCTAAGTTTCCGTATAAAGTCCCCATCCGTTATGCCTGCGGGACGCGCCCATGTATAAACCATGGAATACCCGCTTATGGGCGGTTCCGCTGCCGCATCGCACGATACTCCATTGGTGTAAGTTATCCGCGCATTTTCAGGAAAAGCGCCGCCCGTTATATAGATGTGCGGAGATGGCGCTGCCTGAGGACTCGTTACCAGAACCTTGTAACTCGTTGCCAAGTTTGAATTTGTTACCGTTATTGTCTGCTCGCCGGGCGTTGTTAGCGCGCCATCGGGGCTAATGCTAAATTCACCTGTGGGAACTTTTACGGTAATTCCGTCCGCTCCCCGGCAGTATACAGCAAGGTCATTCGGTTGAACGCTCTGCCCGGTAACATACCTTGCTTTGAAAGGAACCGCCATGAGCGCGGGCTCATCTCCGCCTGCGGACGGTACAGAAAAGAACAGAGTATAGGTAGACGGATTTTTGCCTGCTTTGCTTACATACATAGACAGCGTGGTAAGCCCCCCTTCCGCCAGTTGCAGAGGTTTTACTTTCTTGCTGTATTCAACAGAGCCGCCTTCTTCCGGTGTTGCCGCCGCAGTTATCGAAGTTATCCCGGCGGGCAAATTTACCGCCTGACTCCTCGTACCGTTGTCAAAAAGCCCTCCGGTCAACTCGCCTGTACTCCCGGCGGACAGCGTAACGCTGGTAAGCATTGCCCTGTTTACTTCGGCTTCTTCCGCCCCGCCCGCGAATTCTTTTGAGGAGTATATAACTATGTACTGTCTGGGTTTCCAATAATTTGTCTTGTCCGTTATCGTTATAATGGTAGTTCCGTCTTGAACAGGCGTAAAAATATCTTCGTGGCTAAAGGTTATTTCTGAATTCCCGCTCGCTTGGGCGTTTATTTTTATTTTAGGCGTATTTCCTTCCGGCAATATTGCCGTGTAAACAATAAAATTCCCATTAAATTCGACTACCGGTTCGCCGGTTTCCTTGTCTATCAATTCCAAAACGGAATTTCGCTCATCCTCTTTTTGAGTTTCGCCGTCAATGGTAAACCAAAGCGCCGTTAAAACCGGCGGATTTGTACGCCCCGCTACTTCCGGAGCGCATGCGCCCGCTAATGCCGCGCAGCATACCGCTATTGCGGACAGCAGGTTACACCAAGCCCCGCGGATTCTTTGTTCTTTCATTCATGCCTCCTTTGTTTTGTTGCGATAAGTAATATCTACCCGTAATTCCGTTACTTTACGGTTTCCCCATAAGTTGTTTATGGGCATACCATAGTATATGACTGGTTTAGTTGAAAGTCAACAAAAACTTTGTAAATTGCTGGGCAACGCAAAGTAGAAATGTCCCCTATTGGGAAGGCTTGAGGGATCAGTACGCCTCCTTGGTTCAGAGATTTTTCAAAAACCGCTTGACTTAAACAATGTTATTTATCATATTAATGGGGATGGCGGCGCGATATAATCTTTGTGTGGGGGGGGGCCCCCCCCCCCCCGCCAGGGGGGGGGGGGGTGG
>JAIROZ010000135.1 GCA_031257255.1 Spirochaetaceae bacterium | reverse complement strand
CCGGTTCCCCATACAAAAAACTACCCACTGTCCGCCAACTGCCCACTGTCCAACAACTACCCACTACTCACTACCCACTACTCACTACCCGCATCCACTTGCAATGGTTTGCGGCGGAGGATGAGGGGCGCACAGAAGAGCCGACCGAGCGCAAACTGCGCCGTGCCCGTGAGGAAGAAGGGCAGACTGTTAAGAGCAAGGAATTGATTGACGCGCTTGTGCTTCTATTGCCGGCTTTGTCGTTGTTGTTTCTTGCGCCGGGGATGCTTCGTACTTGTGTTGAGATGCTCAGGTTTTTTCTTACACGCGCTGTGGAACTCGACCCGGTAAAGGACAGCGTTATTGTTCTGCAAATATTCCGGTACTTTACGCGGCTGGCGCTGCCTATCATTTTGGTATCGCTTGTTTCGGCGCTGGCGGCTCATATCGGTCAGGACTTGGCGCAATTCGGTATTCACTTTACAACAAAGACGCTCACCTTCAAATGGAACAGAATAGTACCGAATTTTGCCGCGTTCTTTCAGAAATCGGTATTCTCGCCATTCGGCGCGTTCAACTTCTTCAAGCAGGTCGTCAAAATTGCCGTTATCGGGACGGCGGCGTTCTTCCTCATTTATTCTGAACACCGCAAGATAGCAAACCTGCAAACGGCATCGCTAATGCTCGGCGTACAAACGATAGCGGGCTTGGCGCTCCGCCTTCTTATTATCAGCGCGCTCTTTCTGCTCGTGCTTGCGATACCCGACTATCTTGTACAACGCTGGCAGCACCGTGAGTCCCTCAAGATGTCTAAGCAAGAGGTCAAGTGGGAACTGAAGGAAACTGAAGGCGACCCGCAGGTACGCGCCCGCATACGGCAAAGAATGAGGGAACTTATGAACATAGGGCGTGTCGTTCCCAAGGCGGATGTTGTTATTACAAACCCGACCCACCTTGCTATAGCGCTGGAGTACAACAATACGCTGCCCGGACCTCATGTTCTCGCAAAAGGTGAGGATGAGCAGGCATTGCTAATAAGGCGGACGGCGCTGGCAAACGATGTGCCGGTGGTGGAAGACAAGCCGCTTGCCCGCGACCTCTACCCTGTAGTTGAGGTTGGGTCGATAGTGCCGCAGGAGTACTGGGTTGTGATAGCCGAAATTCTGGGGCGTGTGCGCGGCGCGGAGTACTTTGCAAGGAAGAATGTATGAACCTGAATTTTATCCGCCCGATTCTTGTGCTTGCGGCATTTGCCGTGCCGGTGCTTACGCTTGCGCTGCGGCGTTTTTTTAAGCCGCTATTTTCGCTTACGCTTTCGCTCGGAGCGCCCGGCGGACCTACTTTTAAGGCGGGGCGGGCGCATAGCAGGATGCAGCAGGCGGCTTTTGTTATGGAACTGGCGGGCGTTTTTGTTTTGCTCATAGCCTCCGCCGGACCGCGCTTGATTTCCCGGCAGATAGTGTATTTGGACAGGGGCGCGGACATACTCTTTGTGCTTGATTGCAGTCCCAGCATGGCGGCGCTGGATATGGCGGGCAAAAGCCGCTTTGACACTGCGCGGGAATTGATTGTGGATTTTGCGCGGGAACGCCCTGCCGATGCCATAGGGCTTGTCGCGGTAGGCAATGATGCCGCCTTGCTTTTGCCGCCGGTAACAGACCGGCTTGTACTGGAAAAAAGGCTGGAGAATATAAAACTAGGCGAATTCGGCGATGGCACGGCGCTCGGTATGGGGCTGGCAACGGCGGCGCTTCATCTTTCGTCTTCACGCGCCGGGGTAAAGGCGGTGGCATTGATAACGGACGGCGAAAATAATGCCGGCGCCGTCCACCCGGAAACAGCCGCCGCCGCGCTGCGCTACACGGCGCTAAAGCCGGCGGACGCTGTGCCGCCGGGCGCGTCCGGCGAAAATAGTTTTTTTGTTTTTGCGGTAGGGACTTCCGGCGAGGTGCCGGTTGACTATACCGACCCGCGCACCGGATTAAGGCGTTCCGGGACATTCGATTCGCATTATGACGAAGCGGTACTAGCCCGCATTGCCGAAGCGGGCGGCGGCATTTTTATTGCCGCGCCGACTTTGGACGCGCTTAAATCGGCATTTTCCACACTGGGCAGCAAACAGGTATATATAAGCCGTTCCGCCGTAACGGAGCGGGCGCAAAACATTCATTTTCCATTTATAGTGACGGGTCTTGCGCTGCTCTGCCTGCCGTACTTCTGGCGCAGATTGATTTTGGGGGCTTTTTTATGAATGTGGGGGCGCTTTCCGGGATACTCTTTCAAAATTTTGAACATCCTCAATTTTTTAACTTTCTTTTGACGGTGCCGCTCTTTATCGCGCTTTTTATTTATCATTTTTTGACGCGCTATCCGGCGGTAAAAAAGTTGCTTATGCGCGGAGAAGTCGAGAGGGGCAAAATGGGCGAGAGGGGGGAAATGGGGGAAATATTTGAAGGGGGCGCTCTTGCGCGGAGTTATTTTTTTTCGCGCCTGTTTTTTTTGATATTCATTGTTTGTTCGATAATGGCGTTGGCGTCTCCGCGCATGGGCAAACACCTTGTACGCGAACACAGGCGCGGCGCGGACATCGCCCTTGCGGTAGACATATCGCGGAGTATGGAACTGCGCGATATGCCGCCGGAAAGTTTTTACTGGGGTATGCCCGCGCCGGGCGGCGGCGCAAAGCAATCCCGTCTTGAACGCGCCCGCGCCCTTGCCTCGGAATTTGTCTATGCTTCGATAGAAGGTATAAAAACGAATTCAAAGGCGCTGATACCGGCGGAAAAACACTTCCGCTTCGCGCTCGCCATAGGAAAGGGGAAGGGCTACCTTGCCGTACCGCTCACTTCGGACTCAGAGGCGGTACTCAGTTTGCTGCAATCCCTCTCGCCTTCTCTTGTTACAGCGCGGGGGACGAACCTCGAAGACCTGCTCGTATCGGCATCCGCCGCGTTTGACGATGCGTTTGCGGCGGAAAAAATCATCGTGCTTTTTTCTGACGGAGACGCGCTTGCGGGCTCGCTTGTAAGCGCCGCCGAAAAATTAAAGGAGAACGGGATAACGCTGTACACCGTGGGGCTGGGTAGTATTGAGGGAGCGGATGTGCCCAAAACTGAAGACATACCGCAAACTGAGGGGGCTCAGGCTGTAAAAGCAAACGGCGGGTCGGCACAATGGACAAGCGCTCTTAGGCAGGATGTTCTTATGCGGGCATCGGCATTGACAGGCGGCGCGTACATAGACGGCAGCGAAGAGAGCGCCCGCAGCCGGCTGTTAAAAATAACGGATGCCATAGGCGACTCCCCGTGGAACTACCGGGAAGAGGCTGTTCCAATGTGGCATCTTTTTTTGCTTGCCGCGCTCTTCGCGTTCCTGCTCTCTAACCTTTGCGGCAAAAGACCGGCGGCTGGGCTGGGGCGCGGGGCGGCGGCGCTTTTAGTTTTTTTCTGCTTTGCCCCCGCGCTTCCGGCGCAGAACTTCCGCCCATTTACAAACTTAAGGACTGTTACTACCGGGCATTTTGAGTTCATCTATCCGCCGGAATCTGAGGAGACGGCGCGTATTCTGGTAAGCCGTGCGGAAGATATTTACGAGCGTGTAAGCGGGTTGATAGGCGTTAAACTTACGCGGCGCATCGCGGTTTCCATAACGCCGCACACAGACGAGGTAAACGGCTATATGAACCCGGTGCCCTACCCTCACATACTCATTTTTGACACGCCCGAATTTTTGGACTTTACCGTCTACGAAAATACAATAGTAAGCCTTTTTACCCACGAACTTACACATGCTGTCTGCGCGGAAAGCCGGGGGAAGGTACAGGAGGCGCTGCACAAGGTATTCGGCGGCTGGGTAAATATGCTTGCCTTTAACGCGCCCTGGTTTATGATAGAGGGGGCGGCGGTTGCCGCCGAGAGTATGCTGCCGGAAGAAAGCGGCATATACGGCAGGGCAAATGACCCGCTTGTAAAGGAATTCCTGCGCCGCGATATACTGGAAGGCGCTTTTAAGACGCCGTTTGCCGCCGAGGGTGCCTGGGATTTGCCGCCGGGAGGCAATGTTTATTATTACTACGGAGGACTTTTTTGCGCGTACCTCATCAAAAAGTACGGCGCGGAAAAATTCCGCGAGTTGTGGCGCGGGACTGGAAGCGCTTTTCATTTTTCGCCCGTTAAGTACAACAATGGATTTTATTATATATTCAAAAAAGTATACAACCGGAAGATTTTAGATGAATGGAAAGATTTTGAAGACTATATAAAACTTGATACAGATGTCAATAAAAGTATCAATTGTGTATTTGAGCGTAAGCGTGAGGTAACCTCAATAGCGGATGTTGCTTCCAGCGGCATATATGTATATTTTTTGGAGACATCTGCCGGAAAGATATATGTCTACAATACGGTTACACACAAGACAAAAGCGCTCCGCGCTTCTCCGTCTGCCGCTTACGCGCTTGATGTATCGCCGGACGGCTCGCGCCTGCTTGTGTCGGCATACCGCAGACCGGGCGCAAATACGGGGCAGTTATCGGAAGCCCGCGCCATAGAATACAACACAAAAAATGGATTTGCCACAGGGCGTGTATTCAAAAAAATATATCAGGCGCGGTATTTCCGCGATGGAATTATAGGCATAGTATCTCAAAATCATAAAACAAATATTGCGTACCGCCCGTTCGGCAAAAAAAGCGCCGATGAAATTTTGCTTTATGGAAATGCCGAGTTGGTGTATGGCGATATAGCGCCGCTTGATGAGAGCCGGTTTGCTTTTATAGCAGCCGAAAAAGGCAGGCGCGAAATTTCCATTTTTGATTACAATCAAAAAGCGGCGTGGAGTCTTACAGACGGCAAATCAGGCTCATACTGGACTTATGTACGAAATTTGCGCTTCTCCGAAGGAAGACTGATATTTCAGTACAATGATAACGACAGGATGAGTAAAGCGGGCGAAATTATTTTAGGGAGACCCGGTTCAAGCGGCGGCGGCGCGGCGGCTGCCGGCGCGACAAACACCGGCACGGCGTATTTTTTGCGTACCGATTATTGGGGCGGGATTCATCAGCCTGTACTGGCAGATGGAAAGATTTATTACAAGGCGGCATTTTCTACACGGGACGCGCTTGCTTTTTTAGACGGCAAATTTGATACGGCGCAAAATTCGCGGGATATAATTGCGCTTAATTTGAGCGGGCAGCGCTGGAGTACCGCCCGCGCCGCAGCCGCCGGACTTAGCGCCGGAACAGACGCTAAACAGCCTGTAAATGCCCCCAATGCCGCGCCGGACGGCGATATTCTTACCGCTTCCATAATGAGTCAATGGCAGCCGTATCACAAAATTGATACATTATTTCGTTTCTTCAATCCCTTAAACTTATGGGTGCCGCTGCCTTACATTCCGAATATTAACAGCCCCACCCCGGAAGTTCGCGGACTTGGCGGATTTTTTTATATATCAGACCCTTTCGATTCTAACCTGATTTTTTTACAGGCTTATTATGACTGGGAGTATTGTTTTGTACCGCTGGATATTCAATGGATAAATTTTTCGTTTGGCTTCCCTATTTATTTTTATTACAAAGACGATGTTAGTAAAGTAAAAAAAGAAGGACAAAAAGAATGGCGTATCATCAATGCCAGAATATATTTGAATTTTAAATTTCCCATCGGAGTCGGGCGCTTTGATTTGCGTTTTGAGCCCGGACTTGCTTCGTATCATTATATTCCCTCGCCTGAACCTTATACAGGCAGTGTAGTTCCGGGCGGCACTGCCTATAACTGGGAGCGCATCACTCCGGGAAGTTTCTATATTATGGCAGGCTTGATATTAACCAATTTGTCCGCTCACCTGTGGGAAACTTTTGGCAGCGGCGTTTCCGCCGGAGCATATATGTATACGCAAATTTTTAATGACAGCGCTCATCCGGTATTTGAAGGCATCCTTAAAGCCGCTGTTGAGCCGCTGCCGCTTATCCGCTTGTTTGGCATAAAACAGACATTGTACGGCACCTATTCAGAAGACTTAATGTATATACACGGAAGCACTGTTCTTACAGGAACATATTTTTCTGATGTATCAGTTTCTGAATACAGTTATGACATAATTCCAAAGACGCTGCGTTACATTGCCGGAGGAGAAAGCGAAGTAAAACTTATATCGCTGGAAGGACAAAAAAGTATTTCTCATATTTATTTTAACAGGGTTTCACTTACCGCCGCCTACCGCTGGGCATGGTGGGGCACCCAGCCTGACGATATGGTTCCGGGATTTACATACCCGCAATTTTTACATTCAGTTATCTTCCGAATGCGCTGGCAATTTTCTACATATCCTGTAAGTGTTCTCAATTTGCGCCTGCTGCCGGACTTTTACTTTATTCTAAAACTTTCCTCGCTGGACGGCTCTGTAAATGACGGCGATGTCTATAAATTCGGTATAAAACTTAACTTGGCATACTAACTGGTCTTAACTTAATGCGTGGAGCATAAGCGGCGCATAGACAGGTATGAACATATTATCCATTGCGCGGGAACTTTGCTTTCCGCTTGGCTGCGCCTTGTGCGGCGAACCGCTTACAGGCGGCAAAGAGGCATCCACAGGCATCTGTTTGGATTGCGCCGCCATTTTTGAACTCGATTGGACGGAAAAACGCTGCGCTTGCTGCGGAAAACCCCTCATTTCTGAATTATCAACCTGTATTTCCTGCAAAAACATAGAAAACAACGGCTGCAAACCATGCTATGACCGCGCCCTTGTGCTGTATCCGTACATAGACAAATGGCGCGCCATTTTGAGCGCCTATAAATTCGGCAAACACAGAATGCTTGCGCGGTTTTTTGCCGGCAAATTGGCAGCGGCGGCGGCGCACGGCACCGCCGGTACAGAGAACGGCACAACAGACGGCACGGACGGCTTGGTCTGGATACCGGTGCCGGCGCGGCGGGCTAGAATTAAAGAAAAAGGCTGGGACCATGTTGAAGCGCTTGCCCGCATACTGGAGCGAGAACATAAATTTCCGGTAATGCGGGCGCTCCGCAGGCTTCCTTCAAAAAGTCAGAAAGAATTGGGACGGGCGGAACGGCTTGTCAATCTAAAAGGACGCATAGTTCCAAGCGCCTGCTGCCGGCGCGGGGCTTTGGCTGGAAAAAAGGTAATACTGTTTGATGATGTTTACACAACAGGCGCTACACTTAATAGTTGCGCGGAAGTATTAAAGGCAAACGGCGCGGTGCAAGTGTTTGGATTGTGCCTGTTTTATGATTAAGGCTCTTGCCGAAACGGTTTTGCCGCAAAGTCCCAGCCTGCGGCTCAAAATGGTTCGGTCTTAACGGTTGTTGCCGGCTCTAAAAGCACCGGAGTTACAGCAACCTTGCCATGCATTATTACATCGCGGTCGTTGTTGGCATAGCGTTCTTCTTCAAATCCATTAAAAACAAACTCGCAGGATTGCGCCGCGCCTAGTTTCCGGCGTTTGATGACAATTTCGTCCTTGTAACGCCGCGCCGAAAGCGCGCAAATTTCCGGCTTTTCCGGTATCGTTTCGATATTCGGCATATTTACATTGACAAAAACATCCTCGTTCCAAAGGGCAAGCAGTTCATCCAAATGACTCGCCGCCCAGTCTGCCGCCTGTTCCCAGTAAAACGGCGCATGGTAGCCGCATAGTGAAAATGCAATGCCCGGTACCTTGTGGAACGCCGCTTGACGCGCCGCCCCTACAGTGCCGGAAAATACCACATCTATCCCCAAATTAGAGCCGGAATTTATGCCGGAAACTACTAATTCCGGCTTGTAACCAAAACTTGGCGATACGCCGGTAAGGGCGCAATCAACCGGAGTGCCGGAGCAAGCCCATGTCTCATCATCAATTTGTTTTACGGTAACCGGCGCAAAAAGCGTCATTGAATGGGAAGCGCAGGAACGCTCGCGGTCGGGGGCTAGGACTACAACCTTGTGTCCCGCCTTACGCAATTTTTTAGCAAGGACAATAATGCCCTCGCTTTTGTAACCATCATCATTTGTGGCAAGTATTCTCATAAATTTATCACCCTAGCGCCCATAGCGGGCTTGATTTTATATATTAACGGTCTAAAACCGAAAATCCGCTCGTAATCGTCCATGCGGAATATGTATTCATCAACAGTTTCCGGCTTTAGAACCGCGTAAGTACATCCGCCGAAACCCTTGCCGGTCATACGCGCCGCCATTGAGCCCGGCGTCTCCTGCGCCCGTTTGACAAGCCAGTCAAGTTCAGGACAAGAAATCTCGTAAAAATCGCGTAAACTTTCGTGCGACTTAAAAAAAATCTTGCTAAGCATTGCGGTATCGCCTTCTTTTAGCGCCCGCGCCGTTTTTTTGACCCGCACTATCTCGCTTACGATGTGCATACAGCATCTTCGCAATTCCTCATCGAATGAGCCAATGATAGCGGTAATTTCGTCCGTGGGATAGGCGTTAAAGTCAAATTCGGGCTTGCGGGAAGCAAGCGCCTCGATAGAACGGACAAGCAGTTTTTGCCGCGCTTTAAGTTCGCCTTCTATCCCGAACCATGGAACTTTCGAGTCCAAAAGAAGCGTGGAATAGCCCGAAAAAGGCGATTTTATCTTTTTTACAGCGCCGCTTACGCTGTTAATAACAAGGTAGGTCTCCGGCTTTGCGTACATAATTGTAAGCATATCTACCAGTTTGTCGTCATTTTCGTAAAAATTAAGATGAAGAGCATGGAGGCGGTGTACAAGTTCCTTGTCGCTTATGCTTACGCCGAAAAATTTACGCATTGCTACGGCGGAAGCCAGTTCTACGGCTATGTAGTAGCCGAGCCCCGTATGGCGGGGTATGTCTGTGGTCAATGTAACATTAAAACCGCCCACTTCGCAGCCTAATTCGGCAAAAAGGCAGAAGGCGATTTTTACATGGTTTGCCCACCGGTCTTCTTTTCTGTAGCGCAAATTCGCTGTGGTAGTGCGTTTGCGCTCGCTCGTGTCTGCCGTGTAAAAACGGAGCGCGGCGTCTCTGCGGGGGCTAAAGGCAATGCGTACAACCCGGTCTATGCCGGAAGTTAATACCAATGATTTTGCGGCGCGGCAATGCTCACCCATATAAAAAAGCCTTCCCGGAGCCTCCGCGCATACCATCTCATCTTTATTTACACCATCCTTGCCGTATTCTTCATAGTGGGCAGGAATCAAATCAACCATTTCTAACAATAAAATCCTTTAGAGGTATATTACAACACGAATTATTTTTTTTCAAGCGAATTTTTTCCGCCATAGAATTCATATTGATAGAGCGCCCCGCCTTGGGCAGCGCCGGTTAATCCGTCTAATGCATTAACTGCAGCGGGTTTACCGTAACTCCGTTTTTGTAGACCTCAAAGTGCAGGTGCGGTCCGGTACTCTGCCCCGTATTGCCCACATAACCCACAGTTTGCCCGGTGCTGACATAAGCGCCGGTGCGCGTTCGGACTGAACTCATGTGGGCATAAAGGGTACGGTAATTGGAATGGTGTGAGATTATCACATAGTTGCCGAATACCGGGCTGTAGCCCACAGATGTTACACGCCCAGCCATGCCCGCGCCTATGGGAGTGCCTGTCGGGGCGGCAAGGTCTATGCCGCGGTGGAAACTCCGCGCGCCGGTTATCGGACTGCGCCGCCAGCCGTAAGCGGAGGTAAATCTGCCGCGTATCGGGCGTATAAACAAATCGCCGTTAATTTCTTGCAGCGCCGCTTCGTTCATTTTTGCGCCGGGTACAAATACCGTTGTGCCGGCATTTATCTTTTCGCCAAACAATTCGTTGGCGCTTACCAGCGGTTCCGGCTTTACATTGTATTGTTTGGCAATGGATTCTAATGTTTCGCCTTTGGCGACTTTGTGCATAACCCCGTCCTGATTGGGGATTTTTAACGCTCTGCCCGCCTGTATTGCGCGGGTATTGCGTATGCCGTTAAGCGAAATCAGCGTTCCTTCATTTAGCCCGTATTTGATGGCTAGGTTGCCTATCATATCGCCGCGTTCCAAGGTATGCGCAAAAAAGATAAGCGGCGTTGAAACGGAAAATTCCTCCGGCTCTAATACGCCTCCTGCCGCAAGCGCTGATGCCTCGCCTTCGCCTTCGGTTTTGTAAGATGCATTCTGAGCGAATACTCCGCCGTCATGCTCCTCGTAAATCGTTTCCATGCCGCCCATGTCCGCATTATGCGGAAAGAGCCGCGACCGCAATGCTATGCCGAGCGCGCCGGATGCGGTGCCTAACGGAGCATATAAAGGAAGCGCGGCGAGCGGGAAGTATGCCGCAACCGCGCAGACTAAGACAAGGCGCAAAATAAGGGGACCCCGTCTAAAAAAACTAATGTACGATAAATCGCAAAAACAATTCTTAAATTTCATTTCCATTTTCCAGCCATTTTTATAGATTAAAAGACGCCCCCTCACGCGCCATATCAATATTTATTTGTGAACCATATTCTTTTTTTAATTTTTTTTCGTAAGCCAGCAGTTCGCTGTCGCTGCGCGAGGGGTCGTGGTGGTTTAGCAATAGATGTTTTACACCCGCCGCGATGGAATTCTGAGCGGCGCACTGATAACTGGAATGACCCCAATTCAATTTTTCGGTTTTGTATTCTTCCTCGGTATATTGAGCATCGTAGACTACAATGTCCGCGGCTTTCATAAATGAGATGATTTTTGCGTTTCCTTCTTCTGCCGCCTTTGCCGCTTCGCGGCTCGCGTCTATGTCAAAAAACGAAGCCCGTCCGCCCTTGCTAAAAGGCAAAAATTGGTTAAAAAAAGGCTCCGAATCGTGGATAACCACGATGGATTTTCCGCCGTATTCAAAGCGGTAGCCCAAATCGGGAGCCGGATGGTTTAAGTAGTGGGTTATTACGCGCAGCCCGCCCGGAAAGCGCAGTGTTTCTTCGCGTACCTGGTGGAATCTTATGTCGGCGTTCAATTCGCGCAAATTTACGGGCCAGTATTCGTAGGATAATTCGTTGCGTAAAAGTCCTTTTAATGATTTTCCGTTTGGCATATATGTTGAATAAATGTCTATCTTCATTCCTTTAATGAATACCGGTTTGAACATTGGAAAGCCTATGATATGGTCCCAATGAGTATGTGTAATAAAAAAGTTGATATGAGTTAATCCTGCGGGCAAATCATGTTCCTCAAGATATTCGCCGAATGGGCGGACGCCGGTGCCAAAGTCAACGCAGCATACATTGCCGTCCGCCCTAACTTCGAGGCAGGTCGTGTTGCCGCCGAATTCGTTGGTATATTGACCCGGACAGGCTATAGAGCCGCGTGTTCCCCATATCGTTATACTGAACATCATGCGGCTCCCTTTAGAAACGCTATCTGCGCTTTTGCTTCGTTTTGAACCGCCGGTTTTATTTTGGCAAATAGTTTTTCGTCTATCCCTAAAAAATCCAGTGTTTTTTTATCCTGCTTCGGCGCGGGGTTTGCGTCCCTCTGTTTAACAGCGCTTTGAGCAAACGCGCTTGCGGCGGCGGCTGTGTATAAGATATGTTTATACGCTCCGTTATATTTTTTGTAAGAATTTTTATATTTTAGGACATCATAAATCATAAAAGAAAAATCCCAGTATTTGGCGGCTTCGTCCGCGCTCAATTTTTTCCGCCCCACATTCATATAACTTTCAAAGTTGAACACAAGCCCTGCGGCATAATACTGCTGAAGTTTTTCCGTTTCGATGCCGCATTCGCCGGCAATAAGGCGGGCGGTGTAAGCCCGGACAAACGCTGCGGTAATGCGCATTTCTTCTTTCCGCTGCCCGTCAGCCGCCAATTTTGGAGAAAGAGCCGCCGGCTTACGCGCCGCGCTTAATGCCGAGTCGCGGGCATAGTTCCGCACCGTGTTTAGATGCAGCATCGTGATAATTTTAGCGATAGGTATGTACTCGTCCTTTTGGCGCGGATAGAAACTGTTGTAAATAAATTGCATTTTGCAAAAAAGTATGGGGTCAAGATGGATAAGGCGGTTCAGGTCTGATGGGTTTGTGCGCGGCTGGTCGCAGACGGCAATGATTTTTTCTTTGGTAAAACCAAACGAAGGAAAAGTATCAATAAAACACGACCGCTCTTCGATGAGGGCCGCCGGCGCTGATTTAGTCATATAATTCCGTACTGAGCGGTCTTGCGCTTACCTCTTTTGAAAAATTCCCCGGATATGCGGCACCGGCTTTTGGATAAGCCGCTACCGAAAAATAGTATAGCGCCCCGTTAGTAAGATTGTCAATACGCACCGAGTTTGCGAGCCCGGCGTCTACAGGCGAGTCGCCCGCCCGCGAGCCTATGCCCAAATATTCGCCGCTTGCGCTCCCATAGTAGACAAGATAGCCGCCAATGTCCGCCGGCTTAACCCCGGACACCGCGCCTGCCGGAGCGCCGTCCCCCGCAGGCGGCTTCCAGCGCAGAGTTACCGCGCCGTTTTCCGCCACCGCCACAATATTAACCGGGGGAGAGGGTCTTTTTCCCGGCAGATAGACTATCTCAAGTTCTTCTATAAAAGGGCTTTCTTCGTTGTCTCCCGAAGGGTAAAAGTTTGCCATTATTTCCACAAAACGCCCGTTGACATTTTGCAGCGCCTTGCCCGGCGTAAAAGATGTCCACTGTTCCCATTTGAGCATAAAGGCATCGTCAGAATAGCGGACAAAGAACGCTATTTGCGCCCCGCCTTCAAATTTGAAGTCCCCGCTTGTACGCTGCTCTGTCAAGACAGCCGCGCCGCTGGAATTGCGTGTACCGCCGGAACGCAACTTTCCGCCTTTTACATTGATTTGAAGAATCGCGCTTTCAAATTCGCTCGTTTGCAATGGTCTTGTACGAAAACTGCCCCCCTCGCTCTTGTAGCGCGGCGGCGCTTTCTCGTCCATATCAATGTATGCCGCGTCAGTACCGGTAAACCCTACGCTGTCATCGTCAGGGTTATCTCTTCCTTTAATGATGAATTCGTCCAAAAGCCCGTTGTAGCGCTCGCCAAGAGAGAAACTGCCCCGCTCGCCTACAAGCGGCATATAGATTTCGCCATTCAAAATGCCGCCGGAATGAGGCGTACCTTGCCGGCGTGTGTAAACTATGTCTTCCAGAACGCCGTTGGCAAAGTATTCAAGGCTGCCGGAAAGCGCGTCAAAGCGCACTTTGTGATGGCTCCATATTTTTGGCGCTATGGCTGTTTTTGCCCCTAATGAAACATGAATGGCATTTTCGTTTCCGGCGCTGGTAAAGAAGTTATCAAAGTCCCAAACAAGGCGGTTTTTTACCGCTCTGCACAAAATTGTCTGTTGACCAAGCGCGGGCAGGGCGGCATTCCACGCGAAAATGCGCTCGCCGCTTTCCAAGGTAACCGGGTACAACCAGAATTCAATGCTAAAGTCTTCTAAATTCCGTCCTGCGGAAAAAAGAGCCCTGTTGTTTGCCGCTCTTATGCTGAGTACGGCATTGGTTGCCGCCGTGCCCGTCCCGGAAGACGCGCCGTTTGACGCTGTCGTAACAACCAGCGTTCCCGGAAAAAAAGCCGCGCCCGTTCCATGCCGCGCCCAGCCTTCCTTTGCGCTTTGAACATGGCTTCCACGAATGAGCGCATAATTGCCGGATGTATCGTTGAATTTTCCGTTTGCTTCATCAAACGAAAGTTCCATGTCGATAATATCCGCATTTTTAACGCTTTTTGACGACAATGCAAGCACTTCACGGGGGCGTATCCGCTGTAGGCGGGTAAGGCTTTCCATACCCGCAATCAAACCCCAGCCGGTTTTACCGCCTATCGTGATTTTTTCTTCCCCAAGCGCGGATGCTCCGCTAACTCCCAAACCAAAAAAAAACGCCGTACATAAAATTGACGGCACAATCCCGCTTCTCATACCTTCATTATCGGCATATTTGAGGTAAAAAAAAAGGATTTTCTACAAATTGGAGTTGTTCGGTAACCCGAACAACTCTATTGTAAATGCTTTACAGCCGTGAATTTTTGATATATACTGGTCAAAATGGTTCGGAAAAAACCGGGCGGGAAGCCGGAAAGCGCGTTAAAGATTTCCTTTTACTCCAAAGACCCAATAATGTGTCCTGTATGCGAGAATGAATTTCGCCGCGAGGAACTTCTTACAGGCAGCGGGCGGCAAATTGCCGGAGAATTAACCGATGAATTGCACCGCTTATACGAAACTTCCGCAAAGTACGGCGATGTATACCCGCTCGCCTATCAGGCGACCGTCTGCCCGTCCTGCTGGTACGCCGCCCTCCCGGACGACTTCCTCAAATTGCCGGAAGAAAAAACAAATTTTTTGATAGACAATACACGCAAACGCAAAGCGGATGCCGCGCTCATATTCCCGGAAGTTGACTTTTACGAAAACCGCACCCTTGTTTCCGGGGCGCTCTCGCAGTACCTCACGCTTGTATGCTACGACTTCTTTCCGCCGGAATTTTCGCCCGCTATAAAACAGGGAATTGCCGCATTACGCGCCGGCTGGCTGCTCGAAGATATGGAAAAAAAATATCCTGAGCAGCATTTCGGTTACCTTTCCGTGATGTTTAAGAAAAAAGCGCGTTTTTTTTACGCGCAGGCAATAAAACGCGAAATAACCGGCAAGGAACCGCTTGGCGGGCTCAAATTGGGTCCAGATACCGACCAGAACTATGGCTACGAGGGGGTGCTCTACCTTGCGGCATATCTTGAATACAAATACGGGGAACTTAATAATCCGCAGACGCGGCGCAAAAATCTTGATGAATTGGGACGCAATGTGGCAAAAATGTTCGGGCTTGGAAAATCATCAAAAGGCAAACCCGGACCGCTGCTCGAAAAATCAAAGGCTCTATACGAAGAAATAAAAAAAGAATTAAAAGAAAACGATTTGTAACGCTTCCTGTTAATACTCATAGTTGGAACGGTAACGGGCTCTGCCAAAACGATAGCCGCCAAAGATAGCAAACTTGAATATCGTATTTTGAATATCATATCCTTCTTTTTCAAACGAATCGTAACCCATTAGTTTTTCGTTTTCATAATGATAAACATATACCGTGCGCCCGGAGAATGTAACCGGAACTATATGAAAACGAATGCCGAATACTATGCGCTCGTATATTGTAAATTGCACCTGCGGCATAAGCCCAAGCCCTATAGCCTGCGTACCTATCAATTCACGGGAAGTTCCTTCACCATTTGTTTCTTCGTGGTAAGAATTAAACATATATTGATATATGCTGATTTCGGGACCCGCGCCTATTCCAAATTCAACCCACGATGTAACCGGAAACGAGAGAAAAATATACGGCTGTATATCAAAGCGATATATAGGATATTCTTTTACATCTTTAGTGGTATAAAACGGCGGGTTCAGACTGTAGCCCGATAAACTTCCATAAATGCTGTAAAAGCCAAGGCTAAAATTTGTGGAAACCCCTACGCCTATTCTGTCAAAAAATCTAAAACTAAAATTGAGCGCCGGTTCCGCGCCTTGTACTTTGTCTTTTGCAATGCTGTTTAATGTATTTGATACATACTGAAAGGCAAGGTCGGTATAAAAACCGGTCTGCGCGGACACGCGGGATGCCAGCATAAAAGACACGCAAAGGAACACAAAGCGGCGTTTACAATTTGCCGGCATACTTCTTCTCGTAATTTTTAACTGTGGAATTTGCGGGAGACAACGCCGCCGCCTGTTTAAGATAGTAAACTGCGCGGCGCTCATCGCCGCGTTTGTCATAAAATTCAAACAAGGCAATTATCGCGTCCAGATTACGCGGATTTTCAAACAGCGCGGAACGGAGGTCGCCGAGCATATCATCTTCCTTTGTCTGCAGACGGCTCCGCAAAAAATAATAGCGGCTCTTAAAAGAACCCGCGCCCAATTTGGAAAGCCGCTCGTCAATTACGCGGGAGGCTTCCGCCTTCTGCCCCGCTTCGATGAGCGCCGTAATGTACGCTATATTCCCGTCTTCGTTGTCCGGGTATTTTTCGCGCATCTGGCGGGCATAAGAAAGCGCCCCGCGTTTGTTGCCCAATCCCTGCTCAATTTCGTACGAATTTAGCAGGTCGCGGGAATTCAAGCGTTCTTCCGGGATTTGGTCGCGGTAATTTTTTGCCGCATTCCAATCCGAGCGCCGTATCGCGTCCTGAACGGCAAGTTCCAGCAATTCGGAATATCCTGTGGAAACGGTGTTTCCTGAATAAGCGCTTCCTCCCGCGCTGTTTAGCAGCGCCGCAAGCATACTCCTGCCTTCGGCATATTCCTGCTCATTTGTTGATTCCAGCAGCAATTTTACAGTATATAAGCGGATTTCAAAGTCGTTTGGATAGACGCGGAGCACAGGACGCAGGACGCTAAGCGCCGCCGCTCTGTTGTTGTAGCCTTCTGCCGCTATGCGCGCGCGGAGGTACGAATATGCGGCGGTTTCTTTGTTCGACTGAATGTAGGCATCCAGAGTAAACTGAGCCTGCGCCGCCTGACCGCGTTCTATTAAGTACCGCGCTTGCAGCAAGAGCAATTCGCCGTCCCGCTGTTTTAGGGCAAGCGCCTGCTGTAGGGCGGCATTTGCCTTGTCGAATTGCCTTTCGTTTATGTAGATACTGATAAGTTGCCGTTTTATGCTGAGGTTATCGGGGTAACGCTGTTCCAGTCCTGTAAGCAGATTTATTGCGTCATCCTGCCAGCCGTCCGCAGCCATTATTCTGGCAAGACCGAGCGTTGCCGCATGGCAGTCCGGGGCTATGGCAAGCGCTTCTTTATACTCGCTTGCGGCGCTTGAAAAACGAGGCATTTTTTCGTACAGCATACCCAAAAAGCAGGGGGCAAGCGCCCCTTCGGGGTTTATGCGCTTTGCCTTTTCCAAATCGGGGATGGCGGCGGAAAGTTTATTCATCTGTGTTTCGTTTAAGAGCGCGAGAAATGGCAGCGTGAGTTCAAGGTAGTCAGTACTGGACGATGAGGGCACTGTGTAACGCCCCGCCTCGCCATCCCGGATAATTTTGACATATTTGTGAGTTTGAGGAAAATCGGTATGTATGATGGAATCCGGTTCTTCGCCGTAGACCTTTTCCAGCAATGTATTGGCAATGCCGCCCATTACCCGCCCATATTCGACGCTTGCCGCATTATTTTGCGTTATGAGAGCAAGCGCCTGCCTAAGCGAGGATGGCGAACCTGCTTCTACCAATTGGCGTATTTCATTCGCCGCCCCCGCGCCTTGCGCCGCCGCAAGCATTATCTGCCCGACCGGCGCTTCGTATTGTACCTGCTGGTAGTTATTTCTTTCTGATGAAGGGTCTATGCCGCCGCCGTCTTCAGTTAAGTCGTATTCATAATCGAACCAATATTTACCGGTTGTTTCGTATGCTATGTTATCTGACTCCGGAAACTGCGCCGGCAATGGTTGAGACTTAGCGCTAACGCAGGCAAAAAAAAGCAGCGCCGCGCAAAGTACCTCTATATTACGCGCCGGCTGGAAACGGAGAGTCATCTTGATAAGGATAGCGCCGGCAAGCGCTTATGACAATGGGTAGCGGCTGTTTTGTTTAGCGCTTACTGAACTGGAAGCGTCTGCGCGCTCCGCGTTGTCCGTATTTTTTGCGCTCGACCATACGAGAGTCGCGTGTAAGGAAGCCGTTGTTCCTGAGCGGACGGTAATTCGCTTCGTCTATCTGGCAAAGCGCCCGCGCTATACCATGACGGCATGCGCCTGCCTGCCCGTTGATTCCGCCTCCGTACACATTTATCAGCACATCAAAATTTGAGTCCGATGAGCATACAAGCAAAGGCTGCCGTACTATGCGGACATGTTCATCCTGAATAAAGTACTTCCCCACATCCTTGCCGTTTACAGTTATCGTGCCGCTGCCATCGCGTATGTAGACACGCGCCACAGATGTTTTTCTTCTGCCTGTTCCTATGCCTAAATTCTTTTTTTCCACAATAAACCCCTTATAGTTCAATAATTTGCGGATTTTGCGCCTTGTGCGGGTGCGCCGCCCCCGCATATACCTTTACATTGCCAAAAAGTTTACGACCCAGCGGTCCCTTAGGCAGCATTCCCTTTACAGCCAACTCAAGCGGGGCTGCCGGTTTACGCGCCGCAAGCCGCGCATAGTTTTCAGACTTTAGCCCTCCGGGATAGCCCGTATGATGATAGTACAGTTTGTTATCTGTCTTGCGTCCCGTAAGTTTCGCCTTTTCGCAGTTTATTACAACGACATAATCGCCGACTTCTTCGTTAGGAAGAAAAGATGCCTTCTCTTTGCCCCTCACTATTGACGCGGCGCGGGCGGCTATCCTGCCCAGACTTTTACCCTCGGCGTCAATAAGGTACCATTTACGCTCAATATCCGCCGGTTTTTCAAAAAGTGTTTTCATGTTCTTTAGTGTTGCAGAAGCCTGTACTTTTTTCAATACCCCCTCAGGGAAAGTCCACGCCGGCAGAGGA
>JAIROZ010000043.1 GCA_031257255.1 Spirochaetaceae bacterium | reverse complement strand
ATACTTGTCGCCGCGCATTTGTGGGAAAAATTCCCCGAATATGACCTGCAAAGGGCATACCGGCGGCTTCCGGTTTACGATGAAAAGAACATGGAAAAAGCGGAAGTAGACATTCTGCTGGTGAACACCGAATGGGCAATGGCGGTGGAAGTCAAAAGACAGGCTGATGCCGAAGATGTCAAGGAACATATAGAACGCATGGAGCGTATTCTAAAATACCCGCCGGCGGAACTGAAACTCCGCCCTGATATAAAACTGCTGGGAGCCCTCGCCGGGGGCATTGTAACCAGCGAAGCGCGGACGGCGGCGCACAACGCCGGTTTCTTTGTGCTTGAACTGGCGGGAGAAGCGGTTGTCCGCATACCCGAACCGGCGGGCTTCAAGCCCAAAGAATGGTAAAAACGTGACATAGGCGGCAGGGCGCGGCGCAGATATGTCCGCGCACGAAACAAAAATGGCGGGGCGCAAAGCCACGCTTCGCATGACGTAGCGGGGCATTTGCGCGGATGGTTTTATTTTGGAACTTTTGCCGCATTATCACGCAAACGGAGTAGGCGGTCAACTGCCCTGTTCAATATTCCCACAGACCGCGTTTTTTTGCGCGGGCTTCCTGTTCTAGAATGCGGAATTCATCCATAAAGCGGAATGGAAAGCGTGTGTAGGCATGGGCATAGCCCTGCCGGATAAGTTCAGCATTGTGGCATACACCCTGAGCGGTATATATATAAACGAGGAGCCTGCCGTATTTGTCGCGGGTATCCCAGTCTAAAGCGACATATACATCCTTGCCGAGCAGCATTTTTTTTGTAAAATCGCTTGCTTCTCTGCCAAAAAATTCGACATCTTTTTGCGGGTGTACAGTTTCGGGCGTGTCTACCCCTATCATTCTTATTTTTTCGGCGCGGTTAAAACCGGCGGGCGGCGCGGCAAACTCCAATTCCACAGTGTCGCCGTCTATGTGGCGCGAAACACGGGCGCGGAGCATCTTCTGTGTATCGGCATTTTTATAGGAATTTACATTTTCGATATTGACGCGGTAAATTCCCGCGTCAGTGGAACGCGCTATCTTTGCTGCCGCGCCGGCATTCAATAAAGGCGGCTGGCAAAGTGAACAGGCGCTAAGAGAACGCCGTGCCGCCTCGCCTAATGTTATCGCTTCTTTGGAACGGCTTAGCGCCGAACAGTCTTCGCGGTGGTATGCCTTGCCTGTCCGTGTAGCATAAACAATGGTATTTTCCGGCGCGGCATGGACGGATAGAATACAGAAAAAAAACAGAACCGCCGCAAGATTTATCGCAAACTTATGTTTATTTAGCGGCGGCATATCAAACAATTAAACCTGTACGCCGAACATACGCTTAAAGAGTCCGCCGAAACCCGCCGTGCGTACTTCGGTTTTTTCGAGCCTGCCCACAATGTGCCCTACGCATTGAGATGCCTTACAGCGCGGCGCTTCCACAGTAAACGGTTTTTGTTTTACTACCGCCTGAACAACACTGTCATCTTCGTATACAAAGCCCAGGTATTCAAGTTTTACATTAAGGAATTGCTGTACAACTTTGATGAGTTTATCGGCAACCTTGCCGGCTTCGGCGGCGCTGGAAACGCGGTTCACTATAAGATTTATGCCCATTTCGGCATTATCTATCTTGGTTGCGATAATTTTGATTATCCCGTAAGCGTCTGTAATGGCGGTTGGTTCATTATTGGTAACAATTACCACATCATCGGCGGGGGCTGTAAAGTCAATTACATTGTCGGAAACGCCGGCACCTGTATCAAGAATGATGACATCAAAACTTGCGAGCGTCTGCATCTCGTTAATAAAGTTCTGGCGTTCTTCCTGCGCCATATTTGCAATTTCCGAAAACCCTGACGCTCCGCCTATAAAGGAAATTCCATAAGGAGTATCAACAAGAATTTCCTTCATTGTTTTTTGCTTGCGTATAACATGCAAAAGGTTATATTTGGGTATGGCATTTAACAGTATGTTTACATTGGAAAGTCCTAAATCAACATCCATTACAACGACTTTCTTTCCCATGCGGGCATAAGAGATAGCCATATTTACGGACATATTAGTTTTGCCTACGCCGCCTTTGCCGCTTGCCACAGTAATGATGCGCGTTCTTTTGCCTTCGCGTTTTGAGGGCGTTCCATTCTGTAGATGCGCTCCGGTCTGTACGCTTTGCGTACTTGAGCCCACACTTTGCGTGGACGCGGACTGTGCCGCGCTCTTATTTCTAACAATCTCGCGTAATTTTTCTGCCTGGTCTTCCACTTAATTTGCTCCAAAATGTTTTTCCAGACGGTCGCGGTTTGGTTCAAAACCGTCCAGATTTATTAAGAGTCTGACCGGGTGCGCCTTTACAAGATATTCAGGCGTTGCCGTCTGTCCATCAGTTAAAAAAGCGAGCGGTTTTCCAAGTTCGGCAAGAACGCTTATTACATTGCCTGCGCGCTGCGTTTCGTCAAGTTTAGTAACGATAACGGCACGATAAGCAAATATTTCAAACTGCTTCATAATCGAAACAAGGTCGAGCGCTTTGGTTGAGGCGGATACCGTCAAAAAGTATTCCGCCCGCGTCCCGCACGCCTCCAGTATCGACTTCATATCGGCAAGTTCCTTGCTGTCCCTTGGGCTCCTCCCAATCGTGTCTATGATTATTACTTCGGCATTTTCACTCATTAAAGTAAGTTTTCTTTTTAATTCGCTTTTTTCAATGGCGGTTTCCAGCGGTATCTTCAAAATATCGGTGTACTTTCTAAGTTGAATTTCCGCGCCCATACGGAACATATCTATTGTGATAAGCCCTGTGCTAAAGTCACGGTCAAGCCCGTAATTTTTTCCAAAGGAAAAGCGCGTTGCAAGTTTAGCGATGGTAGTTGTTTTGCCCACGCCTGTGGGACCTACAAGCACTATAATGCGGGGAAGGCGCGTATGTTTTTCTTCGGTATATATGCTGATTTCATCTCCCATCCATTCGAGTACACGCTGTTCAAGTTCTTCACCGTTGTTAAGCGTATCAAATGGGACTTCTTTTTTTATACGCGAAAGCATCTTCTTGCGGAACGACGGGAGTACATCGTTCTGTTCGAGCAGTGTCTCAACATGGAGTACATTTTCGTGTTCATTCTGAATTGCAACATTCTGTTTGCTGTCTATTTTTTCGTTTATCGCTTCGATTCCCGCAAGTATTTGTGTTAGTTTCGGGTCTGTGCCCGTGCGTTCCGCCGCCGCCTCCAGTACTTTATCTTTTTCTGTCAGGATGGAATTTACAGGCGCGGTTTCTGTCTGCTTAGGCGTATTGTAAATGCCAAATGCATATTTTGACATATCAATTTGAGGCGGCACATAGCCTTTTATGTACCACACATTTTTTTTGAAAAAGCCAAAAATTCCGTCTGTTAATTTTTCGCCTTCTTGCATAACTGTTATTCTGTCGCCGTATAATTCTCTAGCCCTCTGCTTACATTGCTCAAGCGTCGGGCGTTCTATAGTAAATGGTGCGAATTCGTTCATTATCCTCTCCCATGATTACCGTAACATAAAACAAAAAGTACGGCAAGAGCGTTGTTCAGGTTTTATGATATAAGGCTTAAAAATTGCCGTGTACGCGCTTCTTTTGGGTTTTGAAAGATTTGTTCCGGCGTTCCCTGTTCAAGAATCAATCCATTTTCCAGCACGATAACTTTATTTGCAATATCGCGCGCAAAATTCATTTCGTGTGTAACGATAATCATTGTCATTCCGCTGTGCGCTAAATCGCGTATAACATGAAGTACCTCATTTATCATTTCCGGGTCAAGCGCGCTTGTAGGTTCGTCAAAGAGTATAAGGTTAGGTTCCATAGCGAGCGTACGAGCAATAGCCGCCCGCTGCTGCTGCCCGCCGGAAAGTTGGCGCGGATATGCAGACGCCTTATCGGCAAGCCCTACTCTTTTAAGCAGCGCCATAGCCTGCCTGTCAGCCTCGTGTTTATCCATGTGTTTTAGGTCGATAGGAGCGAGTGTAACATTGCGCTTTACATTGATATGCGGGAACAGGTTGAATTGCTGAAAGACCATTCCGATATTCCGTCTTTCCTTGTTGATGTCTATGCGGGGCGAGGTGAGTTCTACGCCGTTTACTACGATACGACCTTCTGTCGGAGTTTCCAGCATATTGAGGCAGCGCAGCAATGTCGACTTGCCGGAACCCGAAGGTCCTATAACGGCGATAACATCCCCTTCGTCCGCATCCATGTCAATGCCATTTAACGCCTCAAACCCCGTGTTAAAGGATTTTTTTAACCCTTCAACGACTAATTTTTTGTTCATATACCTATCGTAATGTAAACCATCTTTTTTTTTAAGAGGATGTGCCGGCGCAATTCAATGCGCGGGATATATACGGCGTCTATATGGAGTATGTACTCAAGCCCTGTAGTGTGGTGCGCTTTCGGCGCGGCTCTTGCCTACTATGGACTTGCCGGTCTTTTTGCCGCCGGCTGTCCGCCCGTTTTAATTTTATTTTTATTGCTTCCGGCGGCATTGCCCGCCCTCTGTAAAGTCCGGGGGAGGCGGCGGTTTTACGCGCTTGCCTGCGCCGTTTTTTATGCAGGCGGCATAATTTTTGGAGCGGCTGCCCGGCGCGGCGCGGATACCGCAGCGCTCGTTTTTCCCGGGCAGTCTGTAGAAAAAGTAAATGCCGTTACAGGCATACTCCTCGATGACCCGCGTTCATCGCGTTCCGGGCAGGGCTTAGCATCCCTCGCGTTGGAATACACCTACGGCGGCGGCAAAGGCGGCATTACCGTGCGCGCTTCGGCGCGGGGCAGCCTTCTTGTCCTATTCCCGGAGGAAGCGCTGCCGCACCTGAAGGATTTTGGCAGAGGCAGCCGCATAACAATAGACGGCAAATTTTTGCCGCCCCAAAAAGCCGGACAAAAAATGCTTTACAAGGCAAAATCGGTTCATATACTCCGCGCCCCCGGCAAGGTAAACCGTTTGCGTACCTCAATACGCCTTAGCCTTCTGGATTTTTTCGGCGAAAAATGGGGCGGACTTTCTATGGCGCTCCTCCTCGGCATCCGCGACAACCTCGACTCAAATCTTGCCGCCCAGTACACAAAGGCAGGCTGCGCGTACATACTCGCCCTTTCCGGCATGCATCTTGCGATAATTTCCGCCGCTATCGCATTCCTGCTAAAAAAGCCGCTCGGACTAAAGGGCGCGGCGGCGGCGGGCGCTGTTATTATCGTTTTGTATGTGTACATTGTGGGAGCGCAGGCATCTCTTTGCCGCGCAGCGATAATGTACTTGCTGGGCGCGGCAGCCGTCATTTTTGCCTTGCCGGCAACTCCTTTGCTGCTGCTTGCCTTCTCTTTTTTGATTCAACTTGCCATAGCCCCAGCGTCCGGCGATTCGATTTCTTTCATACTTTCGTACCTTGCCCTTGCCGGCATACTCATCTGGACTGAACATATTGTTTGCATATTCCGCGGGCTCGTGCCGGAATTTTTGCTTTCGCCTCTTGCCGTGTCTATTTCTGCCTTTCTTGCGACAATGCCGGTTTGCATTTTGTTTTTTGGCGAACTGCGGATGGCGGGCATAGCCGCCGGACTTGCGATGGTACCGCTCACTGCATTTTTTATGTTAGGCTCGATGATGTACCTTGTGCTGGGGCTAATTCCGCTGTTAAAAACGTTTGCTTCATTCGTTTTAGGCTCGCTTTATTTTATTCTTGACAGACTGTCATTCTTCGCCGCAAAAGCGCCGCCGCTTGCCTTGCCGCCTGCCCCATTAACGCTGTTTTTTTCTATAGCCGTTCCTCTGCTTTTTCTTGCCGCCGGCATCTATGCCGCAAAAAAACGCGCAGTTGTATAGAAGGTATTTAGGCTCCATACTTTATGCGCAATTCGTCAAACGGAATACTGCCGGAAAGTTCCTGAATTTGTGTTTTGCCGTTCAATACCGAAAAAAAGAAGTCCGCAATACGCGGGACGGTTAATTCATCACTTTTTTCGCCGTCCGGTTTTTGCAGCGAATATGTTTTTAGAATTTGAGAGCCGAGGCTTGCGGAAAGTATTAAAAAATGATTTTCAAAATTTTCCGTG
>JAIROZ010000210.1 GCA_031257255.1 Spirochaetaceae bacterium | reverse complement strand
CATCCTGGGGCTGAAGCAGGTCCCAAGGGTTTGGCTGTTCGCCAATTAAAGCGGTACGTGAGCTGGGTTCAGAACGTCGCGAGACAGTTCGGTCCCTATCTGCCATGGGCGTTGGATGTTTGAGAGGGTCTGTATTTAGTACGAGAGGACCGATATGGACGAACCTCTGGTGTACCAGTTGTCCTGCCAAGGGCAAGTGCTGGGTAGCTATGTTCGGAAGGGATAACCGCTGAAGGCATCTAAGCGGGAAGCCCTCCTTAAGATGAAACATCCCTGGGGGTTTAACCCCCCTAAAGGTACCAGTAAGACTAACTGGTTGATAGGTTGGAGGTATAAGCATGGTAACGTGTTCAGCCGACCAATACTAATCTACCGTGAGGCTTGACCATATTATTGTTCGTATTACACTTCCACGGCTTATGCCGTTTTATATATGCCCTCTTAAAAGTGTTTTTATGTCTGGTGATTATTGTGGAGGTGTCATACCCGTTCCCATCCCGAACACGGAAGTCAAGCCCTCTAACGCCGATGGTACTGAGCCTCTAAGACTTGGGAGAGTAGGTAGTTGCCAGACTTTTTTTATTTACATATCCGTGCGGCATTTTATGCCGCACGGTATTTTATTTTAGTTTTGCTTCGATTGCTTTAAGATTTTCAAGCGATATTCGCGCTATGGAATCGGGATGAGCAGAGCGGGACGCAAAACCATTTTCCATAGTAACATAGCCGTCGTAGTCTATATCCTTGAGCGCTTGCATAATAGCGGTAAAATCACAACCGCCTGTTCCGGGCGCGGTTCTATTGTAATCTGCCATGTGGATATGTTTTAAATTTTTACCCATAAGATAGACATAATCCGAGGGAACTTCGTTCCTGTAAAGCGCATGGGTTGTGTCAAACATTAGTTTTACATTGGTTTTACCCACATCTTCCATCATATTTATGGCATCTTCACAGGATTCAACAAGGTTGCTGTCGGTTGCGGTAGGTTCAAGCATTAAGGTAACACCTTTGCCTGCCGCATAATCTGCTACTTCGCTAATACCATCTTGCGCCCATTTCCACGCTTCCCTTTTTTTGGTGCCGAAAATATACCAGCCGCAAACACATAACAGTGTTTTGCAATCGCCAATATCTTTTCCTAAGTCGATACAGTCTTTCCAATACTGTACCGTCCACTTGCGCTCCTCCGGTTCCGCAGAAGCGATATTGCCGCCGGGACCGCCGCCTGGTGCTGGTAACATAGAGGCAACGGCAAGTTTGTTTGTTTCCAAAACCTGTTTCATACGCTGCCTTTTATCCCGGTCAAGATAATAAGGCCATGCCTGCGGTTGAGCGCATCCAATCTCAATCCCGTCATAGCCAATCCTTGCAAGCCTTTTTACAGTCTCTTCAAATGAATAGGATGGAACCCAACACGGAAAATGACTGTAAGCCCATGTGTTAAATGCATACTTCATATTAACCTCCAAAATAGTTATATATTTATGCTGTTCTTTTACCTTTACCAATATTTCCGAGCGCGACAGCAAGCACAATTATAATTCCTTTCATACTTGTCTGCTGCGCAGTATCAAAACCGCCTATTATAAGCCCATTGTTTATCATATTTATTAAAAGCGCTCCAATTATTGCGCCCACAACAGAACCATTGCCGCCTGACATCCGCGTTCCGCCGAGTACTACGGCTGCAATAACATCCATTTCAACTCCGGTACCGTACGAAAATCGCGCCGTTTGCATTCTTCCTGTGTACAATGCGCCGCATAGCGCGGAAATCATTCCCATAAATATAAAAACAAGCATCGTAACTTTTTGCGTTTTAACACCTGAATATTGCGCTGCCATATAATTGCCGCCGCACGCAAGCACCTGTTTGCCATAAGCCATATTTGAAAGCGCAAAACTGCCCAAAATAAGAGCGGCAAGCATCCAAAAAAGCAGCACGGGAATAGGACCTATGCTCCCCGCGCCGAACAAAAAATTGTAAAAATCATTCGTAACAGGCACCGCTTTTGTGCCGGTTGTCCACATTGCTATTCCACGAATGATGCTTGCTATACCAAGCGTTGCAAGAAACGAAGGTATCTTCAATTTAGTGAGCGCAAGACCGTTAAGCGTGCCGGCAAGCGCGCCAAGGAGAAGTCCCGCAATTAGCGCGATGGGTATGTTGTCTATTACCCGCATAATTAACGCTATTATCATTGCGGAGAGCGCGACCACAGACCCGATTGAAAGGTCAATCTGTCCCAGTCCGATTACAAAAACCATGCCTACCGCCATAATTGCTGTTGTCGCTGCCTGCCTCGAAATGTTTAACAAATTTGACGGACTAAAAAATGTTCCGCCAAGCCATACCGCAAAAATTGCGAGCACAATAAGAAATACAACATAAACCATTGCGCGGTTAATATTGATTCGTTTTGTCTTTTCCAATGCATTACTAATATTGAATTGCATATTCCAGCATCTCCTCATTTTTAATATCATCACGGCGCAATTCTTGTTTTATTCTTCCTTTATTTAGCACAAGAATACGGTCGCAAATGGCAAGCATTTCGCTTAATTCGGATGAAACAAAAATTACACTGTTCCCTTCTTCTGTAAAACGCCGTACAATTTCGATAATTTCGCTTTTTGCTACAATATCAACACCGGCGGTAGGCTCGTCCATTAAAAGCAGATTGGGGCTGGTTTCTAACCATTTTGCGATAACTGTCTTCTGCTGATTCCCGCCGGAAAGGCTTAACATACCGGCATTGTGGTTTTCGGCTTTTATGTTAAGAGATTTGATACACCGGGCGGTCATATCTTTTACCGCATTCCAATTTATTTTAATAAAATCGGTTAGTTTTGAATAATTTGGAAGACATATATTTTCGCGGAGTGTATGTTCAAGAACAAGACCGTAGCGTCTTCTGTCTTCCGGTACAAGCGCAATTCCGCAGGTAATAGCTTCGTTAATACCCCTGATATGCAAATTCTTTCCATTAAAGAACAGGTTGTCCGCATACGCCTTTCTTCTGCCAAATAGGGCTTCCATAATTTCTGTTCTGCCGGAACCCATAAGCCCGGCAAGCCCCAAAACTTCGCCTTTTTTTACCTCGAAAGAAACGCCGCTTACTGTGGTTCCAACGGTTAAATTCTTTACGGAAAGTACAGTTTCTTTGCCGGCTGGTTTTTCCCGTTTTACAAACTCCATTTTTTTGCCGGCACTGTTTCCGGTCATAAGTTCAATAACAGAATCAAGCGTGTATTCGCTGACCGGTTTATGCGAAACTATTACACCATCCCGGAGTATGGTGATACTATCCGCAATACGGAATATTTCTTTCATGCGGTGAGATATATAAATAATCGATACACCTTTCTTTTTTAGGTTTTCTATAATTGAAAATAAAATATTGGTTTCTTTTTCCGTTAAGGACGCAGTAGGTTCATCCATGATTAAAATTTTTGCGTCTACAGAAAGCGCTTTGACAATCTCGATTAACTGGCATACTCCTACTCCCAAATCTTCTATCCTGTCGTCCGGCTGTACTTCAATCCGCAGTTCATCCAGCAGTTGTTTGGTTTTTTTGTACATCATTTTTTTATTTAGCATAATGCCTTTTTTTATTTCGTTAGCAAGAAAAACATTTTCTGTTACCGTCAAAGTGGGAGAGAGGCTTAATTCCTGAAATATCATTTTTATGCCGTTCTTTTGCGCCTCTCGTGTATTGGAAATTTTAATGGGTTTTCCATTTATTTTTATTATGCCGCTGTCGCATTGATGTACGCCGTTCAGTATTTTCATCAGGGTTGATTTGCCCGCGCCGTTACCGCCCACCAGAGCGTTAATCGTACCTTTCTTTAAGTGGAAATTTACGCCTTTTAATACAGTTACTGTACCAAAAGACTTATATATATTCTCAAGTGAGATAGCAAATTCGTCTTCCATTACATTCCTCTGTACATACCCCTGCATAAAAAGCGAAGATTGATGCAGAATCAATCTTCGCTTTTGCCGGCTTTTATTTGACCGAATTAAAAGCGTCTACAACCGCTTTGGGGGCGTCAATGTTGTAACAGATTTTGTAGGAGTCTAGAACGCTGTCCCTTGCGACAGGCTGGGATGCTGATACTATGTAACCCGGAATCTTTTTTCCAATAAGAGCGCAGCCTGCGGCAAGCCCCTCTATAGTTCCGGTTTCTACCGCTCTGGGAGCGCCAAGTCCTCGTATAATGCCTTTTTTTGCAATAGAGACGGCGGCTTGTTCGCCCAAATCCACACAGGTTATTACTAAATCGTTTCGTCCCACCGCTAGTGCCGATGCCATAACATCTTCAGCGGGAATATCCCACGAAGCGTATATGCCTTTAACTTTAGGATGGGCGGCAAAAAGAGCGTCTGCGGAAGCGCCGACAACATCAATGCTTGTAAAGCCATACTCGCCTACAATTTTTATATCAGGGTAATTGTTTGCAATAGTTTCTCTAAATGCTCTGTCGCGCTCGTTTGTTGTAAAAAAAACAGCGTCAAAGAACACCATCGCAACTTCGCCGGCATAGCCGATTTCACGCGCCATAATATCCGCCGCATACTTGCCGTTACCGTAAGAATCGGAGTTAGTCATGGTAACATAGTCGCCTTTGTTAAAATCAAAACCGGTTGGAGTGTTTTCCATAAAAACGATTTTTGTTCCGGCGTTCACAAATTTGCGGTAAACAGCGGCTGTTACATTTGGCTCGTATGGCATCGAAAAGAGTATGTCCGGTTTAAGCGCAAGAGTTGTTTCAAGGTCATTTACCAGTTTGTCCGGCTGAGACTGGGCATCTGTTACCGACAAAACCTTAATGTTAAGGTCTGCCAGAACAGCCCGTGTCGCCGCAAGTTTACTCTGATTCACCTGGTTGTCGAGTTGGTGATAGCAGAATGCGGCGGTGTAATTGCCTTTTCTGATTTTCGCTTTCTCCTCATCGCTCAGTTGTACATCCGTTATCGACCCTGCCTTTTGCCCGTTCGGCGCAATGCCGAATACGGCGTTGGTCTTAAAGTCGATGGGCGGATACTCCTTGCCCGATGCCGCAGCCGCCGGCAGCGGCTGATTTTTGTCTTGTTTTTTGCAGGACAGTACTAAACTAAAAAGTGCCATAACCAAACAAAAAACAAATAAATTTTTCCTGTTCATTTTATGCCTCCATAAATATATTTGGGACTAATCCCATAGGAAAACTACTTTCTGCGTCTTTCCCGAATCGAAAAGGGGAAAGGCTTTTGCCGCTTCCGAAATCGGAAAAGTATCGCTCGAAATTTTTTTAAGGCAGATTTTCCGGTCAACAATAAAACGGGATATTTCTTCCCAGTCGGAGCGGTTAAAATACCAGCAGCCTTTTAGTTCAATAAGCGTACGGACAAACTGATTGCTGGGGTCTATTGTCGCGTTGTTCGATTCCGCGATGAGCGCAACCTGCCCGCGAGGTCTCACGCAATTAAGCGCCGTGTTTAGCGGAGTATTGCCGCCTGCGGTAACAATTGCCGCATCGGCTCCCCGTCCGCCGCACAATTCCTTGATTTTCTTTACCGCATCGGTTTTTTGAGGATTTATTACATGTTCCGCGCCCAGTTCCAAAGCAAGTTTTAGGCGTTCTTCGTCCATGTCAACGGCAATAACTCTTGCGCCAAAACCCCGCGCTATCAAAATGCCGCCGCTCCCCATAGGTCCGCAGCCTATAATAACAACGGTTTTTGTTCCATTAAGACCGACTCTTTTGCAAGCAGTATAAAGAGTTCCACCAACATCGGTTGCCAGAGCGCCGGTAATAAAGTCCATGCCTTCCGGCAATGGCAGGCAGTTTTCTTCGGGGATGGTCATATAATCGGCGTGGGCGCCATTGACCGCAAAACCTATGCACTTGAATTCCGGGCAGAGCACAAGGTCTCCTCGCAGACAATCAGGGCAAGTGCCGCAGGTTAGTCCCAGATAGATTGCTACGCGCTCCCCTTTTTTTACCTTGCTTACTCCCTCTCCAAGTTGCTCCACAATACCGCAGGGCTCATGACCTGGGGTGATGTTTTTTTCGTCCTCGGTTTCCTCAAAAATCTGAACTCCGTGGTAGCGGTGCAAATCGCTGCGGCACAAAGCGGAAGCCTTCATTTTGATAAGGACTTCCCCTTTTTTGGGTTGTGGAATGGGCTCTTCCACAACTTTAACCGTTCCTTTTGCTGGTATTTTTGCTGCTGTCATAGTACTCTCCATCTTTTTTCATTGTAACATAAGGATTGAAGCATTGTCAAGTATTTTCTGTAATTTTGCGGTAATTCCGAAATGTATTTCTGAAATAACGCTATTGCAGATTTTCCAGAATTTTCTTAAAAAGTGTTGACTTTTTTTTACTAAAGCATTATGTTTGATATATATTAGGCGCAAAGGTTTGACTTTTGCCCTAAATTATCTATCAAACAAGGAGATTTTTATGAAATCAACTAAGCAGTTAGGCTATATGCCTTTGATTCTAGCGGCGGCGGCGGTATTTTCCGCCATAAGTTTTGCGTCTTGCTCGGCTAATGTGAATGATTCGGGGGGGAGAGGGGGGGATGGTAATGGTCCCAATCTCGTAAGCCTCTCTGAACTTTATGTTTATATAAGCGGCGAGGATGTGTCCAAAAGCCTTATCACTTTTGATGCTAAAACGAATGTCTACTCCGCTGTAATACCGGACAGCGCTATTGTCGCTGACGGCGAAGCCGCAAAAACTTTGATAGCGGGCGCGACAGGCGTAGGAACCACTACCATAAAAATAAAGCAGAAATCCGGCGGCAATCCCGGTTATAATTATCCTCAAGGCGAAACACCTAAGCAGACCGTAACGGTGTCTGGAATTCCGCTGCCTACAGACGAAAATGACACAGAAATTGTCTTTGAATGTGGAGTAGGCTCGTGGAATGGCGACTCGGATGCCGCAAATACATTCACGGTAATACTGACCACGCCTACTCCTATGCTGGAAAATCTGATAGTCCGCAATACTTCAGAAAAAGACGATGCGTCAAAAGACCTTATCAAATATTCAAAGGGGCAGAATGACTACACAATAACGGCGGCAAACAAGATAACAATAAAGCCGGTTTTTGGGCTCGACCAGGAATTGACGGTTACGCTTAAAGACAGCAAGGATGCTTCCGAAACTCCACTTGCGGCGGCAGATTCTTACGATGTTGACCCCGACCAAGCAGGCGGCTTCAACAAGTCTGTAAGCATAAAGGTAAAGTATAAAGAAAAAGAAAACACCTACAATGTAACGCTGGTGCCGCCTATATCTAACGAGCCGGTGGGGTATAGATTGCAAACTCTTACCATCTCTTATACCGCTGATAGCGCGAACAAACTGGCGGATTTTGACCCGAAGATACGCAAATACACACTTTCTCCCAAAATTATGGAAAGCCTGCTTCCCAATCTTACTTTTACGGCAACATCAGAAGGCAATTCCAAAATATCGGTAACCTACACAGGACCCGGCAGTGGAATTGTTGTTACAGGAGACGGCACAAATAGCGTAAGCGGCTCTGCGCCTATGCCGGACACTAACGGGCAGCGGATACTAAAGTTCAAGGTGGCGCGGTCAGACGGGAACAGCGCTGAATGGAGCGTTACAATAAATGAGCCGGGAGATTTTGAGGATTGGACGGGAACCATAAATTACACGGGTACCGGCAATTATACCATACAACCGGGATTAGTGCTTATTCAGCAAAGAAGTTTTCAGGGAGGAACGCTTGATATACCCAACTCCACGGCTGTTTCCGCGCCGTTTACAATGGAAGCGCCGTCTGCTTTTAGCCCGCAGATAGCACTTGTTCAATTTACGGACGGAGAGGGACGCCGTATGCAAAGCGTTCCTATTGAAAGGGGCGATGGTTTAACAGTAACTGGGCATACCATCACAATAAATATAGACAGCCCGAACAAACTTACCTACATAATCGACAGCGCCAATGGTTTTTACGAAACACTTAATAACGTCAGAAACAAGGATCTCAACTACTCGCTAATAAATGATATAGACCTCGATGAATACAAGGTGAACGGCGTTAAAGCGCCATGGGAGGGACCCGTAGGTTATTCCGGGCATTTTTATGGCAACGGGTATACTGTAAGGAACCTTATCTTGTCGCAGACAAGCGGCTCTGTAGGGCTGTTTAAATCCCTTGGCGCGAACGCAACAGTAGAAAATTTTACGGTAGAAGTAACCACCTCGGACGCGATAAAAAACAGCACTCCTCTAAAGGGCATTACTTTTGGCGGCGTTATCGCAGGTTTGCAAGCGGCACCGCTTACCATCCGTAATATAACTGTAAACGGGACGCTTGAATTCTACGCATACGCCGGCACCGGAACAGGGGTTGCGGCGATAAATGCTGGAGGTGTAATTGGAAGTATGGCGGTATCGCTTCACCAGCCTGTGCTCATAGAAAATTGCGTTTCCAACCTCAGCATAAAAATAAAAAGCGTGCAGGGCGGCAATGTATTTACATCCGGCATAGGCGGGCTTATAGGACAGGCGCATGGCGAGGCAACAACCATAAGGAATTCATATTCCACAGGCAATATAGAAGTTACCTCGAACCAGGACGCAATTTTCCTGGTGGGCGGCTTTATCGGCTCTATAGGCTCAATGAACCTCCCTATTCAAGGTGTAGGTCCGTGGAATATAACAATAGAAAATTCTTACTCTGTAGGCGATATAATTTGCGACTACCGTGGAAGGACCGGCTGGCAAAGCCGCACCTACCCAAATGTAGGCGGGTTTATGGGCGGAGTAAGAATGGTAACGAACCTTACTGTAAAAAATTGCGCCGCCATTGGCAATAAAATTGTAGTAATAGCAGACGCGCCGTGGACAGGGGTTGTAAGCACAGATGACCCCGTTGGGTATTTAAACGGTGAAACAACAGGACGCGGCAAAATTGGAAACCCATACATAACGATAGGCAGGATATACGGCGGCGTAAACGCTGTTTATCAGTGCAGAATAGAAGGCGACTCAGAATTTACCAACAACATAGCAAAACTTGGTATGTCTACCGGCACAACGCCGTCAGGAACGCCCAATAATACAGCAGGCTCGCTTGTGGAAGTATCCGGTAAAACCCCACATTCGCCCGGACTGGACGGCTACGGCATTGCCGCAGATGCGTTTTTTGTAGAGACTACATGGACAAACCCTGTAAATACTGCCACCTTTAGCGGTCTGGGCTGGTCAAGCGATGTTTGGGACTTCTCCACAGTGCCAACGCTCGGCAGACCGATGCTAAAAAAATAAACACCACGAACAAAACGGAATACGCAAGGGAAGCACTGATTAAATCCAAACTAGGATTTAATCAGTGCTGCTTTCCCTTTTTAGATTAGGTAGAGATAATGAACACAAAAACACGCAGTTTATTCTATTTGTATGTCATGATGGCAGGATTTGTTTTTTTATCCTGCGAAATGTCACAAGAAATCGAACAAAAAGAGCCTGAATCGCCTATACCGGCAGAAATCATAGCAAATGGGCAGCGGCGTCCGCTTCAAGAAGAAATTGAAACGCTTGAACATATAAATAACGCAAAAACATCGCCCGGACAATTTTACAATACAATAAAAAACAATAAAGACCCCAGTATAAGCATATTGGCAAATGAAGATATGAAGGGCGTTGAATCATGGGGAGCGCCGATAGGACGCACAAAGGGTATATATTTTGCGGCGCTTGAATTGGCGTTGTGGCTTGCAAGCGATAACGAATACGATTATGCGGGATATGAAGCGCTTGCAAATTCCGGTACTGTGGGGCTTAAACGCTTTTTACGCGAAGGGAATGGCATTATCGCTTTGGTTGTAGACGCAAAAGACCCGCTTATTGCCGCAGCAAAAGTTGTTAAATCCTGCGGAGAGTGGGGCTTAGGCGACAATTTATTCGCCGGTATAGCCATCGTAGATAATCTATGCGTATACATAGTGGCGGCGAATGTGGTCGATAAAGAAAAACTTCCCCAAAAAATGAATATCGCAGGCGCGAATATAGTCTGTAGTTATGACGGACTCCCCGATGAGTCTTATTCGCTTTTTAAGGCGACTTCGCCTACCGCATACAATGCGGTAATAAAAAATGTAGCGGAGGCTGTTATAGCAGAAAAAAGATGCACTACTACTCACGATAAAACCGAAGCGCTGCTTTATTGGGAAGTTACGCACATGGCATATATGTATGAAGGCGGATACGCCTCTAATGTCGCGTCAAATTTAATTACCGGTAAAGATGACTGCCATACTGCCAAGTGCGATGGTTATGCGTCGGCATTTACGGCGCTTCTTAGAAGCGTTAATATAAAAGTCAGAAAATTACGCGGCTTTACCTTTCCTGTGGAAAACGGCGTGGGGCATGCATGGAATCAAGTGTACGATGATGTCCAAAAAAAGTGGTTTATGTTTGACCCAACATGGACAGATGACGATTCATCAAATCCCGCTTCTTACAATAGAAGTTTTTATTGGACATGGCGTCCGGGGTTTAATAATGATGATAACGGAATAAGACGCAGCACAAGGCTTTAACTTCCTTAACGTTTTCTTCCGCTTATGGACAGCAGAACGAGCAGGAAACCAGCCATAACTAAGAGCAGATGCCACCAACTAAGGATGAATTGCTTGAATGAGAACGGTGCCAGACGGAATGAAAAAATGAGCAGGACGCAGCCGAGTACAATGAACGCGATAGCGGGAATGATGTACGCGGCGGCGGGGCGCTGATATTTGTGGTAACCTGCCGGGACAAGAGCAATGCCGGCAATAAGTGATAAAAATGGCAAACAGCGGGTTATCGGTATAGGGATAACAGCCATAGCCCAAAGAAACAGAAAGAGTCCGGTAAGGATAAAAAAAACGGCAAAGTAAAGGTAAAGCGAACGGCGGTTCAGTTTGATTGCCAAAATTGCGCAAAGTATGCCGGCGCATATCAGGAAAAAAGACCCAAGCACCGGAATACGGGAAACGCCGGTATAGGCGCTTATCAGTATGCCGCTTCCCACTATCATCGAAAAAATGCCAAGAAAAAAGACAATACGCGCCAGCAGCCTGTTCCGCCATTCTGTATTCATCTTTTAAGTCTATAGGCAAACGCTCTCTCCGTAAAGGGTAATTGCCGCCGCCCGCCGTCCGTGCTATTATCAGATATGCAGGAAAACCCACTTGCCCTTATGCGGAACATAGGCATTATGGCGCATATTGACGCTGGAAAAACAACCACAACCGAGCGCATTCTCTATTACACCGGTAAAAGCCACAAAATTGGCGAGGTTGATGATGGCGAAGCGATAATGGACTGGATGGAACAGGAACAGGAACGCGGCATTACAATACAGAGCGCGGCTACCACCACTTATTGGACGCGGCATTTGGATGGAAAAAGTCAAAAATACCAAATAAACATTATCGACACGCCGGGGCATGTGGATTTTACAGCCGAAGTCGAGCGCTCCCTGCGGGTGCTGGACGGCGCGATAGCAATATTTGACGCGGTGCGCGGAGTCGAGCCGCAGACGGAAACGGTCTGGAAACAGGCGCGGCGTTACGGCGTCCCCTGCATAGGCTATGTAAACAAAATGGACAGAGTAGGCGCGGATTTTTACTTCGTGCTGAACGATATTGCGGCAAAATTGGGCGTCCCGGCAGCCGCCGCGCAAATTCCCATAGGCAAGGAAAATGGGTTTGAAGGCGTCATCGACCTTGTAACTATGGAAGAACTGCGCTTTACAGGCGGAGAAGGCGAGCAGGTTGAACGCCGCCCGGTATCTGCTGAACGCCAAGCGGAAGCGGCAGAGTGGCGCGAAAAATTGATAGACGCGCTGTCCGGCGTGTCGGACGCTGTAACCGAAGCATACTTAGCGGGCGGCGCGGTGCCGGAAGCGCTGCTCCGCGCCGAAATGCGGAAGGCGGCGCTGTCCCGCGCTCTGCTGCCGGTATTTGCCGGCGCTTCCCGGCGCAATATGGGTGTTCAGCCGGCAATTGATGCCGTAATAGACTACCTTCCCTCTCCGGCGGAGGCTGTGCCCGCGCCGGCATTTCATCAAAAAAAAGAAGAGGATATTTCCGTTCCCTGCGACCCTAAAGCCGCGCCGCTCGGTCTTGTCTTCAAAATTCAGAATGACCGCGAAGCGGGCGGGCTTTGCTATGTCCGTATGTACTCAGGCAAATTGACGCCGGGTATGGCGCTCTTCAATATTGGCAAAAAGAAACGCGAAAGGGTAAACCGCATACTCCGTATGCACTCAAACAAATCCGAACCGATGGACGAACTTAGCGCCGGAGACATCGGCGTACTCATAGGGCTTAAACTGGCGCAAACCGGCGATACGGTCGGCAGCGAGGGCTTTCCGGTACTGCTGGAAAAAATGCGCTTCCCCGAACCGGTAATAAGCGTCTCGATAGAGCCCTCAACGGCAAGCGAGCGCGACCGCCTTAAAGACGCGCTCGGCATACTCTCCCGCGAAGACCCTACATTCACGATGCGCGAAAACGAAGACACAGGTCAGTTGATTATCTCCGGCATGGGCGAACTTCATATTGATGTGCTGGTAACCCGCATACTAAAGGAATTCCGCATACAGGCGCGGGCGGGCAATCCGCAGGTAACTTACCGCGAAACTGTTTCCGCCGCCTGCGAAAAATCCTTTAGTTTTTCCCGCCTTTTTGCCGGTAAAGAGAACACCGCCGCCCTTAGCCTGCGTGTTGAGCCGCTGGCGCGGGGGACGGGCAACCGCTACACTTCCGCCGTCCGCGCCCCTGATGTGCCCGCCGAAATTTTCGAGGCGATTGAGCGCGGCATTACAAGCGCGCTTTCCTCCGGCATTGCTTTGGGCTATCCCTGCATTGATGTGGGCGTTACCCTCACCGCCATTACCTACTCGCAGATTACCGGGACGCCATTTGCGTTTGAGGCGTGCGCCAGCCAGTGTTTTGACGAAGCAGCCCGTGCCGCCATGCCTGTAATGCTGGAGCCTGTTATGGCGCTTGATATTAGTACGCCAAAGGATTTTGTGGGCGAGGTAATGAGCCTTTTAACGCAGCGGGGCGGTCAGGTAGAAAGCCTTAATTCCGGCGCGGTTGCTGACGAAATAAAAGCATCCGCGCCTATGGCAAAAATGTTCGGGTTTATGACATCTCTGCGGTCTGCAAGTCAGGGGCGGGCGAATTTTACGATGGCGTTCTCCCGTTTTGATAACAAGAAATAAGGATAGCGCGGCGCCGCCATGTGGTTTATTGATTTTTTTTCATCGCTTTTTTCAAATTTTTCAACCGGAACGCATAAAACCGAAAAAACGAGGCACAAACTCCTCCGCCGCATTGCCCGCGATATTAAAAAAAGCGGCTTTGGAAAATTCTATCATCCTTCAACAAAAACACTGCTTCCGGCATTTGCCACATATATGTATCTGATATATTTATATTCAGGGAATTATATAGGCAAGGGGCGTCAATCCAAAGCGATAGAACTGGAAGTTATCAGGTATTTTTTAAATTCATCTCACGAGGAAGCGCTGGAAAAAGTATCTTACGATTATATCAAAGAACAATCACTAAAACTTTCTCCAGAAATGCTGGAAGAAACGCACGAAAAAAATATTGAATCTTTGCGTAAATTGTTTACACCCGCCTGGGTAGATACCATCAATAAACACTACAATTTAATTGTTCAATTTACATGGATTATTGGTTACGATTATTATTCATTGCTTAATCTTTTTGATATTAGCCTGCGTCCAAAAGATTATTTTTCTAAAACAAACTTTAGCAAGGTGCGTTCGTTTTACGCAAAGGAATATATAAAGGATTTTATTGCGGTTACTGCCGGATTAAACAAAGAAAGTAATTGGCGTTTTGTATTTGATGTTCTTAACAGCGCAGACACAAAAAAAATCAGCATGGATAATTGGCTTTATGTGGTAAACAGCATAGAAAAACTAAAGGATTCCAAAATTCTGGAAAATATAATAAAACATACCGAAGACAACCCATACTGGGAAAGTTCTACGCTTAAGCCCAATGTAAGCATAGCATTTAAATTTATAAATGATATACTTAACGAGGCAAAAAAAACTATGGGGCAGGTAAAAGAAGAAAATAAAAACGGCATTGTTGATTCTATATTGCGCGATTTATACAACAACGATTTGCAGCCGTTATCGTATTGTTATTATAATCCTGATTTATCTGTTGAATTTGAATCGCACGGGTTTACGGGATTCATATATACCGACAAAATAAACCATTCACGGCAGTTTTTAAATTTATATTACAACGATATAAAACAACTCTGCGATGTTTTTATTGTGCATGGCGTTTGGACTGTGCGCGAGGACTGTTCAAGTTTAAGTTCCGCTTTAATTACATTGACATCCGGCTATGAAGCGCTTGAATCTTTTTGCCATGATTTTGAAGACGAAGGAAAACTGACGCAAAAAGCAAAATTCGGTTTGGAAGAATTTACCACCAAGGCAAACGCAAGAGAAAAAGTGCGCAACTTTATTTCCAACATCAATCTTGAAGCCGGAAAAATAACTGTTAATATACTCAAACCTCTGGACGAAATTAGAAAAACCATTGCCAAATTAAACATAGAATCCAATAACAAACAAATGGTAATGATGCTTAATTGGAATACACTAGAACCTATATTGCTTAAATTAACTTTTAGCATCGCGCAATGCGAAAAAAAAATCAGCGACCTTTTAACTCTGCTGAATTGGTATGATAAAACAAAAGAAAGATAGCGGCGGGGTCTGACACGCAGGCGGCGCAAGCGCCGCCTGCGCCGTTAGTTTTTAGACGCAAGAGCATTAAATGCCGCTTGGTCAGCCTTAAATGCTTTAGCCTCGCTTCCGTTACGGATGATTGTAATGCTGTTAATGACATCGCCCTGCGTTGTCTTGTTTACAACATCCTGTCCTTGCACAACATGACCGAACACCGTATGCCTGCCATCAAGCCATGGTGTCGGCACTATCGTGATAAAGAACTGACTGCCATTGGTGCCGGGTCCCGCGTTTGCCATACTCAGAATGCCGGGTCCGCTATGGCGCAGACTGGGGTCGAATTCATCAGCAAAACGGTAGCCGGGTCCGCCCGCGCCGGTGCCTTCCGGGTCGCCGCCCTGAATCATAAAGTCCTGGTCGTCGCCATTTGCCTTTGAAATAACGCGGTGGAATTTTAATCCGTCATAAAACGGCTTCCCATTTGCCGCGTTCATTTTTCCTTCCGCAAGGGCAACAAAATTCGTTACCGTAAGCGGAGTCTTCTTGTACTCAAGTTGAACTACAACTTCGCCTTTTGTCGTGTTAAATTTGGCAAAAAGCCCGTCTCCTAATGAATCAGCCACAGCCTTCTCCTTCTTGCAAGCCGCAAACACAAACAATGCGCAGATAACGCAAAATGCGCGTCTGCCCGCGTTCGCTTTGCCGCCGTGTAAAAATAATGTTTTCATAAGAGTAGTATAGCGCAGCCTGTGTAAATAAAAAAGGGACAGTCGTTATGAATCAACTGTCCCCAAGGAGTTCTATAGAAATTATTTCTATAAGCCTATTTGTTGATGACCCGCGCCATTTCCAGCACTTTGTTGGAATAGCCCCATTCGTTGTCATACCACGAAATGAGTTTTACAAAAGTGTCATCAAGTTGGATTCCCGCTTTTACATCAAAAATTGATGTGAGCGGGCAGTGCCGGAAGTCTGTGGAAACCACTTCGTCTTCCGTGTAACCGAGTATGCCTTTTAATTCGCCTTCGCTTGCCTTTTTAATGGCGGCGCAAATATCGGCATATTTGGCAGGTTTGGAAAGTTCGCAGGTAAGGTCTACCACAGAAACATCGGACGATGGGACGCGGATAGACATACCGGTAAGTTTGCCGTTTAGTTCGGGGATAACCTTACCGACCGCCTTTGCCGCGCCTGTTGACGATGGAATGATATTTTCCAGTATGCCGCGTCCGCCGCGCCAGTCCTTGTTGCTGGGACCGTCAACGGTTTTCTGTGTGTTGGTGGTGGCGTGTACCGAGGTCATAAGCCCGCGTTTTAGCCCGAAATTGTCGTGCACTACTTTGGCAAGCGGCGCAAGGCAGTTTGTGGTGCAGGATGCGTTGGAAATTATCGTCTGCCCGGCATACTGCTTGTGGTTGACGCCGTAAACAAACATCGGCGTATCGTCTTTGGACGGAGCGCTCATAATTACCTTTTTTGCGCCGGCGGCAAGATGTTTTTCTGCCGTGTCCTTGGTAAGCCAAAGTCCGGTAGATTCGACAACAACTTCCGCGCCTACTTTGTCCCATGCGAGGTTTGCCACTTCGCGTTCGGCGCTCACGCGCACTTTCCAGTTCTTTTTTCCGTCAAGGGATTTTACAGTGAGGGTGTTCCCGTCTACCGCTATTGTTCCCTTAAAATGTCCGTGTACCGAGTCGTATTTAAGTGTGTACGCAAGATACGCGGGGTCAAGCAGGTCGTTAATACCGACGATTTCGATGTCGTCAAAGTTTTCTACAGCGGCACGAAAAACCATGCGCCCGATACGTCCAAACCCGTTAATTCCTAATTTCATAAATCCTCCGTAAGTATTGCCTGTCCGCAAACAAGTTGCGTTAAGGACAGACCGTACGCGCCGCCTGTTGCGCGGCGCATTTTGATATTCAAAATACTAAAACCAGTGAGGAATTTTGTCTAGGGAGGCACCGGTTAAGCCAATTTCCTTAGCATTGTTCTGAGATGCGGCGGCGTTCAAAACCTGCTCTATTGCCGCCTTGTCCGGCATGGCGGGCAGGGTAATGTCTGCGATATTCATAACATCCAGAGCGGTTTGTTTTGGGGTGGTTGTTTCATCGCGGAGCATAATAAAGAGCGCGGGTTGGACGGCGCGGCGCAGACTGTTCGATTCGGCTATAACAAGGGCATCTTCCGGTATTGTAGAGCGGAATGCGGTGTAACCGCGCTCCAATACGCTGCGGAGTGAACGCAGCCACCAGACTTCCCGCGCTCCAGCGGCGAGCAAGAGCGATGTGTCTTTTTGTGTGCCGGGGTTTGTTTCGGCACTTAGGCAAAAATCGTTTGTAATGGAACAAGCGCCGCAGCCGTCTCCACCATGGCGCGGACAATGAGTGCCAAGCGAATCGATGCCTGTAACTTTGAGCGCATAGACGGCAGTTTTTGCGGCAAAATGTTTGATAATACGGCACGCGATGGTGGTTTTGCCGGAATTGCGTCCCGTAGAGCCTATCAAAATAAGGCGCTTGTCTACCATTAAGCGGCTATTTCCAGGTAGCCTTCCAGCCGGCTGCCGTACTCGTTACGGAGATGGCGCAGCGCCTTACGCGCTGTTAGCATTACCCAAGTGCAGTTTTCGCCAAGTTTCCACGCGATTTCCTGCGCCGATAATTTGTCGCGCCCGCCAAGCCCGAAGATTAGCGTTAAAACTTCCCGCTGCCTGCTGGGCAGAGTGGCGAGCCCCGCGTAAATGTCCTTGATACACAAATTGCGAAACACTTCGGTTTCCACAGATTCGCCCGTACTGCTGCCCACGCTACAAAGTGAAGCATCGCCTTCTTCGGCGAGCGCGTCCAAAGACAATGTGTCTCTGGTCAGCATCATTTTTTTATACTTTTTGGTCATCTAAAACCTCCTCCCATGTTACAAGAATATCAGAATGCGCTAAATAAGTCAATAAAAAATGCCGAAAATGTAAAATTTAGTGATTGGTTAGCAATCCTCGGCGCACATTTTCGGATTCTTCGTGCATTTGCTCAAGAATTTCCATAAGACAGTCCACGACAAACTGCTTTTTGTCTTCCGCGCCTGCCGCTTCCGCTCTGCGTTTGGCTTCCTCGCGGAATTCGCTTGTGGAGCGCACGGCTCCGGCAGTGTAAAGCAGCAAATCATTTTTTACACAATCTTCTAGCATATCGCCGCCGCGTGTGTCGAGCACAAGCCCATTTATCGCTACTGGACAGAAGTAGTCAAATCCCTTGATGTACGAGTCGATTTCGCGGACGCCGCGTTTGGATGCTGGGTCCCACGGACGGCAGCGCGTCCCGGCTGGGAAGACTAGTACAATTTTGCCTTCTCTTTTAATTTCTTCGAGTTTCTTCATTGCGGCGCGGTTTATATTGATGATTTTTAGCCGCTCTCCGGCATCCTTGGCGGTGTCGTTGTAGCGGCTTGGGCAAAGCACGATGCGGGTAAAGGCTCCGGCGAATGCGGCGACCGCCGGGTTTTCTTCGTTTAGTTTGCGTCCGGCGATGGTAACAAGGGCATCCGCTATTTCGGTGCCGTCCCCGCCGCCTTTACGGAGTAGGTATGAAATGCCGGGCAAGTCGATATTGCTGTAATGTTCCACAAAGAGGACGCAGGCTGCGCCGGTCTTGGCTTTGGCGTAAAGTTCCGAAAGATTTTCACGCCCGCGAATTCCCGAACCGGGCAAAAGAAGTTCGTCAATCATCGTATCGAAGATAGCGAGTGTTCGTTTGTCGCCCTGTTGATATACATTTTCCGGTCCAACGCTGGTTACTGTGCGGGATGCCGACAGCATTTCTTTAATAAGCCCTGAATAGGCTTTGTTCAATGGTTGTGCTTCCATAGTGTTATTGTAGAAAGACTGAAGAGTAGTGGGTAGTGGGTGGCAAATGCGCCCACTGCACATTAACCGGATTTTGCGATAAACTAGAGCCGTGAAGACAGAAATTTTTACATTTTGTGATTTTGCCCAGGAAAACGGCGGCAAACTAACGGTGGTTGGCACCTTTGACACTATACTTGCGTCAAAATTCCCCTGCGTACACCCTCAACTTTCGGTAGTGATACGAATGCGTTTTGATATGTGGGAATTCAAAGCACATGCTTTTAAGGTAGAAGCCCGCAACCTGAACAATGAATTGATGATGGAACCGGTAAGCGGAACATTGGATGTAAAAGGTGCCGGCAACACGACTGCGGTAACACACCTTGTTTTTTCCATAATGAACCTCAAATTCCAAACCGATGGCGTTGTAAATTTCATTATGTTTTTGGACGATAAAGAAGCCACTTCAACGCCGCTCTATGTCCGCAAGATTGAACGCCCCCGCCACGGCGTAGGGGCGGCATAGATTTGATAACATAAACCACGCGGGCGGAGTCTCTGTATAACAAACTCCAGCCCGCTTGGTGTTTACGCTAACCGCTTATGTCCGCTGTTTCTCTGCCTCCAGCCGCTTACGAAGGCTAATAAAGCAAGAATCGACAGTGGCTTTAGGAATATTAAGCAATTCGGCTATCTGTTTGTTAGTCGCATGACGGCGCATACGGCTTAGGCGCAGGCGCATATTTTGCAAGGTTTGCCGTGCGCGTATATGGCGTCTTTTCATTGTGTCGTAATGGTACGGTTTTTCATTTAGGGTTTTTAACCTTGATTCGTAAGTCAAACAGCGGTAGTACTGAGTTTGCACTCGTTCTTTCATCTTTTGTATGCGGATTTCGGCATGTTCCCGCATCGAACGCAGGCGTTCAACAAGAATAAAAATATTTTCGGGCGGAATTCCAATCGCCTTGGACAACTTTTCTATATGTTCATCCCGCGCCTTGTCGTAGGTTTTTAACAGCAATATCAATGCGTGTTTTTTGCCCGCTTTTGTTTTTGCTCCGCAGACCGCGTTCTGAATCGCGTCCGCAATATCTTGCTCCTCGTTTTCCAGTTCGGCGCTTGCGGATTCGGTTTCTCTCTCTTCAATTTCAAATTCCAGTTCCTTACAGCAGGTATATTCAGCAATCTCCTGATTTTTTATCCGGTAACATTGAGACATATACGAATACCGCAATGTTGAGGCAATATAGGCGTCAAAAGAATGTCCTGTCTGCTGATAGTTGTCGATGATGCCGCAGAGTTTAGGGTAGAGCGAGCAAATAAAGTCTACGCAGTCATCTTTGTTTTTGAATCTAATCTGGTATTTCCGCGCATTATCAAAGATGTGCTGAAAAATCCGTTCTTCAAATAAGCGTCTGCTTACCGCGCCGCTTTTATAGGCATTGTAAAGCCTTGTAAGCGGCAAGTCTTCTTCGAGGGCGGCATTTGGTTTTACTCCCACAGCCGTCCACCCACCCTTAGGCTGCGGGGTCAAAGCCGCCGGTTCAATTTGTAACATAAGTCCTCCAAAAATAAGGCTCTCTCAACTTCAATCTTTGAGAAATGCCTGTGTTTTGCGTCTGCCCCTCTACAGACGCAAAATTTAAGGTCATAATTCCTTGAATAAAAGTTAAAAAACGCACATATAAATAGTGATATGTATAACAATTTTAGGCGCGTCCGCTGTATTGACACAAAATTCGGCAGCCGCTATAGTGTAAACATAAAATTTCCGTCCGGCGCTTTAGACACCGGAACGAGTAACATCGAAGGGTAAGGAGTAGGCATGGCTGTAGTAACCATGAAAAGCCTGTTAGAATCAGGCGTCCATTTTGGACATCAGGTGAGGCGCTGGGACCCCCGTATGAAGAAATATATCTTCGCGGAACGGAACGGCATTCACATCATCGACTTGCAGAAGACAATTCAGGCAAGCAAGAACGCCTATGACGCGGTACGCCGCGCCATATCGGACAACAAAAA
>JAIROZ010000184.1 GCA_031257255.1 Spirochaetaceae bacterium | reverse complement strand
CAGCGGGTGTTATGCTGCTGCCTTTGCCGGATAATTCGTATGAGTTGGCGCTCATCGACAAAAATTACATTGCCGCAAATACAACAAGCCCCAAGATAGCGGTTGTCGGAGGTTCAAATGCAGCCTTTGGCATTGACAGCGCGGCTATGCAAAACAGCCTGCATTTGCCGGTTGTAAATATGGGATGCTATGCCGGAGTCGGATTGGGACGTATGCTTGATAATGTTTCGCCTTTTTTACACGAAGGAGATATACTGCTTGTAATTCCAGAGTATAATAATTTTACAGACGGTTGGAACGGCGGCGCTTTGGCATACGAAGTGATTTTTGATATCCGGCAAACCCGTCTTTTGCGGTTTGCTTATTATGGGCTGCCCAATGGTTTTGTCGGTTATTTATCAATGCATTTGAGGGGTATTGTCGCCCGCTCTATACCTTCGGATTTGCTTACTTACACCAGAGACGGCTTTAATGAATACGGCGATTATGTAAAACATCTGACAATGAAACCTTTTTCATTTTCCCCAGATAAAAATATAGGTTCGCTCAATACAAGTTCGCCCAATCAGTCCTATCTCAAATATTTTTATAAATTCATTGATGACTTTACTGCGCGGGGACTAACCGTAGTGTTATCATATCCATGTTACGAAGAGCAATCGTATCGCAATTCCGCCGCCCTCATTCAGGAATTGGACAAAGCCTTTAGGGCGAAAGAAAATCTGCTGGTTATATCCCGTCCGCAAGACTATTGCTTCCCGGCATCTTTGTTTTTTGATACAACGTACCACTTGAACGCGGAAGGACGCGCCTTGCGCACAGAACGATTGCTGAATGATTTGCGCTAGGGAAGCACTGAAAAACGCAAAAGAGTATTTTCTCTGCCATTTGCTCCAATCCTTTTTTTATTCTTTGTGCATCGGTATGGTTTAAGGTTATGGTCAATAAACTTACGCTCCGGCTAAAACAGGTCCAGAGCGTACGCCTTGCTTTTTCGTTCCGGGTTGTAGAGGGCGCGTTTACGGGCGGGAAGGCTGTCTATGGGTGTTTCGGCAAAGCCGTAGGCTTCAAACCAGTCTTGTGTGCGAGTCGTTAAAACAAACGCCCGCTTAAAACCCGCCTTGCGAGCCTTAGTAAGCAGATAGTCAACAATGCGCCGTCCTAGCCCCATTTCGGTAAACGCGGGGTCTGACGCAAGGGCGGCGATTTCCGCAGCGCCTTCGCCCCAGTCGTGGAGCGCCCCGCAGGCGCGTATCGAGTCGTCTATTGCAAGCACAACATAGTCGTCCTTTTTTTCCTGAATGTCGTCTACGCTGCGCCGCACAAGAATATCGCGCCGGACATAAGGCTCCATAAGATGAAGCACATCGGGAACTTCCGAAGAACGCATCGGGCGTATCAAGTCCTGTTCGTCCGCGTAAATCATAGTGCCGGAGCCTAAGTTTGTAAAAATTTCGCGCAGCAATGCCCCTTCCTCTTGCCCGTCAATTATATGAATCCGCTCAATGCCGGATTCGGCTGCCCTAAGCGCCAACTCCAATTGACTTATCCATTTGGGGCGCTCTACATCAAATTTTTTGTAATGGGAAAGAGTGAGCAGAGTTTCCGCCTCGTGCGGTCTTAGCCTGATAATCCGCCCATCCTCGCCGCGTTCAATGAATTCCGGGATGCTAAAACCGCCGGCTTCGAGGGCAGGCAAAAATTGCCCGGCGGAAACTATGATAAGTTTGACGGCACCCAGCGACTGGGAAACCGCAAGAGCAATTTCATCACTGGAAACATTGTACGGTTTGCCGGAGGGACTCCAGCCTATGCAGGGAAGTATGGGCACCATTCCAAAGTCAAGGACGCGCCCCAAAGAGGCGGCAAAAATCTTGTCAACCTCGCCTGTGTGCAGCATATCAACGCCGCCAATTACTCCGCATGCCCGCGCCCGTACAAAATTCCCGATAAGGGCATCTACACGGCTGCCGGAAAGTCCTGTAATGAATCGTGTTGCCGCCTGAAACGCCGCCATCTCCACAAACGGCAATGCCGCTTGTGTTGTAATACGCTCGGTTCCGGCGTAGCGGCAAACGATGTTTTGCGAAAGGAGGGCGGCATCTATCCATTCAGCGCAACCGGGGACTACCACCACCTTTACGCCGGACTTGACCACTAATGCCAAATCCTTGATGAGGTAGGAGAAACCGGCGTCCTCGGTTACAGGAAAATCGACCTTGATGACCATCTTTGAGCCGCTAAACCGGTTTTGGTAGCGAAAAGCGTCTCTAACGATGTCAATACCGCCCTCTTGTGCCATTAGTCGTCGAAATAATCTTCTTCGTCATCTTCAAATTCTTCGTCTTCGTCTTCGTCCTCATCGTCATCATCGAAGTCATCGTCAAAATCATCGTCATCGTCAAAATCATCGTCATCGTCATCATCAAATTCGTCTTCGTCATCGAATTCGTCATCATCCTCAAATTCATCGTCATCATCATGTCCGGCGAGGTTCAAGGGCAAGGCTCCCGCCAAAACTCCCGTGTACAGAAACCACGCCGTACAGTTCCTCAAGAATTCGTACTCTTTCCAGTTTTTTTTCTGTTTCATAACCAACTCTCCTAAAACGTTTTACGGGAAAACCCGCAATTTAGAATATGCGCAAACCGCGCACATTGTCAATGTTTCCTTAAGGAAGCTCTGATTTATGCAATCGAGCATTCGCCATTTCTTAATTAAAGAATGGCGTAATCATTGCCCCCTTAACAAAAGCCATTTTTCTACAAAACCTGAAGGACGGTAAGTCAGTTTTGCCTGACGCAGCCCCTCATCGCCTGTGTCCTGCTCGCGGTTTACAAGCGTAACTCCCGCCGGCATTTCCCGCGCCGCAGCCTGATTTACATACTGAAAAATCCCCCGGTATGTGTCAATACCTTTCTCGAAGTGAACGCAGTACATATTCCCGCTCTGCATTGACTCGCCGAGCGAAAATGCCACAGGCTTGTCTTCAACATAAACCATAGTCCCGTCCAGCGCAAGTTCCCGCAGCAGGGCAAGCGCTTCGGCGCACTGGTCGTAGTCGGCTGCCTCCCCTTTTAGCCTAACCCAAGTGTCAAGAACCGTCTTTGCCTCCGGTACATTCTCCGCCGTAAGCGGTTTTATTTCCGGCGTACATTCAGACAGAAATGCGTTTACTAGGTTCTTTTTTTTATGAAAACGCTTGCCATGCAATTCGGCAAGTTCTTCGCGGTTGTAAAGATAATCGTAGTTGTTGCGGCTCTCTTCCAGCGTCCAATTTTTGTCCGCCGAAAGCGCCTCCGCCGCCGCCTTTTGAGTTTGTGTAATCGTCTTCCACATGCCAAAGCGCTCAACAAGCGCCGCCAATTCTTCTTTTTTGGGCAGCGCGGCGGGAACGCAAAAAAATGTGCCGCTTTTGCCGGACGCTGAGTGTTCGGGTTCCGCGCCCGCAACCGCATATACTCCGTCCCGGAATTTTGAGACGCTGTACCTGTATTTGAGCCGGTAAAGAAACATACTGGCAAAAGGGAATTCGCATGCGCCGTCCGGGTGGTTATCGGTTATTGGATATAATTCTTTGCGCATCTCTAAACCGAGAGGGGCAAAGTCAGGGTAATTTGGAATACAAAGCATTTTTAGTTTTAGGCTACCGTCCGCGCAAATTAGCGTCAAGGGGATGCCCGCCCGTTTGTCTATAACGCGCCTTTCAAGTTAGAATAATGATTAACAATGGATTTTGGCAAAATTCTGGAACAATGGGAGATGAGCAGAAGCGGCGGCTCATTCAAAACAGACGCAAAGGGCAAAAAAATTGCGGCGGCAAAGGCAGCCGCTTCCGCAAAGGCAAAGGCGGAGGCAAATGCTGCCGCCGCCGCCGAATTGCAGCGCCGCTGGCTGGAAATAAACGGCGTCATCGACAAGGATAAAAATACAGACAAAGAAAGCCCTGCGGAACGGCGCAGACGCCTTAGGCATTTGCGCCCGCAGGATGTCATAGACTTGCACCTTCTTACCCGTGATGAAGCATGGAGCGCCCTGAACGGCTTTTTTCTTTCGGCAAAACAGCGCGGTCTGGAAAAAGTCCTTATCATTCACGGGAAGGGGCTTCATTCCGAAGGCGGCGAAGGAATTTTGCGGGATATGTGCGCGGAATTTTTAGAGCAATGCGCCTGCGCCGGAGAGAACGGTCATGCGGGCAAAGAGATGGGCGGCAGCGGCGCGACATGGGTAATACTCAAATGAACGATGAATCAGACATTCCGGTGGAAAAAACCGAAGCGTTTGTTTCGGCGCTAAAGTTGGTTTCCCGCGCCGAACAATGCGGCGCGATGCTTACAAGAAAACTCAGACAGCGCGGATATAGCGGCAAGGATGCCGCCGCCGCCATCGAAAAACTCGAAGAAAACGGGCTTTTGGACGACAGCCGCTTTGCGCGGCTCTGGCTGCAGTCGCGCATTGCCCGGAAAACCGAAAATCCCCGAAAACTTGCCGCCGGACTTCTCGCCAAAGGAATAAACGAGCGCATAGTCCGCGCCGCCCTAAAAGAAACGCTGCCCACGGAAACTGAATTTACGCTGCTAACCCGCTATATAAACGAAACCGGCATCAGCGAGCGAGCCGCCTTACGCGCCTGCGGCTTTAGCGCGGAATCTCTAGAGATGCTCTGATTACCACCCCCCTTGACAAATTTGTTAGGCTATAATAACATTCATATTGAAAGATAACACGGGCGGCGGCAGCCCCGCCGTCCATTGGAGGAATTATGACATTGGCAGACGCGCCCGCTGGGGCGTCATTCAAAGTAATTAGCGTGAACATAGGCGGCGAAGTTGGGAAACGGCTTGCCGATATGGGGTTTACGCAGGATGCGGAAGGGGCGGTTGTACGCGAAGGCTTTTTTGGCGGTCCCTTACAGGCGCGGATTTTGGGCTACGACATCCTTATCCGCAGATTCGAGGCATCAGGTATAACGGTCGAGCCGGTCGGCGACTGGAGCGCCGCCTACGATGCCCACCACCTAAGACACGAACCCGGCGGACACGGCGGACACGGGCATAAATGCCATCGGCAAGGATGCCCGGAACGCGGCAACGAAGGAGGAGCGCAATGAAAACCATCAGAATAGGACTTTCGGGAAATCCGAATTCAGGTAAATCGACATTATTCAACGCTCTTACGGGGGCGCACCGGCAGGTAGGCAACTACCCCGGCGTAACTGTCGAAAAACACGAAGGCACCCGCACGGAAGGCGGCATTACTTACCACTTTGTAGACCTGCCCGGCACATACAGCCTTACAGCCTACTCACTGGACGAAGTTGTGGCGCGGGACTTCATCCTGAATGATAAACCCGACCTTGTAGTCGATGTACTCGACTCAACAAACCTTGAACGCAACCTCTACCTATGCATGCAAATGCAGGAATTGGGACTGCCCGTTGCCGGCGCTCTCAATATGATAGACGAGGCTGAGGCAAAAGGCATCGAAATAGACGAGAAACAATTGTCCGAAACTCTTGGCATTCCTTTTGTAAAGATGAGCGCAAAGTCCGGGCGCGGCATTGAAGATTTGCTAAAAACAATAAATGCGGCTTTAGGAATAGCGGAAGATGCCGGAGAAAAATTACCCGCCGCCCATACGCTAAACTACGGCACCGAAATTGAATCGCGGCTTAGCGGTATGGAAGCGCTTATAGCAAAAGACAGCGCGTATACGGCAACGGCGCGGTGGCTGGCGGTAAAGTTGCTCGAAAAAGACGAAGGAGCGCAGGCGCGGCTGACAGGACACGCGCAGGCGGAACGGATTTTTGCGGACGCAAAGGCGGCGCGGGAATGGATAGAGGGGCATTTTGGGCGTTCAAGCGAGATAGTTTTTTCTGAACAGCGCTACGCTTACATACACGGGGCGGTAAAAGAAGCGGTGCGTATTGTAAAACAGCCGGATTTTTCGCTTACCGAAAAAATAGACGCCGTAATAATGAACAAATTTTTAGCGCTGCCTGTATTTCTGGTTGTACTATGGGGCGTTTTCCAACTGACATTTACCATAGGAGCGTATCCGCAGGGGTGGGTGGAGTCGTTCTTCGGCTTTTTGTCCGGAGCGGCAAGCGCCGGACTGCCGGACGGGCTACTCCGCAGCCTTGTCGTTGACGGCATTATCGCGGGGCTTGGGGGCGTACTCAGTTTTGTGCCGCTCATTGTGCTGCTCTTTTTCTTTTTGTCGATACTGGAAGACTTAGGCTATATTTCACGGGCGGCATTCGCTACAGACCGGTTTTTGCATAGTTTCGGGCTTCACGGGCAGAGCCTCTTTCCGTTGATGCTCGGTTTCGGCTGCTCGGTGCCTGCTATGATGGCAAGCCGTACGCTAAAAAGCAGCCGCGACAGAATCATCACTATGCTCGTTACCCCGATGATGAGTTGCGGCGCAAAACTCCCCATACATTTGCTTTTTGCCGCAGTCTTCTTCCCCGAAAATCCGGCGCGGGCTGTAATGCTGCTATACATTTGCGGCATAGTGCTGGCTATATTTTCGGCATTCATCCTAAAACGCACGGTGCTAAAAGGCGCTCCTACACCCTTCGTTATGGAACTTCCCCCATACCGCGCTCCTACGGCGCGGGGCGTACTCTGGCATGTTTGGGAAAAATCCTGGGAGTATCTTAAACGCGCCGGCACCGTACTGCTTGCCGTGTCGATTTTGATATGGGCGTTGACGGCATTCCCGGCTTTTGAATTTGAAAGCGAGGAAGACGAGCGGGCATTTGCCGCGCAGGTAGCGGAGCAAAATGTATGGGAAACCGAAGAAGAATTGGAAGCGCTTATAGAAACGGCTAAGGCAGACCGTCAACTTAACCACAGTTTTGCCGGACGCGCCGGACACGCTATAGCGCCAATATTTGCGCCTTTAGGCTTTAACTGGCGGCTTTCCGTGTCTATAATTCCGGGCTTTGCCGCCAAGGAAGTAGTCGTTTCCACACTCGGCATAATCTACAGGAGCGGTATGGAAGAAAGCGAGGAGAGCGAAACCTTGCAGGCAGCAATAGCCGCCGACCCTTCGCTCAACCGGCTTGCGGGCTTTTCGTTTATGCTCTTTATGCTGCTGATACCCCCCTGCCTTGCGGCGCTCACTGTTTTTAGGGCGGAAATCGGCGGAAAATGGCTTTTATTTGAATTTATATTTTTAACAATTTTGGGCTATCTCATACCGCTTGCGGTATATCAGATAGGAAGTTTAATTGGATAGGATGATTATGGAATTTATTATTGTTATTGCCGTTGTCGCATTGGCAGGCATTTTTATGACGATGAAACTGGCGCGGATTTTTACCGCTAAGGGCGCATCCTGCGGGTGCGGCGCGTCCACAGGATGCGCTGCTTGCGCAAAACGCAAATCGGAGGCTGTATGAGTGTTGTACTTGTCGGCGGAATGGACCGTCTGCGCCGTGAGTATGTAAATGCGGCGGCTTCGCAAGGCGTGGCGCTCAAAGTGTTTACAGGACAGGAACGGAGTCTGGAAAAACAACTGGGCGGCGCGGATGCGCTGATTTTATGCACCGGCAAGGTGTCGCACAGCGCCCGCCGCGAAGTAATGTGCCATGCCTGCCGTAAAAAAATACCGGTGTATACAGTTCAGTCGCCGGGTGTCTGCGCTATGAAGCGATGTCTGGAACAATGCTGCACCGATTGCGATGGCTGCTGCGGCGCTTGCGGATGTAAAAATACCGGCAACTAATGAGAGTTCAGCCGCTACAATTCCAGCGGCTGAACTCTCTCCGTGCCGATGTTGTTCAGTATCTGTATTAGTTTTGGTTTGTCTATCAGGTCGATAAGACGCGCTTCGATAAAACGCCGCGCTTCTTCGCTGTAAACGCCCACCCCTACGCAGATGCCTTTTCCCGCTTTTGCTTCCCTCAAGTGTGAATGAAAATCGCGCACCACAAGTTCGCCTATGCTCCCCTGCGTTCTAATAAAACGGAACATTACAACATCCGCCCATTTGGGAGTATTTACTTCGGCAACTATGTCCGCCCAGTCGTTTGCCTGCATCATTGTTTTTGCCACTTTTACACGAGCCTTTGGGAAGTACGCAATAACAAAGCGCCGGCAAAGCGTCAGAAAATCGGACGAAGGTGCCAGCGTGTATGTCCGCAAATTCAAATTTGAATACAATTCTTTATACTGAGTTATCAATGCGGCGGTATCTTTATAGTCAGCTTTTTCCGTGCTTATTTCTTTTAGACATCGCATTGCCTTGCTTATATCCTGAAGCCTGATATACGCATTGGCAAGTTGATAGTTCATTTCAAGTTTTATATCCGTCTGAATATTTTTATGTTTTAAGCCTATTTCAAAATCGGCTATTGCCGCCTCGTCATGATGACATTCGGCATTGAGCGTCCCGGAAGAGAGACACGCTTCCGCGCCCCAAACGGCATCCGGGCGCAGGTGTTTGTAAATACGGAACGCCTGGTCTGTCTGCCCCGACTCGTGATAGCACTGCGCCAGTATCATAAGCGATTCTTTATCATCCGGTGCCATATCAATGGACTGCTTAATAAACTGCAATGCGTCCCGTGTCTTCCTCAGTTTGAATAAGGCATGCCCCAATGTACGCACTGTCGGTACATGTTCAGGATGAAGCGCATGAGTCTGCGTAAGCAACTGCACTGCTTTATCATAATTTTTACGCTGGAATTCAACCGCGCCAAGATTGTAATTTACTTCAAAATTATCCCGGTCAAGCGTATGCGCCACCGCAAAACATTTGTAGGCTTCATCCGTCTGACCTAATTTAATATATACTTCTCCAAGCCGCAGGTTGGCGGCTGTTTCGTCCGCGCCTTTTATTCCGCTGGGAAGTTCAACAAGACGCTGGTATGCCTCCAGCGCCTTTTCCCATTCGCCTTTTTTGTAATGATAATCTCCCGCAAATTTAAGCGCTCCCGCGTCATTTGGATTTTTTGAAAGTCTTTTATTAACCTGATGGATTGCCTCAACTTCGTTTTTGGCTTTTACCACAAATGGAGCGCGGCTGTGCGTCTTAATTTTGACAATAAGAAACCCAACACCCACCCCAATTATTATGAACAGCAGAAACACTACCAAAACAGGAAATGTAAACATATATGATAATTATCTGTAAAAAATTGCTTCAAGTTTAGGGCAATGTTTGCCAGAACCTTGTAATACCACAAAAATTTTATGCGCCGGCTTTAACCTTCGGCAGGTGTTAATGCGCCGAAGGCGAGGGTAAAACGCCTGCTTGCGCGGGAAGCGACACGGGCATCGTGGGTAACGACAATGAGTGTTTTACCGAATTTACGCGCTATGCCAAACAGGAGGTCGGCTACTACGCCGGTATGTTCCGGGTCGAGGTTGCCTGTCGGTTCATCAGCAAGTATGATTTCCGGGTCATTTATCAGAGCGCGGGCTACCGCTACACGCTGGCGTTCTCCGCCGGAAAGTTCGGCGGGAAGATGGTTTGCGCGTTCAATAAGTTTGAGTTCGGCAAGCAGTCCGCGTGCGCGTTCCAGAGCGGCGCGTTTTTTTATTCCCGTCATAAATGCCGGAAGCATTACATTTTCCAGCGCTGTAAAATCTTTTAGCAGGTAATGAAACTGAAAAATAAAGCCTACATTTTTTTTTCTATATTCCGAAAGCGCCGGCTCGCCAAGTTTGGAAATATCTTGTCCGGCGGCAATAACCTTCCCTGAGTCTGCCGTATCAAGCCCGCCCAAAATATTAAGCAATGTACTTTTTCCGCACCCGCTCTGACCGCATATCGCGGCGGAAGCGGATTTTTCAATCTCAAAATCCAAACCCTGTAAAATTTTTAGCGTTTCGCCGGGAGTCACATAATTCTTTACAAGGCGCTCAGCCCTTATAGCAATGTCATTCAATATGCGCAAAATTATACTTTGAACGAGGCTTTTGAACAAGACTCATTTTTTTCAATGGACTTTTTCGGTAACCAGAACAAGTCTAATATCTGTAGAGACCGGGATATGTCATATCGGCATTCCAAAACCAGATGTCGTTAAAATCCCAGCCGGATTCCTTCAACTTGTAGGCGCTTACCGATGTGGCAATTTCTCCATTATGACAACTGACCGCGTCTTTTCCCGGAACAGGGCTGCCGTTTACCAGAATTACGCAGTCTTTTTCGGTAATACTGAATTTTCCCGCGCCGTCAACAAGATTATAGAGCGCTGTATTTCCGCCGCAGCCGCAGCCGCCGATGCCGCAGACCATAATTCCGCTTTCGCAGTCCGGGCAGTCTATACTGCTCAGGCGGTTGGCGGCGGCTAGGACGCCGGAAGCAGTGTTCTTTTGAGCGCTTATCGTCTGCTTAAAAACCGCGCAGGTATGTATGCGGTTTTTGTCTGACGAGGCGGCTGTGGTAGAAAGCGCGAGTATGCCGGCGCTGTAAGAGGAGCCGTCTATCGTTACGGCGGACGCGCCGCCCGCGCTCCAGCAATTTTTTATGTGCGCGTAAGTACGCGACATTCCGGCAATGCCGCCGCAGACTGAAAATTCGCCCTGCGAACTAAGCATTCCGCTTGAATACGAATCTTGAATTTGAGGAACGCTGTAGTCCGCGCCCGCGTCTATGCCGCCTGCCACACCGCCTACTGCGGCGTTCCCTCTCGGATTTGATACTTTTATTTCCCCTGTATTGCCGCATTGTAAAATATGCGCCTGTCCGTCAATAATTCCGGCTATGCCGCCTGTAAATACGGTGTGGCTTTGCTCCTGTACTTCGCAGGCAATTTCCGCGTTATTTACGCAATTTTTTATTTCCGCGCCGCCGCGTACAATTCCGGCTATGCCGCCTATGTACGCTTCCGATATTCCGGTTTTTGTAACTGTAAGAGTGCCTCCGGTAATTTCAACATTGTTGATTTTTGATGTCCCTTCTATGCAGCCGGCAAGAATTCCCAGCGCCGCGTCATTCTGAATGTTTAATGCCGCCGTAACATTATGCAGTTCAATAATAAGATTATTTATTGCCGCGCCGTCCAGCCGCCGGAAAATTCCTGTGTATTGGCTTAACGCATCCCCCTGCTTTCCATAAAAATGAATAATGTTATTTCTACCGTAAAGCGTGCCTCTAAAAAGAGAGCCGTTTGCGCCAACAGGCTGCCAGCCTTCGGTAATGTCTATATTTTTTACCAGTATATAATTTCCATCTGCCGCCTTCTCTTTGCCTATCTTTTGTAAATCATCAGAATTAAACAGCGGACGCCATGCAGGTATAGTATCTGAATACGGTGTTATATGGAGTTCGTAGTACATTCCATCTACAACTCCGTCTATGCTGCCGCCGTTGTAGTATGTTTCCAGTTTATATTCCAATTCAACCCAAAAAAGCGCCTTAAAGTCTTGTTCGGCAGTTACTTCGAGCGACCAAGTCAAATCTTCCTGTATTGCCGCGCCCGCAATATATTCACTATCAGAATTCCGGTATATATGAACTTTTAACGCTTTGTAATTTTCGTATACATTTTGCCCGTTATATTGGTCAAAAATAACTTTGCCCTTTAGACTTACCTTGCGCGGCGGTTCCTTTACAGGAAGCAGCATACCTTCCAACTGAGAACACATTGTAAATGAAATTACAAGCGCCGATGCCAAAAACAATGTAAAAAACAATGGAATAAAAAAGAATTTATTATTCATAATTACCTATTTGAATTTGCTTAACGCCGGGCGGCGGTATTTCCGGGAATAGCCGCCGCAGTTTCAACGCGGGGAGAACGCAGTTGACTTAGCGCTCTGCCGCGCCATTCGCCGGCTTCTCCGGTTTTGCTTAATACAGTCCATATACCACGCGCTGTTTTTTCCTCGCCATTTGCGTATAGCGCATCCGCCAGCGCGTACAATGTATGATAATAATCAACATCTTCCATATATGCTTTTAATTCTTTGCGCCGTTCCAAAGACGCAAAAAGTGTTTCCAAATCTTTATACTCATAATCAAATTCACGGCGAGCCAATTCCCCGATGATGGCGGAATTCTGTATTATCACGGCGAATGTCAGATGTTCCACTGCGCCGCCATGCCTGCCTGTTTCAAGATAGTAAAAACCGAGTTCGCGGTGGGCGGCTTCGGTTTGCGGGTTTGTATAACGGTAAAACTTTAAAAAACGGTCTATTCCTTCGGCTTTTAGCGTACGCGCCATAGCCCGCCGCGCAAAACCATTGGATTCCCGCCATAATGTATCGCTCCGCATAATGTTTTCGTAAGCGGCTTCCATTCCGTTGTAATCGCGCTGTTCTTTTAACACGGACGCAAGTCTGTACTCAATTTCCAGAGCAAGTCCCGGCGGTTCCAGCATATCGCGCCCTTGCAGCGCCTTGCGGTATTGTTTCTCGCTAATGACGAGTTCGCCTTCCACCCGGTACATTTCGCCTATCCAGTAATCCGCTTCGGGATATTCCCTTAATTTTTTGAAGGACGCAAGCATTTTTTCAACGCTGTTGTTAAGCGAATTTTTATCTATGCGGTAGTAGAGTTCATCAAGCGCGTCCCGCGCCCGCAGATACCCCTGCTCCCGCGCAAATTTGTCTACCATTTCGAGGTTGTCTTTATAGCGCCGCACATCGGGACGGGAGAGCAGGTCTATCATATCCTGTTCCATCTGAGAGTACATCGCGTTCCTTATGTTCCGGGCATCTTCAAAATCGAGCAGAGCATCCCCGTACGCCCCCTCACGAAATTTACTTTTGCCTTCTTCCAGAACGAACCAGTACGGACGTTCCGGCGTTACCGCCGTCCGCGTCTGCGCAAATACCTGCGGCGCTGTCCGCGCCATGAGCGCCGTAAGCGCCGTCAATGTAAAACAAATTATGCGTTTCATATTCTATTCAATTCTTCCTCGAATGCGGCATCCGCTTCTTCCAGTTTGACGCGCCGCGCTATCTCGCCATGCTTAAATATCAGCGCCGCGCCGCCCGCGCCGGTAATGCCTATGTCCGCATGACGCGCCTCGCCGGGACCATTTACCGCGCAGCCCATTACCGCAACCGTAATTTCCTTTTGCAGCGCGTAAAGGCGCGTCTGCCAGCGGGCGGTAAAGGCGTGAGTGTCAAACCCGCACCTGCCGCAGCGCGGACATGAAACAATACGCGCCTTCAATGCGCCCTTACATCTATTTTCGGCGTCCGGCGCTCCTTCATAAACAGCGCTCTCGGATACCGCCCCAAGAATTTCGCGCCCCGCTATCACTTCGTTTTCCGCGCTGTCAGAAAGCGAAACACGCACGGTGTCCCCTATTCCCTCACGGAGCAGCGTCCAAAGCGCCGCCGTGTTCCGAACAAGCCCTGCGGCAAGAGGTCCCGCTTCGGTTACTCCTATATGGAGCGGCGCATCCGAGCGTTCCGAAAAAAGACGATTCGCTTCGATAGTTTCCGGCACGGATGATGCCTTCATCGACACAACAAAATCCTTAAAGCCGGCATCATCAAAAAATGAACATTCCCGTTCCGCCGCCTCTACAAGCGCCCGCGCCCGGCTTATCTCTCCGGCATCGGCGCGTTTGCGTAAATCCACAGGCAGACTCCCGGCATTCACACCAATGCGGATAGGAACGCCGGCATCTCCGGCTTTTTCCAGCACCTGACGCACCCGCTCCTTCGCGCCTATGTTCCCCGGATTCAGACGGAGTTTAGCAATGGGAAAGTCGAGGATACGCAGCGCTATTCTGTAATCAAAATGAATGTCCGCGACAAGCGGCAGCAAAACCGCGCCTGCCAATTCGCCTAAAACTTCCGCCGCCTTTATGTCCGGGACGGCAAACCGCAAGAGTTTTGCTCCTAATTTTTGCAGGCTAAAGACGCGCTCCACAACGCCGGCGTCAACGCGCTCCAGTTTGTCCTTCCACATCGTTTGGACAAGCACAGGATTTCCCCCGCCCAATAGCAGCGGCGCTCCGCCCTTCCCGCGTAAAGTTATTGTCCGTGTCCGGTGCTTCATAGGGGTTATTTTTTCCCTTTCCGCCTGTTACATTCTTTACATAACATTTGTAAATTTTCAGGCACGGTATGTCCGCCTTCTGACCACGGCATTACGTGGTCGCCTTCCATCTCGCTTATTTCAAAGTGTTTGTTACATAGGAAGCAGATGCCTTTTTGACGCTCGTATGCTTCGCGTTTCATACCGGCAGTGAATGCGCGGATATTTAAATGTTTTTCATCGCCGTCTAATACATAGCGGTATATGCCCTTTTTGTTGGTAACATCATCGTCCTGCATTAAGCGGGCAATTTCTTTTTCGAGCAGGGATGAGTCCAGCGCCGCATCCTTAAACTGATTGTAGAGTCCGCCCCAGTCGATGCCTTTCATTTCGTTCCGGTAATGGGGAAATTTTCCTGCAGTCCAGGTGATAACCGATTGAAAATAATTGCGAAGCGGTATTGCATCGCTCTCGCGCTGATGCTGCGACATATAACTTCTAATCTCGCCATGATATTTCTCTGTATCGGCGCGGGAAATCCAGTCGAGCGCCGTTTCCAGATAATCCTGCCTAATCGGCGCGCCGGTTAAATATTTATTGCCTATTTGATACGCGGGACAGCCTGTTTTGCTAAAATATTTTTTTGCGTCTTGCAGCCATGGACCAGGATATGTGGCATTTCGCAATTCCTGTTCCGTCAAAACCGCGCCCGCAATATTGACCGTTTTAAACCATTCAAATTTTTCTGAATCATTGCCTTCGCAAAAATAAACCATAAGCGTGTAATTGAGAATCTGTTCTTTTTGATCGCCAGTTAAGTTATCCCAGGCTATCGCGTTTATGCCAAATTTTCCGCTGACATATTCGCAGATGCTGATAGTTCTTTGCTGTCCGTCTAAGACTTCAAAAGCGTCTTCCCCGTTTTTCACCCAATACATAACATTCAGCGGGAAGCCTTTGCGGACAGTATCAATAACCGCGTCGCGCTGTTTTTCGTTATAGACAAATTCCCGCTGATACTTGGGGCGTATGTCAAGTTTTCCGCCGTAAGCGGTAACGCCTTCTTCGTCAGAGGTTGTGTAGCCATCTTCGAGTTCCCGCACGGAAATTCGATGCAGTTCAATGTTCATTTACTTTTTCCTCCTGATTAAGATACGGGCGTAAGGCGGAACAAGATATTTGCTATTATCGCTTGTATAATAGATTTCTCCAACAGGCTTTTTAGAGGTTTCTATTGCCAATACGCAATTTATAGCGCCGCCATTAACTGTGCGCCCGTCTTTCATTATTTTCTTGGGATTTATATAATTCTTGTTTGGAGTAAAATTTTCTCTGCTGTTTCCTAA
>JAIROZ010000153.1 GCA_031257255.1 Spirochaetaceae bacterium | reverse complement strand
GGAGGAAATATGCCTGTAACGAAAAAGGTAACATTAGATGATGTATGGGCGACCATGCGGGAACTTCAAGAACTTAATAAAAAGGTTCAGGAAGCCCATCGGGAGACCGAGAAGGCTATCGAAAAGATGAGCGCACGAGTTGATATTACAACAGAGAATATCAACAAAATGGGCGCACGGGTTGACATGACAACAGAGAATGTTGACAAGATGAGCGCACGAGTTGACCGAATAGCCAAAAATGTCGGCGGATTGAATCAGTCTGTTAGGGAAATTGTCGAGATACTTATAGCCTCGCATTTATGGGAAAAATTCCCTGAATATGACCTAAAAAGGGTATTCCGACGGCTTAGGCTTTACGATGACAAGAATGAAGAAAAAGCCGAAATAGACATTTTACTGGTCAACACGGAATGGGCAATGGCGGTGGAAGTAAAGACTGAACTTGCTATTAAAGAGGTAGATCGACACATAGAGCGGATGAAACGGATTATCAAATATCCGCCTGCGGAGATAAAGATACGCCCCGGTATAAAGTTGCTGGGAGCTTGTGCCGGAGGGATAGTAACGCCCGAAGCGCGTGAAGCGGCACACGAAGCCGGATTTTTTGTGCTGGAATTGACGGATGAGGCTGTTACCCGCATTCCCGAACCGGCAGACTTCAAGCCGAAAGAATGGTAAATGCGGGTGCAGAGACATAGCAAACATAGCGTGATGTATTTCCTGTTTTTGCGGCGGCAGGCAGCGGCAGGGCGAAACATTTAACTTTTATCGGGTTGCCGAACAAGTCCAATAAATATGAAATTATTGTATACCGGAGTGAAGCAGACAAGGCATATATCGCAAAAACTTGGGCGAGGAAGTCCTGCCTCACACGGACGGGCTTGCTTACGCATAAAATGTTTCCTAATACTTAAATTCGCTGTTCCCGATAAATTCGCGGAGTATGCTGATGCCGGAGATATACTGCGGCGGTATCGCGGCAAAGTTGGCGAGTATGCGCAAGAGGCGGGCAGCCTCGGCGTGGACTTTCTCGCTTGCCGGCACGGAACGCAAAAGCGGTTCGGCATAGATACGGAGTACGCCCAGTTCGTACTCAAGCGCCGAATTGATTATCGCGTCCGCGCTGTTCTGAAACGGAAAAATATGGCGCAATTCTCCGCGCCGGACGCTGTGCCACATCATCAGTGTGCGGGAAGCGGGTATACCCCGGAACTGGTTATCGCGGACTATGCGTCGAATCAAGCGGTTATCGGACGCGGAGATGCGGTTATGCTCATCAAGTTTAATCTGAGTAAGCGCGGAAACATACAACTTGTACTTAGCGTCTCGTGGGACGGAGGGCGTCAGGTTATCGTTCAAAGCGTGGATGCCTTCTACTACAAGCGCCGAGCGCGGCTGTAATTTTATTTCTTTGCCGGCGGAACGCTGTCCTGTCTTAAAGTCGAATTTCGGCAGAGTAACAGTCTCGCCGTCAAGCAATGCCAAAAGTTGCTTGTTCAAATAGGGGACATCAAGCGCTTCCAGACATTCAAAATCCGGCTTGCCGTCTTCATCGCGGGGGACGGCATCCGGGTGGAGGTAGTAATCGTCAAGGCTTATCACGATGGGGAGGAGTCCCAGTACCTGTAAGTGAAGGCAGAGGCGTTTTGCCGATGTGGTTTTGCCGGAACTTGAGGGACCGGCAAGCATAATGATACGGGCATTGGCGCGTTTATCTACGATGTCCCGCGCCGCATCCGAAAAGTTTTTTTCGGAATACACTTCGCAAAGCCGTATAAATTCCTGCACGGCGCGTCCGCCGCTTGCCGCTATCGCGTTGAGCGCCGGCACCGAATCGACACCGCATATACGCCCCCAATCCTTGTACTTATCGTGCAATTTTAGCAGCGGCGGAATTTCGCGGGTAAAGGTTTCGATTTTTGCCCCTTCGGGAATCAGTATGAAGCCCTTGTGGTATTTTTGCAGACGGAATGAAGTTAGCAGCCCTGTGGAGGGAAGCAGCGGGTCGCGGTAGATGTCAAGGTATTCGCCGTCCGGCGCGTCGCAGGCATTTACTTTGATGCCTGCTTTGCCGCAGTGTTTTACATACTCGACAAGCGCCGTCTGACCTGAACGGGTAAAGTAGTCAAGCGCTTCCTGAGCCAGAATATGCCGGACATTTATAGTTAGCGCGGCGTCAATTAGCCGCCGCATTTCTTCTGTAAGAGAAATGAGTTCGCCTGCTGCCGGCTCGGTGTCGTCTGAGTAAGTCCAGTAGTTGCAGTCGTCTATAGGCTGTCCTATAACGAGGCAGTGTTTGGTGAGGACATGATTTGCCGCCATACAGAGTACAAAGTCGAAGGTACGGAGCTGTGTTTTAGCGCCTGCCGGTGTATCGAGGTAAAGAGGTTCTATGAAGCCGCCGGAAAGCGGCGTTTCGTTAATGGAAAGCAATTCATTATTCGCATACTGCGCGGCAACAATTCGTTCTGCCAAAATATACTCCTTTTTCGGAGCAGGGGGGATTCGAACCCCCGGAACCCTTACAGGCTCAATGGTTTTCGAAACCATCTCCTTCAACCGCTCGGACACCGCTCCAAAGCCTGTTTCCAATTAAAGAAACAAGCATTGTCTTAGTTTAGACTTTTACGGGAATAAGAGGCAAGAGGGCTTCCCTAGCCTGTCCATTATTTTTCTGATAGTATAAGCGGTATGTTTGGTGTTGCCGTCAACTGTCTTGCGATACTTGTCTGTTCGCTTGCCGGCTGTTTTTGCCTGCGTAAGATTCCTGTCCGTTTTGAAGATATATTAAAAAAGGCGCTTGGGCTTTCGACTGTTTACATAGGCTTAAAGGGAGCGTTTGACAATCAGCGTCCGTTATTGCTGATAATGAGCATGGTAACGGGCGCTCTTTTGGGGGAACTTATCGACATAGACGCGCTTTTTAACAAGGCGGGGCGTCAAGCGGAACGCCTGCTGGCAAAGAAAAGTGAGGGCGCAGGTAAAGAGGGTAATTTTTCACGGGGTTTTGTACAGGCAAGCATACTTTTTTGTTCCGGTTCTATGGCGATAGTGGGGTCTTTGCAGAGCGGGCTTTTGGGCAGCCACGAAACGCTTTATGCCAAGTCTGTGCTGGACGGCTCATTTTCGCTGGTTTTTGCCGCATCGCTGGGCAGGGATGGGCTTGGCATTGCGTTGTCGGCATTGTCTGTTTTTGTGTATCAGGGGGCGATAGCCGCCCTTTCCGGTGTTCTGCGCGGAGTGCTTACGGCGGATATTATACGCGAGATGTCCGCTGCCGGTTCGCTGCTTGTTGCCGCGATAGGCTTCAATTTTATAGGAGACTACCGCGAAGGGCGCGAAATTAAAGTGGCAAACCTCATTCCCGCCGTCTTTATTCCGGCATTGTATATGGGGCTTATTGAACCGGTTGTAACGCGCATTATGGAATAGATATGATGAATATCAATACAAAACCCCGCGTTCAAAAATATGGCAGGCTGCCTTTGACTCCGGCGGCTTTTAATGTTAATGTTTACGATACAAACGAAAATCCGGATTATTTGACCCGTCAAATTATTACATATATTGGAAACAAGCGTTCTCTTTTGGGCTTTATCGCCAAAGGAATTAAAATTGTTCAGGAACGGCTAAATAAAAATAAACTTGATATTTTTGATGTTTTTACAGGGTCGGGTATTGTTGCGCGGCTGTTCAAGCAATTTTCCAGTCTTCTTATTGTCAACGATTTAGAAAAATATGCCGCTGTTACCGGCGAATGTTATTTATCAAATAAAGATGAATTAAACATTCCGCTCTTAAAAGACATATATTACAGCCTGCTGGACGAAATAAAAACCAAGCCATTAACCGAAGGAATTACCGCAAAATTGTATTCTCCAAAAGATGATAACAATATTCAAAAAGATGAGCGTGTTTTTTATACACGAGGAAATGCTATGTACATTGATACGATGCGTGGACTTATTGACACGGTTCCCGTTCAGTATCAAAAATATTTTATATCTCCGTTAATTGCGGAAGCGTCGATTCACGCAAATACATCAGGTGTATTTAAGGGGTTTCATAAAAACAGACAGACGGGCATAGGTCAGTTTGGCGGAAGCAATAACGATGCGCTGCTGCGCATAAAAGGCGGCATAGAACTGCCATTTCCGGTTTTTAGCAATTTTAATTGCCGGTATATGGTATATAACGGCGATTCAAATGCTGTAATACAGGAAGTGCCGGAAGTTGATTTGGCGTATATTGACCCGCCTTACAACCAGCATCCGTACGGCTCAAATTATTTTATGCTCAACCTGATACTGGAAAACATACAGCCTTTGAATGTAAGCAGAATTTCCGGCATACCCGGCAACTGGAACCGCTCGGCATATAATAAAAGGCGGCATGCTTACAAGGCTTTGTCCGCTTTGATTGCCGGCATAAAGGCAAAATTTGTCCTTGTATCGTTTAACTCAGAAGGGTTTATCTCTCTGCCCGAAATGAAAACGATGCTCGAAAAAAACGGCAAAGTTCAGATTTTAGAAACCGCATATAATACATTTCGCGGCTGCCGGAATCTTTCCAGTCTTGCCGAAAATGGAGAGCGCGATATTTATGTTACCGAATATCTTTATTTATTGGAGAAATAATAAGGAGCAACTGATTATGAACAAATGTATTCTGTTTTTTTTACTGTGCATGGTTTTTCGGGGCGGCATGGTTTTTGCCGCGCCGGCATTTTCCGAGAACTTTGAGCGCCCGCTCGACCCGAAAATCTGGTCGGGGGAATACTCGATAACGAGCGCGGGCGAAGAAATCAAAGAAAGCGACCGCGCTCTCTTTGATAACGGCACACGCTTTGTCAAACTGAGCGCCGCTCTCGATACAACGAACACGCTCAGGCTAGACCCGCTCAAAGTGACCGAGCAGTCCATCTTCAGTTTTCGTTACAGAACCGAAGTTGACAAACGGGCGCAGCAGCGGTTTGCCGTTTTGGTTGACGGGACAGAGAAGGCAACTTATGACGGCACGAATGTAGGCTGGCGTTCAGGGCGTCTTATGCTGGAAGCGGGGAGTCATCAGATTGAATTTCTTACATCCGCAAAACGGATGCAGGTTTCGGGCGGCTATAATGCCGTCTATATTGACGATATGCGGCTTGTGCCGGACAAGGCGGTTAGCCTGCGGATTTTTCCGCAAGGCAAACTCGACACATACTCAGGCGCAAAGAACATCAGGTTTATTGCCGAAGCGCTGCGGGAAGACGGCTCGGTTAAACCGGACGCGGGGGCGGCGCAATGGACGGCATCAGGCGGCGCAAGCCTTGACACAGACGGTACATTCAGCGCAGAAAAAGCCGGTTCGTACACTGTGGGTGTTCTTTTGGGGGCATTATCCGCCCCGCAGGTGAGCGTTACAGTACATAGCGCGGATTTTTTGCAAAAGCCGTACACTTATCCCGGCACCGGCAAAACCTATGCGGGCTTTGTAAAAGCCGCAAGGGATGCGCCGCCTGCGCCTTCCACAGAGAATATAACGCTTACAAGTCCGCCCGCCGGAAATTTCGAGGCGGATGGATTCTTTCTGCTTGCGGGAAAAATCAGCACAAAGCCTGCCGCCAAAAATTATGCCCGGCTGGAACTTAGCAAAGAAGGTACAAACTTCAAAACCTGGTATGCCCTCAAGGGTGATTTTAGTATGCGTATATGGCTGCCTTTCGGGGCGGGGGCGTATAAAGTGGTGATACAGCCATTCGATTCGGTTGTGCTTACCACGCCGGGCACCGCCGCCGATGGTATGCTGCGCGGCGGCTCTTATGCCTCCACAACCTTGCCTGTGGAACTTCATGTTACCAATACCCGCGCCGAGCCGGATGCTATTGACGGAGACGGGCGCTGGCTTTACCCAAGTTTTTATATACAGGCGGATGATTTTACAATTACGAATCTTTCGCAGTCTCTCACCGCCGGTTTATCGACCGAACGCGAAAAAATCGCCGCCGTACATGATTACATAGTCTCAAACTTCACCTACGACCAGCAGTCTTTTACCAATCCATCCCGCTCGCGGAAGATGGACGCGCTTTCGGCGCTTGCCAACAAAACCGCCGTCTGCGAAGGGTACTCGTATCTCTCGGCGGCGCTGCTGCGGGCGGCGGGTATACCGGTGCGTATTGTTACATCCCGCGCCGTAAACCATGCGTGGAATCATATCTATACCGGCGGCAAATGGCTTTTCTACGATGCCACTTGGGACGACCCTGTTCCCGACCGGGGACCGGAAATAATCGGGCGGACATACTTCCTCTTAGACTCCCTTACAGGCGGCGGCAGACGGCACGGCGGCGCGGGAAAAATCATGATAGGCGATGCCGAATGAGACGCTCTGTTCTTATGGGGCTAATACCCGCGCTGTCTGTGCTGTCTGTGCTGTCTGTGCTGTCTGTCCTTAGCCTGTTGATTTTTGCCTCGTGTAAATCTACCGGCGGAATTACCTTTGTGCCGGCAAACGATTTTTCGGTTTCTTCCGGCGTGAACATTGTCAACATTGATGATTTTGAACGCATAGTCCGCGACAACAATGTACGCTTTGTTTTTTACACGGACTCGTATTTTATAGCGCAAGTGAACGGAGTGCTGTACACTATGGAGTCGCGTTCCTACACGAGTTTCCGCGAATACCGCGAAGGCAGACTGAAAGACCCCGTCCCCTGGGCGGTTTTTAAGCCTGTGCAGAAGCAGTAGGGTAGAGCGCCGCGTTGAACGGCGGTATCGATTCGGGGTATTGACAAAAATCCGTCCGCCTATTATACAATGTAACCCTATGATGTCTGCATCCATCGTCCATAATTTTTTAGTACTCCCCCCCCCCCCCCCCCATTAGTTTGTAAAAAAACATCCACAGCACTATTACTACTCGTTTTTTTCGCGCTATTTACGGCGGGAAAATCCGTAGTTGACATAAGATTCTCTGGTTCCGCAAAGGCGGCGGCATATTTCTTACCGGGACACGAGCGCCTATTTAGGGGCGCAGGCTCATTTTGGATAAGCGCGTATGCGTTTGTATATTTTTTGGCTGCTCAAAAAGAGGTTTGCGGGCAGCCGCATAGGAGGTACTTATGAAAACAAAGTACATTTTAGTTTTAGCGGTTATTGCCGG
>JAIROZ010000133.1 GCA_031257255.1 Spirochaetaceae bacterium | reverse complement strand
AGGAGATTTATTTATGGAAAAAACAAAACGGGTTCCGCGCAAACCCAAAATTTGGGAGGCGCTGCTTTCGTTTGCCTTCCTTATTGCGGTGATGGCGGTCGGCATTGCCGTGTTCCATTCCGACCCGCATGTGCCGATGATTATCGGTTCGGCATTCGCGGCGGCAATGGCGCTTTGGCTTGGCTTCGACTGGAAAACCATCGAAAACGCTATGTTTGACGGGATTCATCAGGCTTTGCAGGCGGTCATTATTCTGGCGATTATCGGCGTTCTTATCGGTGTCTGGCTTGTGTCCGGCGTTGTGCCGACTATGATTTACTATGGGCTAAAAATCATCACCCCCACATTCTTTTTGATAGCAACGGTAATTACCTGCTCGATAACGAGTTTGGCAACCGGTACATCGTGGGGGACGGCGGGAACGATAGGCTTGGCGCTTATGGGCGTGGCGACCGGGCTTGGTATTCCGCTGCCTATGGCGGCGGGCGCTGTTTTGAGCGGCGCGTATTTCGGCGACAAGATGTCTCCGCTTTCGGACACGACAAACCTCGCGCCGGCAATGGCGGGCACGGATGTATTCACCCATGTCAAATTCATGCTGAAGTCAACAATACCGGTGTATATCATCGTGCTTGCGATATTCATGATTTTGGGCTTTCAATTTGGGAAAAGCGGCAGCGATTTAAGCGCCCTCAAAGTGATAACAGACGGGCTAAATTCTACCTTCAATATAAACCCTGTCCTGCTGCTGCCGCCAATTATTGTTATTGTGTCCATCGCGCTAAAAATGCCCGCGATACCCGGCATATTTTTGGGTATAATTTCGGGCGGCATACTGGGGGCTATCGTTCAGGGGAACAGTTTTGGCGTCCTGCTCGAATGTGCCACAAACGGTTACGCCAGCGAGACCGGCATAGAAAGCCTTGACGAACTTCTGAGCAAGGGCGGCCTCAACAACATGATGTATTCGATTTCGCTTACCATTCTGGCGATGTGTTTCGGCGGCATTATGGAAAAAACGGGGCAGTTGGAAGTTATCGTGCAAAAACTGATAAGCCTTGCGCGGGGCACGACAAGCCTTGTCGGGCTTACCCTTGTTACCTGCCTTGCCAGCAACGCGACCATGCCCGAACAGTACATTTCTATCGTGGTGCCCGGTCGTATGTACAGCGAAAGTTACCGCAAACGCGGACTGCACCCCAAAATGCTCAGTAACGCGCTGGAAGGCTCCGGCACGGTAACAAGCGCCCTCGTTCCATGGAACACCTGCGGCGTCTTTATGAGCACCACGCTTGGTATTTCCACCCTTGCCTACGCGCCATGGACTTTCTTCAACTACCTTATGCCGATAGGCGTCTTTGTTATGACATTGTTCGGCTTCCTCACAGTAAAAATTGAAGACGACCCCGGCACCGTTATTGAGGCAAAGGAGACGTTATAGGAGTGGACAGTGGACAGTGGACAGTGAACAGTGAACAGTGCACAGTGCACAGTAGATCAGGCTGATATATCAGAGTGTACTCAAATATGAGATTGCTCTGATATATCAAATCGAAAACTACCCACTACCCACTGTCCACTACCCACTAATACCAAGATGCTTTCACATTTTCTGCCTGTTTTCTTTTCGATGTTCATTGTGATAGACCCTATCGGGTTGGTTCCGTTGTACATCGCGCTTACTTCAAATATTGACTCAGAAAAAGAGCGCCGTCAAATTATTACCAAGGCGGTATGTATAGCGTTTGCCGTGTCGGGCGGATTTATTATCGCCGGCAAACATATACTGGCGCTTCTACATATAGAGCCGGGTTCATTTTATATAGCCGGCGGCATAATGCTCTTTATCATTTCGCTCGAAATGCTTTTTGGACAGCCCACAAAAACCAAGACTACTCAGGAGGACGAAGAGAGCGGCGCGGTTTCTGTCGCCGTATTCCCGCTTGCGATACCGATGCTTGCCGGCGCGGGCACACAAACGACCATCATCCTGTACACCAGTTCCGAAGGCGCGGGGCTTGCGATGACGGCTATGCTTTTTATTTCTCTTATTATCACGCTTGCCTGCGTGTGGTTGTTCCTGCGCGGCTCTGAGTTGATAATCAAAACGCTGGGACGCACCGGCGTTTCCGTGCTGGAGCGGATTATGGGCATACTCCTTTCCGGGCTTTCCGTTCAATTTGTTTACAACGGCGTTATCAAACTGGGAATTTTAGGCTAGGCGCTGCCATAATTCAAAGAAAACCCGCCATCCATGCTAAAAATTGGAAAAAAAGTTTGATTTAAGGCGGTTTGCCGCCTGACGCTGGTCGCGGGTTTGTTCACGGTTTTTGGGGATATGGTCAAGTATCTGATTCACTCTGCGCTGAAAAATCTGCCTGTCTATGACAGCAAGACTGAGCGCTAAGTTTACGGCATTTTCCTGCCCGCCGGATGCGCTTTGCGGCTGTAATCTAAGCGCTATCCAGAAAGAGTCCGCCAGCGCCGCCTCTTTCCAATCGGCATCCGCCAACGCCTTTAACGCTTTGTCAAAAAAAGCGCCGTAATAGCGTTCTGGGCTTTCGCTTATTCCGCGAATTATACGCCGGTACATACGAGGAAAAAACATCGTGGAAAAGTCCGCTGAATTTTGAGCGCTCATCCATTGTAACAGAGCCGCGAGGTTAGAACTTTTTTGCGCGGAAACAAATAGATACCGTCCTGTGTAGGGATTTTCTGATGACGATTCAACAGCCGCCGCCCCGCCCCGCAAGTACGGCTCTACCCACCATGGCAGGCGCTGCCCCCGGTTCATCCCTTGATAGTCGAGAATTTGGTACTCCCCGCCGGCGGTTTCTTCCCGAAATGCGTACAGTACAGCAGAAGAAATCTCTCCGCCGCCGCGTAAATTTGCCCGCGAAGTACAGCCGGAAAGCGCGGCGCTCAGGACAAAAAGACAGGCTAAGTAAAACCTCATAAGGCATTGTATACTCAAGCAAAGGTATAAGTCATAGGGCGGGCATCTGCCCGCCGGATTTTAGCGCATAACTATACTTTTACCGTACCAGCATCCCTACAAAAGAGGACAGCAGACGGCGGGCTTCCGCTACAGATGATTCGGTTTCTGCCGCGCCGGACGCGGCAGGCGGCGGAAAGTCTGCGGCATAGTCAGCCGAGAGCGCCAGTTCAGCCTCGTCAAGTATTCGCCTGCCTTCCGCTTCCGCGCCGGCAAGAGCGCCGGTTTTTTCCAGCCGCGCTATTAACTCGGCGGCGGCTTGTCCTTCCGTGCCCTCAGCCTTTGCCTTCTCAAAATAATCCATAACAAACGCCGCCCGCGTTTCGCGTCCGCTCTCTCCCTCGCCATTTACAAAAAGCACAACGGGCAGGCTTTTTTTGCCTTCTACAATATCGTCCCCTCGTTTCTTACCGGCAATTCCGCCCGTCAGATTTTTTACATCATCCAGAATTTGAAAGCCGAGCCCCAATTTTTCCGCCGCCCCTACAAGCGGATTCGATTCGGGAAGCAGGCGTTTTTCAAAGCCGTCCCGCGCCCAGCCGGCG
>JAIROZ010000127.1 GCA_031257255.1 Spirochaetaceae bacterium | reverse complement strand
TGCCGGCTTCCTTTCAACACACTCGCCTATCTCTTCAAATAGGCTCAATTGCGCACTTAATATGTTCCGTCCCATAGCGACACTTTATCATACTTTTTCTAAAAGTAAAATTGCTGCTTTGGTAACGGTGAAGTTAGCGATGCTGTACCTCTCCACCACAGAGACCCTGCCCTTGCCGTAACCGACAAGTATGCCATCGCGGGCTGGGATAGCGAAGAAGGCGGCGGAACATTTATCAGCATTTACGCGCTGAGCGGCGGCAAAACACTACACATTAAGACGACAGATGAGCCGGTCGCGTTCACAGGAGACATAACGGCATTTGCCGCCCATGGAGACTACATTATTATTGGCGCAAGTGCCGCTACAAAAGTGTTCAAAATTGACAATAGCGGAGAAGACATTACCCTTCAACTTCAAGCCGGAGACCAAACGCCGGGCACCCACTGGATGTTAGACAATCAAACCTATGTACTAGATTGCGCTTCCGGCAATGGGCAGGTACGAGTCTGGAAGTGGAACGGCAATGACGCCCCGGCTGTTACCGGCAGCGCCAATGTAGGCGCAAGCACCGGGAATGTTCAAGCGGTATCGTTTGATAACGATAATGCGGGCATTGCGTATGTGTTCGGCAGAGCGGCAGCCAACGAAGGAGATGTCTACAAAATCGACCTGACCAACGCAAGCGCGGTAAAACTCTTCAAAGTTCCGCGTTATGCGGAAGACAAGGCAATTACCGGTATTTGGACTATTCAGGCAGAGACACGCGGCGATAATAAGTATTTTGTCTTTGGCGGCAGCATTTACGCGCCTGCCAGAGGGCAGACCGGAGACTCAAAACACGGCGTTTTTTGGGTTAAAAATCCGCCTTCTAACGGCGCTGAAATAGCGGACGCTTCGATATTTGATACAATATCGGATTTCCCTACCGCAGTACGCACAATGAAGACATTTAAGGCATCAAACGGCGATGTTTTCTATGCGGCAAAGAATTATACTTCCAATCCTATTGCTGAAGCGGACTATAGGCTCAGGCTTATCAAAATAGACAATTAAAGTAGCCACGAGTTTGGAACACCCTCACTCTTACTCCCCTGCATAGGGCAGGGGAGTTTTTTTTTGCGTCCTTGAAATTTTTTAGCAAAAGCGTTATTCTGTAACCCAATACAATGCATCTGCTTTTATTGGTAAGAGTATCGGAGAAATAATGCAACATACAAAAACGGCGCTTGTTGTGTGCTTCGCGCTTATGCTGAACTTGAGCGCCGTGTACGCTCAGAATTCACAAAGGGCGCAAGACGAATGGTGGATGGGCAAAACAATACGCGACATTTCGTTTGAAGGGCTTAGACATGTCCGCAAAGCGGACTTGGACGGCGTTATTGAGCCTTACCTCAACAAACCTTACAGCGATGACCTTTTCTTTGAATTGCTGGGCAACCTTTACGAACTCGAATTTTTTGAAGAAATACGCCCTACAACGCTGCCTTCTATTCCTTCGGATTTGGCAAATAGTGAGGTGCTTGTGCGCTTTACCGTCAGGGAACGCCCCGTACTTACACGCATTGTTTTTAGCGGCAATGCGGGGTTGCGGCGCAGCGAACTGTTGGACACGATAAGCCTAAAGGTAAACGATGTACTCAATACGCTAAAAATCAGACTGGACGAGGATGCGCTGGAGCAAAAGTACCTCGAAAAGGGCTATACGGAAGCAAAAATCCGCTCGGAAACACAAACAAATAAGGACGGGTCGGTAACTCTCACCTTCGTTATAGATGAGGGCGAAAAGGTCATTGTGGAAGCGGTAAATTTTGAGGGGAACAATGTGTTTACCACGCGCAAACTGCGCGGCGTACTCTCCTTAAAACCGAAAGGCATCATAAAAGACGGCGCTTTTCAGGAAGCCAAATTGATTGCCGACCGGCAAACACTCGTTCAATTTTACCGCGATAAAGGCTATATAGATGCCGAACTGATAGATGTGGTCAGGGAAGTAAAACACGATACCAAAGGAAGCCGCCTTACCCTCACCTTTCGTTTGAGAGAAGGCGCGATTTATACCTTTGGCGGCATTACCCTTAGCGGCAATAGCATTTTTACCACAGAAGAACTGCAAAAACTCGTTACATCTAACGAAAAAGACACTGTAAATGCCCGCCGTCTGGAAATGGACTTACAGAGAATAGCCGACAAGTACTACGATGACGGCTATATCTTTAATACCATTTCGCGGGAAGAAATCAAAGAAAACGGCGTCCTTTCGTACCGCCTCAACATAGTCGAGCGTAACCGCGCCCATATCGAAAGCATCACAGTGCGGGGCAACAAAAAAACCCGCCCCGAAGTTATCCTGCGGGAAATGCCGCTGGAAGAAGGCGATGTATTTTCCAAAGTAAAAGTAATGGAAGGTACGCGCAACCTGTACAACCTTCAGTATTTTTCCAGCGTTATGCCGGAACCGCGTCAAGGCAGCGTGGAAAGCCTTATGGACCTGGTAATAAATGTAGAAGAACAGATGACTACCGAAATTCAGGCTGGGCTTCAATTTTCCGGCACGAGCGACCCCAAAGATTGGCCCGTGTCTTTGCAGTTCAAATGGACGGACAGGAATTTTCTAGGCTACGGCAACATTTTGGGCGCGGAGGTAAATGCTTCCAATTCCGTACAGAATGTCTCGCTGCAATATACGCACCGCTGGCTTTTTGGGCTGCCGCTTTCCGGCGGCTTTGACTTTACCGTTCAGCATCAGCGCCGTTATGCCGCGATGGCAAACAATGCGCCGTATTTTAACGGCGATGAAGACTATGCCTTCCCGGACGGCTTTACATCCTACGATGAATACTACAACGCAAGCAAACTTCCGCCGGACGAATATTTAATGAGGTATCAGCAATGGAGTTTTACGCTGGGCTTTTCTACAGGCTACCGTTGGCTAACCTTTTTGGGAAATCTTGGGCTGGGCGGCGGCATACGCGGCGGGTTTAGAATCAATCAGTACGACACAGACTTATACCGCGCCTTTGACCCCACGCTCCGCAAACGCGCCAATACCCCCACGCCGATAACATCCATAAGCGCGAGTTTATCTCTGGATAACCG
>JAIROZ010000059.1 GCA_031257255.1 Spirochaetaceae bacterium | reverse complement strand
CGATACCCTCGGTGGAAATAAAATCGGGTATGTCGTACTAACTCCCAGAGGAGCGAAGCCGCCGTTTCGAGCCGATCCGGTTGAAGCGTTTAAGGCGGAACTGGACGGCGGCGGCGAATATCAGCAAGTTGGCACTTGGACTGAAACAAGGGACTGGGATAAAGGAGTGGCTTTTGCGCGGTTTGCCATACGGCCCAATGGCGAGTTGCATTTGGATCTCTGCAAGGCGGACAATTCGGTGCTTGGGTACCGGTATAAAAAGAAGTAACGCAAAAGGCGCTATGGTTCGCTATCGCGGCAGTTTTAGGGGATAACGGACAAAAACTGCCCCCCAACCCCTAATCCCTGCTAAACTATCACGCCGCCTTAAATCGTTTGAGCCGTAAAGCGTTGGTCAACACCGATACGGAACTCATGCTCATGGCGGCGGCGGATGTTTGTAGGGGGTTTATGGGGGAGGGGATAGTTTTTGTGTCCTGTTTCCGGCAGTCAATTGCTTTACTTTTTTTTGTTTAAGCGTTATCTTTGGTAAAATTAGTATCAAGCAGTTGGTAGTGAGTAGATTTTCTGTCAGAAGAAATGCTGCCCGCTGCACATTGTTTACTAATTACTAAACTATAAAAGGAGATTTTTATGAAATTATCCAAATTATTAGGTTTTGAGCCTGTAGTTCACTCTTTTAGAAAGAGCGCGGCAGCCGGCAGCGTGTTTGTGCGCGGTCTGACTGGAATTCTAGCGGCGGCGGCGGTATTTTCCGCGATAGGCGTTCTGTCCTGTTCTTCCAATGTGAATGATAATGGGGGGGGGGGGGGGGATAACTCCCTACCCAAACGCTGTAAAAATCGAAAGACTTTTTGTCTATTACAAAGACGGCAGCATTTCTGATAGTCTGCCGATGACACCCGCTTATGAGCCAAACACAAAAAATTATACGGTAGTTGTTGAAGACGCATCAAAAGAATTTTTGACGGTAGATACCGAGGGAACGGCAAACACAAAAATCAAAATAAAGTACAAATTCGGCACTATGAAGGATTTTGCCGGTACGGCGGTTTCCACGCAGGCGGCGGCGGTTTCCAACATCGGTGTCCCGGCGGACGGCATCGACACGGAAATTCAGGTTGAGTACGGGGGAAGCGCATGGTCGGGGAACGAAGCGCCCACAGGGACAATAATCGTAAAGGTAACTACGCCCACTCCAACTCTGGAAGGCTTAAGCGTTCGGTATACTTCAGAAAAAGACGATGACACCAAGGAACTTATTAGATACGCAAAGAATCAGAATGATTACACGATAACCGCGAAAAAGGCAACGCCGGGTACAACGGACAACAAGATAACAATAAAGCCGGTTAAGGCGGAAGGTCTGGAAATGACGGTTACGCTTAAAGACAGCAAAGACAAATCCGAGACGCCGCAAACGGCGGTAGACGGCGTTTTCGAGATAGAGCCGGACGCGGCGGGCGGCTATGATAAGTTGGTAGAAATAAAAGTAAAGTATGCGGAGAAGCCAAAGGAGAATGTGTACAGTGTAAAACTGGTGCCGCCGGCATCAAGTACTCCTGTGGGGTATAATCTTACAGACCTTAAAATTTCCTATAATAGCGCCCCGCTTCCATCGGGGGATAATAACAAAATTACATTTAATTCAACCGTGCGTAAGTATACGCTTACCCCTAAACCGGTGGACAGCGCTATCCACGCTTTCTTTACGGCAACATCGGATGCCGGGTCTACTATAACGGTAACTTACACGGGGCACGAGGGAAATGTAACCGGAGGAACCGCGTCTGTAAGCGGCAATGTGGCTATACCGGACAGCATCACCGGACAGAGAACGCTAAAATTCAAGGTAGCAAGGGATGACGGAAACAGCGCCGAATGGAGCGTTACTATAAATATTCCGGCGGAAACAGAAGATTGGACAGGCACCATAAGGTACAATGGGAGTGAGTCCGGTTTTGAAATACAGGGTTTGATAATTATGGACGAGGATGGAAAGTTCCAGGTGGGGGGTATTACTCAGACTGCCAATCCAAAAGTAGCAAACTTTGAAATTAACGCTCCTGTCGGTTATACGCCTAAGAAATTCTTAGTGCAGGTAACAGACAACGAGGGCTCGTCAATGCAGAGCATTCCGCTTACTCCGGTTGTAAGCCAATCTAGTACAGACGTCATTATAAGTAGTAAGAGTCAACTTACTTACCTGATAGAGAGCGCCAACAGTTTTTACAACAAACTTAACGCTCAGGCTAATAAGGAGGTAGGGGGTTACTCGCTGTTAAATGACATAGATTTGAATGACTACAAAGTGAACGGTGTTAAAGCCCTGTGGAATGGTCCTGTAGGATTTTCGGGGAATTTTTATGGCAATGGTTACACTATTGAAGGGCTTGACCTTGTAAAAACATCGGGCGCAACAGGGCTTTTTAGTAGTCTTCAAAACGGCGCCGTAGTTCAGGACTTTTATGTAAAGGTTAGCACGCCTGTAAAAAAAGATCTTACAGGCAACATTGACTTTGCCGGTGTAGTGGGGCAGGTTTCCGGCAAGGTAACGCTTAAAAACATTACGGTAAGCGGCAACCTTAATTACGGTAATGTGCCCAATGTCTATATTATGATGGGCGGGCTGGTAGGCAGGGCTGCTACAACCGATGATGTTGACCTTACCATAGAAAACTGCGTCTCCGATATTCATATTTCCATTGACAGCACCATAGCCAGCGGCTGGGGCAAACTTATCGGATTTTTTGTCGGAACTGCGGGCGGCAAGGTTACCATCCGAAAATGTTTAGCGGGCGGAAGTTTGACATTTAATGAAAATGCGGTTGTAACGCCGTCTTGCGCTCTTATTGGGGAAATGCGTCCGGGTTACAGCGGGAGCGGTACCGAAGTGACAAGTTTGGTTACGGTAGAGGAAGTATGCGTAACAGGCAATGTGAACGGAATTCCGGCTGTAACAACTCAAGGCTCGCAAACAGGCACTATTGTAGGTTATATGAATTTTAACAGTACAAAGACGTTGAACATTAACAATTGCGCTGTAACCGGCATTCGCACTATGCTCGACGGTGCAAAACAGCCGCATTTGCTTAAAGGTCCTCATTTTGGCACAACGCCCACGGTAAACTACAATAATAACTTTGTAATTTCGCAAACGCCCGTAAACGCGGCAGGCGCGGCTAACTCAAACAACGGCTATGCCTTAACAGAGAGCGACTTTAAGCAAGTTGCCAAATGGACAAACCTGCCGGCAGCAGGCGGCTTGGGCTGGTCTGCCGACACTTGGGATTTTGACGGACTTTCCAAGTCCGGCGCGGACTTCTATTGGCCCCGGTTAAAATAGCAGAATCGCAAACAGCGCACAAGTCAAAGAGGCTTGTGCGCTTGATACATAGTCCGCATTACGCTAAACTGACATTATGTTCGCCAAGAAAGTCTACGGCGTCGGCATCAAGGGAACCGGTATGTGTGCGCTGGCGGAATTGTTGTACGCGCAAGGTGTGCGTGTGTCAGGCTCCGATACCCCTGAACATTTTTATACAGATGATATACTCCGCAATTTGGGCATTCCGTTTTACGAGTCATTTGAAGCGGCGCATGTGCCGCTTGACGCGGACTTGGTTGTACATTCTGCGGCGTACAAAAGCGAAAGCAACCCGGAACTCGCGCAGGCGGAACGGCTGGGGCTCAGAATCCTCAAATATACAGACGCGCTCGGCGAATATTCATCTTTTTTTTATTCGGCGGGTATTAGCGGCGTCAACGGCAAGACGACTACTACCGCCCTTGCGGGAACCGTACTCCGTGAACTCAACATTCCCGCGCAGGTGCTGGCAGGAAGCGCCGTTGCCAACTTTGCGCCGGAAAATGACGGGGAAGCCGCTGCCGGCGGCGGCGCATTTGACGGAACGGCGCGTTCGTGCGTCAATCTGGGAAACAAATACTTTATTGCCGAAACCTGCGAATACCGGGGGCACTTTCTCGCGTTTCATCCGCGCATTGTTGTACTCACAAATATAGAACACGACCATCAGGATTTCTTTCCAACATATCAATCAATTCTTGATATGTTCGTAAAATATATATGCAGGCTGCCCGAATGTGGAAAATTGATATACTGCGCGGACGACAAGGGCGCTTTGCAGGCGCTTGCGCTTGCGGACTCATATATAAAAAAGATGAATATAAAAAGCATCCCCTACGGATTTAACGCGGACGGCGCGTATAAAATTACATCGTACCGGCACACGAGCGGCGCTAACAACTGGACTCTTGCCTGTTTTGGCGCACAGGAATTTACGCTGCATATTCCGGGACGGCACAATGTACTAAATGCCGCCGCCGCAGTAGCGCTTGCGGCGGAACTGCCGGAGCCGCCGCCAAATGTTCATCTAATACAGAGCGCACTAAAAAAATTCCGGGGCAGCAAAAGGCGGTGCGAAGTTATCGGCGAGGCGGACGGTGTACTCTTTATTGACGACTATGGACATCATCCTGCCGCCGTAAAAACTACGCTGGAAGGGCTAAAGGAATTCTATCCCGAAAAGCGTATTATTGTAAGTTTTATGGCGCATACTTACACGCGGACGGCGGCGCTTCTTTCTGAATTTGCGTCGTGTTTTGCGGCGGCTGACATTTTGTATCTGCATGCTATATATCCTTCGGCGCGGGAAACATACTCAGGCGAGGTTTCCGGCGTAACGCTTTTTGAAGAAACAAAAAAACATCATCCAAATGTACATTATATTGATAAACACGAAGATGCGGCGGAAGAAATTGCCGCCATTTTGCGCAAAGGATGCGTTTTTGTTACAATGGGAGCGGGCGATAACTGGAAACTGGGACGCAGGCTTTACAATATCAAACGAGGCATTATATGAAAAGCATGACAGGATATTCCGGCGTCTGCGCGTCAAATGATTTTTTTCAGGTTGAACTGGAAATTAAAGGCTATAACAGCCGGTTTTTAGACATATTTGTAAATATGCCGCCGAATTATTCAGGTATCGAAAACGATATACGAAGAAAAACCACCGCTGTCTGCCTGCGCGGTAAAGTAGAAATATATATCAAAATAAAAGAAATACGGTGCGCTGTACAAGTGCATATCAACAAAGAGGCGGCGCAGGCATACATAAATGCCGCCGCCGAAATCCGTCCTGCCGAAACACTGCCGCTTGCCGCGCTTTTTGCGCTGGAAGGCGTTGTGGAAACCGAAAGCCGCTGCGCGTCCGAAGAAGAATTGCGCTCTCTTGTCTTTCCGCTTTTGGACGAAGCGCTAAAAAAATTTGACGGTGAGCGGATGCGCGAGGGACAGGAAGCAAAATGTTCCATTCTGGAACATTTATCAGTTTTGAATACACAAGTAAATGCTGTAGCGGCGCTTTCTCCTTCTATTGACGCTCTTATCAAAAAAAATATAGTTTCGCGTTTTGAAGAACTTTTAGGAAACCGCGTAGATGAACAGCGCGTGCTTGCCGAAACTGCGGCGCTGCTTATCAAGTGGACTATAGCCGAGGAATTAAGCCGTTTGCGGGGGCATTTGGACGCATTTTTCGCGGTTATTGAAGAAGACGCGCCGGCAAAAAAACTCGAATTTTTGTGTCAGGAAATAAACCGCGAGGTAAATACAATAGGTTCCAAAACACCGCTTTTGGAAGTTAGCCGCTCCGTTGTTGAGTGTAAAGAAGCGCTGGAGAATATCCGCGAACAGTTGCGGAATGTGGAGTAATACATGAAGATTGCTATTTCCGGGAAGAGCGGGTGCGGCAATACAACCGTTACCAAACTCGTTGCAGAAAAACTAAAAATTGAATATATCAATTTTACATTCAGAAACCTTGCCGAAAAAAAAGGCATGACTCTGGCGCAGATACTGGAGGCGGCTCAGCACGATGATTACTGGGACAAGGAAACAGACAAACTTCAGGTAGAAATGGCGCGGCTTGCGGGAGACTGCGTACTTGGTTCGCGGCTTGCGATATGGCTGTTAGAGGAAGCCGACATAAAAGTATATTTACGCGCTTCCACAGATGTCCGCGTCCGCCGTATTGTAGAACGCGAAGGCGGCGATTTTGACGCCATAAAAACTTTTACAGAAAAACGCGATGCCGAAGACCACGAAAGATATATGAGGATTTATAATATTGATAACGATGATTACAAATTTGTTGATATGGTAATTGATTCCGGCAGACTCCGCGCCGAAGAGATAGCGGAAAAAATCACGGCGCGTGTAAAGGAATTAAATCCTGACTATGAAGCATAAATATATCATTTCTTTTACGCTGTCTGGTATTTTTTTGTTTTCTTTTTTTTCGTGCGGAATAAACGGCGGAAACACGCTTGTTCTTTGGACTGATGTGCCGGAAATTGCGTTATATGCCCAACTATACAACGCATCCCAGCGGCGTTACAAAATCGAAGCGCGTCAAACGCGCAATTTGGCGCGGGAACTGGAATTGGCGGCAAAGGATAAAAAAATAAAGGTTGATATTGCCGCCGGAAGGTGGCTTAAATCGTCGGGCTTAACGGGCTTCTGGAAAAAAACAAACTTTTTGTTCTCCGCAAAAAATTTACAAAAATCAATGTTTTATCAGCCGCTAATGGAGTATGGCAAAAACGGCAATGACCAGATTTTGCTTCCTGTTTCGTTTAATTTGGGATTGCTGGTATTTGTGCCGGAAGTATATAAAACATACGGCGCGTTAAAAAGCGATACATTTATTACTCTGGAAGAAATCAAGGAACGGGGAATCGCGTTTAATCAGCAAAGAAAAGGCGTATGGACGCGGATGGGATTCTCGCCTACATGGAATTGGAACGGGGATTTTTTGTATGCCGCCGCTGAATTATCCGGCGCGTCTTTTAAGGAACCGGCTCAACGCGGCACGGCGCAGCTATTGCAATGGGACGAGGAGGCGCTCGAAAAAGCGGTAAGCGCATTTAGGGCATGGATAATTGAATCGACAGGCAGCGTGGAAGCGGAGGATGATTTTATTTTTAAGTATTCGCACGACCCTTCCGACAGGCTTTTGGTACAAGGGCGCATACTTTTTGCGTATATGAAATCAAGTTCATTTTTTACGCTGCCGCCCGAAGAAATAGAGCGGCTTGATTACCGCTGGCTTTCGGACAGCAAGGACGGCAAAATTCCCGTGTTGGAAGATGTAGTAATGCTCGGCATTGCAAAAAAATGCCGGGCAAAAAAAGCGGCGCAGGCATTTGTCCAATGGTTTTACTCGGAAGATACTCAAAGAGAACTATTAACAAAAACAAAAGCGGCGCACATAAGCGATGCGTCTTTTGGCATTTGCGGAGGATTTTCGGCGATAAGCGATGTTACAGCGTATTATTTCCCCCGCGAATATCCCGCGCTGCTTTCGCATATTCCGCCGCCGGACTGCCTGCTTCCGCCGCCCGCGCTGCCGCCAAGTTGGCTGGAAATAAAAGAGCGCGTAGTTATCCCGTATATGCGCGAGCGGGTAAAATCGCGGGGGGCTGTACGCGGTTTGCGGCACAGGCTTGGCGACTGGCACCGCATGAATAATCGCGGGTTAGGGAAGCAATGATTAAATCCTTGTCCTAAAACCCGACCGCGCTTTTAGCCTTTTGAAAAAATTGCCGATAAAGTAGAAATGAGTACAGGCAGGAAGTCCCCTTCCCTAGGGAAGCGCTGAAAAATGCAAACCTCAAAATTAAAGGCTTGCCGAAACATCGACTTAATCAATGTTTCCTTAGGGGGGTTTACAAAATCTTTGGGGCTTGCTAAAATGAAACCGCTCATTAGTTTTCACTAGTAAAGAGGAGATAAGTATGAAGTTTGGCAAAAAAAAGGTTGCTTTTGTGACCAAAGCCGTATGGCTGTGCATTTTAGTCTGTTTGACGGCTTTACCTGCCTTAGGTGATGACAACACGGTTGAATTGACCTCTATTGTCATAGACACGCTTAACGGACCCTATTTGGTTGATGGAGAGGAACTTAACTACAAATGGATGGTTGACGGCAGCAAATGGAAAAGTAAAACATCTGAACAGAGTTTTCCCCTTGTTGCCCCTGTGCAGACGGGACCCCTTGCCATTACAAGGCAGAACCCGGAACAAAAAAGCATCGGCATTCAAGGTAGTTTTGACCGCCGCGGTTACAACTGGATAGACATTTATCCGTCCGCAGTGGACGGAGACGGAGCGCCGGCGGAAATCCCGCTTAGGGGGCGCACGCGCTTTATTGATGTGTGGGTTTGGGGCTCTAACCTGAATTACAGGCTGGAAGCGTATGTGCGCGACAATCGAGGCGTTATTCATACGGTTCCGGTAGGCAATCTGAACTATTTAGGCTGGCGGAACCTCCGCGCTACGATTCCACCGTCTATACCGATGGTGGCAACCGTTATTCCGCGTTCCACGCATGCCTCCACATTTGTAAAATTCAGGTTGTGGACAGACCCACGCGAACGCACTTATGTAGATGTCAAGCGGGACGGAAGAGGGCAGGTTACTAATATAGTGCCGTTCTATGTATATCTTTCCAATGTAAAGGTGTTGACGGACGTTTACGAAACGGTTTATGATGGAGACGATTTATCGTACCCGAAGAACACCGAAAAACTCTGGGCGAGTGGGAATTAGGGGGTAATAAAATGAAAAGAATCATAATTCCGGCAATATTTATTTTTTGCGGCAATTTTGCCTTTGCGCAAGCGGCGGTAGGCGAAACCGACCCCAGTCTGCTTGACGGCGGCGCTCCTCAGCAGGCGCTAAAAGAAGTTTCTGTAGACCGCTTCGAAATTGAAGGTTACTGGGGCTCAAGCATTTCTTCCGACTTCGGCTATTCAAGCGCGAGGCTTTTTGCGGGCGGTCCTTCAGACAAGGTTCCGCTCCCTGACGAGCCGGATGTGGTCGACAGTATGGTGCTTGGCGCTCGTGTTGACTTCCTGCGCCGCGGTTATACGAGCATATTCATTACCGCGTCCCGTCCTATTCCTATTGAGGGCATTACCAAAACGGTGTCTGTATGGGTGGCAGGGCGTAACTATGAACACACGCTCTACCTGATGATTCAGGATTTCTATGGACGCAACTTTGAATTGTACATGGGCAAACTGAATTTTCAAGGCTGGAAGAAACTTACAGCGACAGTGCCTCCTCAGCCTTACGATGCCAAGAATGGCGTAGTTCAGCAGAATTATCACTATTCAACAGTGGGCGGCATAAGGGTAGTAGGCTTTAGAATAGCCACCGATGCTATGGATTCCTACGGGTCGTACTATGTTTACTTGGATGACCTTCGCGCTGTAACCGACCTTTATGCCGAGAACAGCCGCGACCCCGATGACCCGCATGACGACTGGTAGTTTTTTGCGGTAAATAAAAATCAACAGGCGGCGTTCCGGTTTGCGGATGCCGCCTTTTTTTTGGGAGTCTGAAATCAGCATCGCCCTAGACATCTTCTAAACTTTAGCGTAAACTTTGAACAGATGAAGCGGCGGCGCGAAAATTTTACTTTTTTTGACCGGATACTCTTTATTTTGGCGTGTGTTGTTTTTGTTGCCGCGTTTGCCTTTACCCCTAAAAAGAAAGTGGTATTCAAAAGAAGCGAACTGGTATTTGCCCAATGGTGGGATGCCGAAATGGAAGCGCAAGGTGTTCAAACTCAGGGAGCATTAAAAAAATTGATAGACCAGTTTGAGGCGGAGAATCCGGCGGTACGGGTAAAACTTCAGTCTTTTACAAAAGAAGAATTTGAAAGATATATTTTTGAATTGTCTGCCGCTTATCAAGCAGGAGCGCCTTTGACTGAACTCCCTCGTCCGCGCTTTGATGTGGCGGCGCTGGATGCCTACTGGGTGCCGGCGCTCATAAAAAGCGGATTTCTGCAAAAACTTGACGGCTTTGATTTTGAGAGCAAAGAAAACACGGAAAATGGCGGCGAAGACGGAGTAAACGGCAAGGCAAGGTTTTCCGGCACGGACGGGCTTTACGCCGTGCCGCTTGTGTCGTTTGAACGCTTTTTATTTTACAACATTACACTTTTGAGCGCCGCCGGTTTTGACAGACCTCCCAAGACCCGCGATGAATTTTACAATATATGCAAAAAGGTAAGCGGCGCGGGCATTTACGGAAGCGCGTTTTCTAACGATGTTTGGACGGATTGCTTCCCATGGATTTGGCAGGCGGACATTAATACAGACAAATTTACCGCGTCTTTAGATGTGATGCCGGAAGGCGCGGCTTACGGCGGGATAGTGCCGGAAACGTTTTACAAGGACAAGCAGGTAAAGGCGCAGACGGTATTTTTGCAAAAGTTGCTGAATGAACAACTGCTAATGCCTTTTCCGTTTACCACCGGCATAGACGAAAAAATCAAGGCTTTTAGCGAAGGCAAGGCGGCTATGGTAATACTGCCGGTATATGAGATAGGGCGTTTACGCTCTCTTAACGCCGGGCTTTCGTTCAATGTTACGGCGGTTCCGCCGCCGCCGGATTATTCCGGGACTCCGGTATTTTCGCGGGAAACATGGTTTGCCGGGGTTCCGGCGGTAAGCGCAAATGCCGGCAATGCCGTTCTATTCCTGGAATTTTTGATGGCAAAAAGGGCGGCGCTGGCGCAGGCGGCGGGCGCTCTGCCGCTTGCGGACGGCGCCGACTCTGCGCTTCATCCTGAAGAGGCGTTTCAAAATGAAACGGCGTTTCAAAATGAAACGGCACTTCAGAACGAAGCGGCGCTTCGGGATGAAGCAGCGCTTCGGGGTGAAGCGGCACAGAACGAAAGCCTGAAAGAGACGAAAGATATATATATCAAGGCAAAAAATCTTTCCGGCAGCGCAAAGCATATCGAAGATTATTATTTATTCGGCGATATTGACGGAGCGGGGGCTGCGCTCATCGAAGAAATCAGGCGTAAGAGTTGAGTTTACAGGCTCAATCAACGGAGAAAACGAATGAAAAAGATTATTATCATAATTTTGATATTGGCGGCGGCGGGCGCTGCCGTGTTTTTTTTAGGCTGGGCTGAATTTGCCGTTCCGCCGGGGCAATGCGGCGTTCTGCGGAGCAAGTCGCACGGCTTGTACCCAAACGCGCTTGTAAACGGCGGGCGTACATGGCTCTGGTATAAATTGATTCCCGCTAACGCGAAGACGAGCGTATTCAGCATAACGCCGTGCGCACAGTCGTTTCAGATTGAGGGTGAACTTCCGCAGGCGGCAGTGTACATGGCATTTACAGGAGTCGAAGGGCGCTTTGCCTACGGCGTCCGCGTAACGCTGGACTGGGCGCTCAAGACAGAAAGCCTCCCGCAGATTGTATTGGAAAATAATATATGGACGCCGGAAGAATTGGACGCCTATCTTGACCGCGTTCAGGCGCAAATTAAGGTACTGATAACCGAGCGTGTTCGGGATGTACGAGAGACGCGCCTTTTGACCGCGCTGGGTTCCGAAGAGGATATCCGCGCATGGCGGCAGATTTTGGAAGAGGCTTTTGATTTCTTGCAATGGCGCGGCATAGCGTTGTCGTTGGACAAGGAGCCGGATTTTGAACATTACGAGGCTGCAAAGGCGCTATATGCGGTGTATATCCAAGATATGAGTGAACGGCTTTCGGGCGGGACGGCGGCTCTTGCCGGCGGGCGTGTCGCGTCTCAGTTCAAACTTGACGAACTTGCTAAGTACGGGGAACTATTTACCAAATATCCGGTTCTGATAGATTTTCTTAAAATAACCGGCGGCGGAGACTTGCAGCCGCTAAAACAAAGTAGTCCATAGAGTTTTATGGGTTTTAACCCATAAAACTCTGAGACACATTAAAAAATCTTTGATTTTTTAATGTGTCCAGTAACTAATAATGCGGCAAACTTTTTTTAGAGTAAAGGATTTTTATGAATTTCAAACATATCTTAATAATGACGGCGCTGATAACTCCGGCAGCGGGTGTATTTGCGCCGCAAACGGTGTATGCGCAGGATGCGGACGATGGCGAAGGCGAAGAAGACGGCGATTATATAAAACGCGGCGGAATTGACTGGACCGGCAGATATTCAACATATACAAGCGGGGACAAAATCTTCGGCATAAGAGTAGGCATAGTTTTTCCGCTTTTTTTTGTAATGAATGACGACAAATTTAACAAGTCGATTTCCGGCTATGGCGAAGGTTCAAACGATATGCACATAGGCATAGGCGGCACCGGCTCATTAAGTTACACGCAATTTATATCGCCGCATATATTTTTAGGCGGCGAAATTCAAGGCTCGTTTGCCGGAACTCTTGCCGAAAAATTGATTTGTTTTATACCAATAAGCATAAAAGGCGGCTATCAGTGGACGCTGGGGCGTTTTGAATTTCCGCTTTCGCTCAATATCGGCATGGAGACGCATACATATTCGGCTTCCGAAAATCCGGCGTACTGGGGGTTTTTTATGAAGGGGCAGGGGTCGGCATTTTTCCGCTTTAACCACGACTGGTCGTTTGGCATAAGTCTGGGCTGGTGGTGGGTTCCCGAATGGCACAAAGACAAATCGCAAAATGTTGACGGACATTTTATGGATATTATGCTTGCGGCGCGGTATCATTTTTAGCAGGGAAGAAAAATATGAACTTGAAATTTATATACAGGACAATTTTTATTTTTATTGCGGGAACGGTTTTTTTATCCTGCTTTAACACGGTTTTTTATATGGTGCAGTCTGAGGTACAACCCAAAGCGCCTATTATTAACGGTTCGCCTTCCAAGATAGTTTCTGACGAAACAAATTTATACACGGCAAACGGAAGTATTTGGAAGTGGACAAATGATAAATGGAGCGAAATTTCAGCACCCGCCGCCGGCATTCATGATGTCGCGTATGTCAAGAGCGGCGGCGCAGCCGGCCTCTACGCGCTCTCTGTTGATAACGCTAACACAACGCTTTACCGGCAAGACGCGGATATCTGGACAAAAATACCGTTTACAGGAAACGGCAATATTCAGAGTATTTACGGCGCGGAAGACACGCTTTTTGCTGCTGCTGCGGTCTTTTCCAGCAGCGGAACCGTATTTACCGCATGGAAATATGACGGCGGCTTTACTCAAATTAAAAAAGACGCAGATAACTTTAGCGCCTGTATTTACGGCGCGGTTAAATTCAACAGCAATTATTACATTGCCGCCGCAGACGGCGTATATATTGGTACAGGTGATACATTTACATTGGTAAAAGAACAAGTGGAAAACAGATGGACAACGGCAAGCAGAGGGGAATGGATGGGTATTGCCGTAGATGGTGTCAAATATGTCATCGCGGTAAGCCGAAGCGGTTATGTCTATTTTAATAATGCCGGAGCAGAAAGCGTTACCCAGCCTGAAACAACTTATAGGTTTACCGGCGCAGTATGTTTTTGGCATGATTTGTCTGACGAGACACGCATTTACGCGCTCATAGGCATACGGAGTACAAGTTACACTAACGGCTACCGTGAATTGCAAATAAGCCCAACCCCGCTCGGCTCGTACACAACCCCGGAAACAATAAGCGTACAGGACGGCAACAAGTACGCCTCAACGATAGGCACTCAGGCTGTAAAGTCGATAATTCAAGCGCCGCGTAATGAGCCAATAGATGACGGCAGACCGCTTCTTTTTGCCGCTACTCAGCAATACGGCATCCGGGCATATCGGGGTGTATGGAACGCAGAGGAGTAGAA
>JAIROZ010000015.1 GCA_031257255.1 Spirochaetaceae bacterium | reverse complement strand
GTTTCTTCAGCACCGACGGCAACTACGGTGTGGCTTACGGCAACGGCAAGTTTGTCACAGTCGGGCACTGGAACAGCAGCGGCAAGATAGCGTATTCCGAAAACGGCATGTCCTGGCAGACGGCAACGATCACCGGCAGCGGGTTCTTCGACACCGACCAGAACATCCGCGGCGTAGCGTACGGCGGCGGCAAATGGGTCGCGGTCGGTCCAACCGGACAGATAGCGTATTCCGAGAACGGCACGTCATGGGAGGTGGTCGACGACAGCACATTCAACGACAGCTCAGTCATCGACCTATTCGGTGTCGGACTCATCAACGGCGTAGCGTATGGCAACGGCAAGTGGGTCGCGGTCGGACTGTACGGCAAGATGGCTTATTGCGCGGATTAGGAGCGATTACAGTAGCCCCGCCGCCTCAGCCTGCGCGGGCGGTGGCATTTTTTGAGGAAACATGAGAAGCGACTATGATATAAAACCCGGCAAACGCACCGCGTTTTTTAAACTTGCCGAGCGGAAAGAAGTCGGCGGCTGGATTCGCCCCGACATCAACGCCGATTGGCAATAGCCAAATGCAGAACGGCAGCGGGCGCATAGATAGACAGTAACAGGATTTCCCGCTATGCTGAAACGAGTAACGGAGGAAAAGATATGCCCACGGCTAAAACTGCCCGCAAAGCGAGCGGCACGACAACGAAAAAAACTGAAAAAAAGCCCGCAAAAGCCGCCGCCCCCAAACCAGCCAAAAAGGTAACGCTGGAGGATGTATGGGCTATAATTGCCGAAATCGGAATAGCCCATAAAGAACTTGAAAAAGCCCATCGAGAAACTGAACAGGCGATTAACGAGACGCGGAAAATCCACAAGGAAACCGAGAAGACGATGCATGAACTGAGCCTTAGCCAAAAAGAGACTCAAATTGTTATCAAAAGACTTACCAAAAATGTCGGGGGTCTCAACCAATCCATAGGTGAACTCATCGAAATACTTATAGCCGCGCATTTGTGGGAAAAATTCCCCGAATATGACCTGCAAAGGGCATACAGGCGACTGCCGGTTTACGATGAAAAAAACAAGGAAAAAGCGGAAGTGGACATTCTGCTGGTGAACACCGAGTGGGCAATGGCTGTAGAAGTCAAAAGACAGGCTGATGCCGAAGATGTCAAGGAGCACATAGAACGGATGAAGCGTATTCTGAAATACCCGCCGGCGGAACTGAAACTCCGCCCTGAAATAAAACTACTGGGAGCCCTCGCCGGAGGCATCGTAACCAGCGAAGCGCGGACGGCGGCGCACAACGCCGGTTTCTTTGTACTTGAACTTGCGGGCGAATCGGTCATCCGCATACCCGAACCGGCGGGCTTCAAGCCCAAAGAATGGTAAAATCGGGGCATCGGCGCAACGCGGTCTCTACCCATAGCGCCTGTTTCCCGCTATAATGCCCCTATGAACACTACAGATAGCGCTTTTGTTCACCTGCATGTCCACACGGACTTTTCGTTGCTGGACGGGGCGGCGTCTTGTATGCAGTTGGCAAACAAGGCGCGTTCACTCGGCATGAAGCATCTTGCCATTACAGACCATGGGAATATGTTTGGGGCGTTAAAGTTTCGGGATGCCTGCCTTTTCAACAAAGACCACGAACCGCTGCCGGAAGCGGAGCGAGTTCATCCGGTTATTGGCTGCGAATTCTACATGAGCGAAACAGACCGCCACGAGCGTTCCAGCCTCAAACGGAGCGTAGACGAGACAAACGAAGGCGCGGACGGCAAGCCGTTCCACCTCATACTCCTTGCCGAAACAAGCGAAGGCTACCATAACCTGATGACTCTTTCGAGCCTAGCCTACATCGAAGGCTTTTACGGTAAGCCGCGCATAGACAGCGAATTGCTGGAAAAATATCACACGGGACTTATATGCCTTTCGGCATGCATTGCGGGAGAAATCCCGCGCCTCATTCTAAAAGGCAAAAAAGCGGAAGCGGAAAAACGCGCTTTATACTTCAAAAATTTATTCGGCGCGGAAAATTTTTTCCTCGAAATTCAAGACCACGGGATAAAAGCGCAAAAAGACAGCAACCCGCATATCATCGAAATAGCAAAAAAAAATAACATACCGCTTGTACTCACAAATGATATACATTACCTCAATAAAGAAGATGATGCGGTACAGGATATATTGATTTGCATTGGTACGCAAAAAAAACGCAGTGACGAAAAGCGTATGAAATTCAGTTCAAATCAATTCTATTTTAAGAGCGCCCAGGAGATGGCGGCGCTCTTTCCCGAATATCCAGAAGCAATGTCAAATACCGTAAAAATTGCGGAACGCTGCAAAGCCGAAATTCCATTTGTGCCCACAAAGGAACTTGTCAACTATCTGCCTAAATTTGATGTGCCGCATCCTTTTACATCAATGGATGAATATATACGGACGCAGACAATAGACGGCTTAAAAAAACGCTACGGCGCTATAACGCCGGAAATTCAAAACCGCGCCGAATATGAACTCAACATCATTATATCGATGGGTTTTACAGGCTATTTTTTAATTGTAGCCGATTTTATTAACTGGGCAAAATCGCGTGGAATTCCCGTGGGACCGGGACGCGGCAGCGGCACCGGCTCTGTGGTAGCGTATGCGCTCCGCATAACCGACATTGACCCGTTCAAATACAACCTGCTTTTTGAGCGCTTTCTAAATCCTGAGCGCATTAGTATGCCGGACTTTGATATAGATTTTTGTCAGGACAGACGCGGCGAAGTTATTGAATATGTTACACAAAAGTACGGCAAGGAACATGTAGGACAGATAATTACATTTGGTACGCTTAAAGCAAAGAATGCCATAAAAGATGTTGCGCGTGTACTGGATATTAGTATTGACGAATCAAATATGATTACAAAATTGATACCGGACGGCGTCAAAATAATCGTAAACGGCAAAGAAGAAAAGATAACACTGGAAAATGTACTCAAAATTGAACCAAAACTGCGCGAACTGGAAAGCAACCCTAAATATACTGAACTTTTTACAATGGCAAAAAAACTGGAAGGCAAAAACCGCAACCCGGGTCTCCACGCGGCGGGTATCGTTATATCAAAAAAACCGCTCATCAATTATGTGCCGCTCTATTATGATAACAAATCCGGCAGTATCGCCACACAATGGACAATGGATTTAATCGAGTCGTGCGGGCTTGTAAAAATGGATTTTCTTGGTCTGGCAACGCTTACGGTAATTAAAAATGCCTGCGACATTATCCGCAGGCGCGGCGGCGAGTACGCGAATTTCAATATCGAAACTATACCGGAAGATGACGCCGAGACATTCAGATTGTTTAGCGAAGGGCGCACAGCAAGCATATTTCAGTTTGAATCTGACGGTATGCAAAATTACTTAAAACAACTAAAACCGGGCAGAATGGATGACCTTATCGCTATGAACGCGCTCTACCGTCCGGGACCTATGGATAACATTCCGCAGTATATCAAATCGAAGAACAGCGAAATGGCTATCAAATATCCTGACCCATGTCTTAAAGAGTATTTGGAAGAAACATACGGCGTTATCGTGTATCAGGAACAGGTAATGCAGGTCGCGCAGCGTATTGCCGGCTATACACTCGGCGGCGCCGATGTACTGCGCCGCGCTATGGGAAAAAAGAAAGCCGAAGTAATGAAAAAAGAAAAGGGTAAGTTTATCGAGGGCGCTCTAAAAAACGGTTTTTCCGAAGCAAAAGCAAGCGAGATTTTTGATATACTTGAAAAATTTGCCGGTTATGGTTTTAACAAAGGGCATGCGGCGGCATATTCAGTTTTGGCATATCAAACGGCATACCTTAAAGCGCATTTCCCTCACGAATTTATGGCGGCATCTCTTACTAACGTGCTGAATTCGCCTGATAAACTTGCCAAATACATAGACGAAGTACGCGGCATGGGAATAGAAATAACGCCGCCGGACATCAACAAATCCGAGAAATTATTTACCGCTTATGACGGGCGCATCGTGTATGGATTTTTGGGCATTAAGGGCGTTGGCGAGGGTCCCGCCGAAGCAATTATCGCGGGGCGCGAAAATGGACCTTATACAGACTTTATGAATTTTCTTGAACGTGTTGACATAAAAGCATTGGGTAAAAAAGTTGTTGAATTGCTAATAAAAACCGGCGCGTTTGATTCATTCGGCGTCTCAAGGGCGGTTCTTGCGGGTAATCTGGAAAAGGCTGTCGAATACGCGCAAAGAAAGAAAGATGATAAAGAAGGCGGACAGGAAAGTTTATTCGGCGCGGCAAATGTAGAAGAATACACAAGTTTTAAATTTTCTAAATATTCTGACTGGACACGCGAGGAAAAATTGCAAATGGAAAAAGACCTTATCGGTTTTTATTTTTCCGGGCAGCCGCTGGATGAATATAAAGAAATATGGACAAAGATAACCAAACTGAATTTATCCGCCGGTGAGTCCGGAGCGGATGCGGGCATAAATGGAAAGACATATACGCTTATAGGACAGATACATGATAAAAAACAAATTATATCAAAAAGCGGACAGCAGATGGGATTTGCCTCTCTTTCGGATTATAACGGGCAAATAGACATTACTTTTTTTGCGTCTGTATGGCAGCGCTGCGAAAAACTTCTGGCGGACAATAAAATTGTGTGTATAAAAGGCAAATACGACAACAAGCGCGGCAAACCGGGTATACTTGCCGATGAAGTATTTTTGCCTGATGACTTTGGAAACATTGAAGACCCGCTCGACCAATACGAAGCGTTGTGGAAAAAACATGTGCGCGTCAATTTGGCAGAAACCGAAAAAATATACGAAACCGATGAACATATCTTGCTTGGTGAAATTACCTCATTGCGCGAAATGCAGGCGCGTAACGGCAAGAATGCCGGAGAATGGATGGCATTTGCCACATTACGCGATTTTAACGGCGAGGTTGACCTTACATTTTTTAGTACCGTTTGGGAAAAATACAAACTCAAAATTGACGAAAAAAAAGTTGTCGCGCTAAAAGGACGCATAAACCGCTATAACGGCAAAACGAGTTTTAAGGTGAGCCGCGTTTTAAGCATGGATAGGCTTGAACGGGAAATTGAAGCCGAGCCCGAAACAGCACCGGCGGCAATTTCCACGGCATTGCCGCCGGAAGATAACGATGCCGGATATGACCCGCCGTCATGGCACGGCATCGTTTCCACAGCGGAACCAAAAACTGAATACAGGGCATCCATTGCCGCAGGCGTCTCGGCAATAAACGCTATGTCCAGAGAAGTGCATATACGGCTGCGGAACGGCATCGCGGGAATGGAAACTAGTTTGCTTGCGCTGCGGGACGCGCTCTCCGGTTATGCCGGCGCATGTGTTGTGTTTATTCACATACCGCAGGAAAGCCGCGCCGAAACTGTTGTGCGTTCAGTTGCGCTGCGTTCCAGCGCTGCCGCCGCCGATAAACTCCGCGCCCTTGCCGCCGTAGCCGATGTGTGGTGCCGCTAAATTTTTACGCCGAAGTACTGTTCAATTTCTTTTACTTGCGTATTTTTTGCGATGATGATGATATTGTCGCCGCTCTTGAATACATAGTCTCCGCGTGGAATAAATGACAAGCCTTCGCGGGTTGCCAGCATAACAAGCCCCCCTTCGGGCAGCCGGAAGTCGAACACCGGTTTGCCGGCAAGCGGTGCGCCGTCCGTTACTCTGATTTCGTAAATTCCTGTAGTGCCGTCTCCTAATGTGTGTATGCCTTTTATACTCTCGCCTTTTATACGCGAAAGTATCGCGTCAACTTCTACGGAAACCGCCGGCACTACCACATCAACGCCGAGTCTGCGGGCTATCAGCGCTACGCCGGAACCGGAAACAAGCGCTATAACACGCTGTACGCCTTTCGATTTGAGATATAAGCCGGAAATAATATTCATTTCCTGATGTCCTGTCGCGGTAACAATTAAATCAAGCCCGCCTATGCGTTCTTCGGCAACAAAGTTCTCGTCTGTAATATCTTCATTTAATACGAGTACATCCGGGTATTTAGCCGAAATCGTTTTGCAAAGTTCATAATCCTGTTCAATAATTGTAATGCTTCTGTTACGTTTCTGAATAAATGATTTGAAGAACGAAAAAAATGACTGCGCCGTATTTGCAAATAGTTTTAATTTTTGTGTCTGGGAACGCGCTTCGTCATGGAAACCGAGCCCGTCAACTATCAGCGTACATATCTTGCTTGCCCCCACAATGCCGACAGAGCGTATCGGTTTTTCGGCACGTCCCGCAAGCGCGTAAACTTTTTCACATTCATCAGTTGAACATAAAATATAAACACGGTCGCCGCGTTTAATTTTAGTACCGCCGGAGGGCAGCAGGCTTTTGCCATCCCGTTCTATCAATGTTACAAGGCTTTCGCCGGAATGTTTTTTGCGCCAGTCAATAAGCGAAAGGTCGTCCATTGCGCTTCCTTTTTGTACATCAACTGAAGTAAGTTCAAATTCACTTTGCGAAAAAGAAAGCACATCACCCATAGCGCCGTGTTCAATAGCGCGGAGTACGACTCGCGCCGCTTCAACATCAGGATGAATAAAATGGTCGATGCCCAAAAACTTTTTTTCTTCGTGCACCATCTGGCGCATCGACTTGTTGCCGGAAATTTTGAGCAGTACATAATCTTCGTTATGAACACGGGCTATCTTGACAATTCCAGAATAACGAGACGCGGCGATGCCGCAGATAATCATGTTCTGTTCATCGCTGGCGGTAACAGCGACAAGCGCGTTTGCCGCGCCTATACCCGCTTCTTCAAGCGCCGAAAGAGACGCGCCGTCATTGTTCAAAATAAGACAGTCAAGCCGTCCGGAAACATGGCGGAAGCGCGTTTCATCTTTTTCGATAAGGCTTACATCATGCTTTTCCGCCGTCAACTGCGCGGCAAGTTGATACCCAACCTGCCCTGCGCCTACTATAATAACATGCATTATATACTACAATATAACAAATTTGTTTTTTACGCCAGTCATTTTGCCGCAATATATTTTAGAAAATTCCGCAATGTATACGAAAGCGTTACAGTACTAAGAATGATAACTACCGACAGCGCGTTTATTACAGGTGATACACCAAAGCGTATCGCCGAATATATATACAAAGGCAGCGTTGATGAACCGGGTCCGGCGACAAAGTATGTAATTACAAAGTCTTCAAGACTGATAGTAACCGCCGTCAAAAATCCTGATACAATTCCGGGCATACTTACAGGCACGGTAATACGAAAAAAAGTTTCGCGTTCATTCGCGCCCAAATCCCGCGCCGCTTCGATGATAGAAAAATCGAATTCATCAAGCCGCGCCATTACCATCAAAAATACAAACGGCAGGTTGAATGTTGTATGCGCGATAAATATTGTAAGCAGGCTGAGTTTGATTCCTATGCCGGCAAAAAATACGGCAAGCGACACGCCGATAATAATTTCCGGCAGCACCATCGGCATAAATGATACGGTTTGAATATAGGCGCGTGAACGAAAGCGGTAAAAACTTACGCCAATAGCGCCTATAGTGCCGATGACTGTCGCCGAAAAAGCCGATGTAAGCGCGATAAATATACTGTTCCAAAACGCCCGCCACAAGTCGCGTGAATGTCCAAATAATTGTTCGTACCAGACAAACGAAAAGCCTGACCATGTTGTGCCTTTTGCCGCGTTAAATGAATAAAACACAAGCACAAAAAGCGGCATAAAAAGAAACAGCAGTATCGCAATATACACCACTTGCGAAAACGAAAGCGCCGTCTTTACCCGCCGCGCATGGCGGTTTGCTTCGCCGTGCGGCTTATTCCCCGAAAGCCGCGTAATTGTAAAATTCCGTAACGGTCTAAAACTTATTGCCATAATGCCTCC
>JAIROZ010000207.1 GCA_031257255.1 Spirochaetaceae bacterium | reverse complement strand
CTCCTTGATGGCTGCCGGTTTTCAGCAGCCGTTACTATATTCCCGCCCCGTACGAGAGCGGTGTTCCAGCCCTCAACTGAAGGCAAAAACCACATTTTTGGCTATCAATATTTGTAATTATCAAAACCAATATTGAAGCATTAGAGAATAATATATTCTCTATTGGTTTTTTGTCAAGCCCCCTCTCTATTCGTAAAATCATTATTTTCCAATAGGCAAACTTAATGATTATGACTGAACAGGACATACGACACACTTTTGGGATGAATATCAGGCGTTATCGTAAAATTCGAGCCCTTACTCAATCCGAACTAGCCGAAAAGATTGATATTTCCGATAATTTTCTATGCAATATTGAAAACGGCAACCGCTGGATTTCTCCGCAGACGCTGGCGAGTTTTGCCGCCGCGCTGGATATTGAACCCTATGAACTTTTTAAGCCGGAAAATGCCCCTGCCGCAGATGCCTGTTTGCTCGTCAATAAATATGCGGACGAATCTGTCAAAGCGGTTGTACAAGCGTTAAACACCCTGCGTATCAATTTTCTCGATTTTCAGGATGCTGCGCCGTAAGGCAGCAACCTAGCAACACTCGTACACACTCACGCCCAATGTACACAGCCTTCTTGCCGTGCCCGCGCCGCGTACATGGCTAACAAGCTCCGCCTGTGTACTTAGAGTTCACCCTCCCTCGCCTGTATAATAGCGTAATGTTGCTTCAAATCGCCGTCCAACTTGCGCTCATTGCTTTCAACGCTGTTTTCGCTTCGGCGGAAATTGCGCTGCTATCGCTCAATCAACTAAAACTGGAAAGGGAAGCGGCGGATATGCCGGACACGGGCGGCAAGGCGGGACATGGCAAGCGTGTCAGGCGGCTGCGGGCAAGACGGAAACAGGCGGCGCGGCTGCTTAAACTGTTAAAAACGCCGTCAGGTTATCTTGCCACAATTCAGGTGGGGGTAACTATCGCGGGATTTTTGGGGAGCGCCTTTGCCTCCGATAGTTTTGCCCGCCGGCTTTGCGCGTGGCTATCGTGGCTGCCTATTAGCGCGGGGGCGCTGCAAACGGCATCTGTTATTGCGGTTACGCTTATTTTCTCGTATATATCGATGGTGCTGGGCGAACTTTTTCCTAAGCGGCTTGCGTTGCGCAAGCCGGAAGCGCTTGCGTACAACCTTGCGACATTTTTGTGGGTAACGGCGGCGCTTTTTTCGCCGCTTGTGCGGTTGTTGAGCGGGGCGGTCAACTTGCTGCTCAAACTTTTCGGCATAGACCCGAATGCGCCGGACTCGGCGGTAACGGAGGAAGAAATCCGGCTTATGGTAGACGAGGGGGCGGGGCATGGTTCGATTCTGGAGCAGGAAAAACTTATGATAGAGAATGTCTTTGAGTTTAACGACACCACGGCGGCGGAACTAATGACGCACAGATTGGATGCGGCGATACTCTGGCTAAAAGAAGGGGATGAGGACTGGCGCAAAACTGTTACTGTGAACACATACAATTACTTTCCGGTTTGCGGGAATACGATAGATGACATAGCCGGTGTACTGGATGCCCGCGCATATCTTGCGCTGGAGGACAAGAGCCGGGTGAATGTTATGGCTAATGCGGTGCGGGAGGCGTGTTTTGTACCGGAAAGTATCAAGGCAAACGCGCTTTTTTGGGCGATGCGAGCAAAAAGAAATCCGTTTGCGCTAGTTTTGGATGAATACGGCGGTTTTAGCGGCATTATCACGATGAACGCTCTTTTGGGGGCGCTTGCGGGCGGCGGGGCGGATGCGGGCGCGGCGTTCGATACGGTACAGGGGCTCAATATCCGATATAGAAATATGAGTATCTATTCAGATTTCCTTTCCGCACCGCGTCCGGCGGCGCTCTGTTACGACTCCCGCGAGGTTATTCCGGGCGCTCTTTATTTTGCGCTCTCCGGTCTCCATGTTGACGGGCATGATTACATTGAGGATGCGTTGCGGCGCGGGGCAACTCATATAGTTCACGAAAAGGACTTGCAAAACTATGCGCCCGGCATTCACTACTTAAAAGTGAACGATAGCCGTTTTGCGATGTCGCCTATTGCGGATGAGTACTACGGGTCGCCGTCCAAAAAACTCACGGTGATAGGGGTTACCGGGACTGAGGGAAAGAGTACGACAGTTTATCTGATTTTCCAACTGCTGCGGTTTTGCGGGAAGAAGGCGGGATTTATTTCGACTGTGCAATTCAGTGTGGATGGGGTAGAGCATTGGAATACTGAACATCAGACCACGCCGGAGGCGACGGTGGTACATCGCCGGCTTGCCGAGATGGTAGAAAACGGGTGTCAGTATGCGGTAATCGAGTCGAGTTCGCATGGTCTTTCGCGCCGGCTGAACCGGCTGGGCGATGTTGCCTTTGATGTAGGGGTGATGACGAATGTTACCCATGAACACATGGAATTCCATGGAACATGGGAACAGTACAGAGATGACAAAGCAAATCTCTTCCGCGCTTTGGGGCGCGTAAAAAAGCCCTTTGCCCGTCCGTCATTCGGCGTTGTAAATGCGGACGACCCCAGCGCCGCCTACTTTGCCGAAGTTGCGGAATGCGAGGTTTTTCAGTGGACAGTGGACAGCGGTTCGGAAAGAAAAACAAATTCTAACGCAGATAACATCGTTAGTACTGCAACACCAGACACAAAACTACCCACTACCCACTACCCCCTACCCACTACCCAAATCAACTCCCTGCATGCCTATGCCGATGGCAATAGATACAACATAGCGCCGCCGGATGGCGCATCGTTTGCCGTTAAGGACAATTTACCCGGCGCGTTTAACGCGCTGAATGTAACGGCAAGTGTTATTGTTGTGTCGAAACTGCTGGGGCGAGCGCCGGAAGAGATAGCCGGGTATGCGCCGGAACTATTGCCGGTAAAGGGGCGGATGACAGCCGTCCGGTGCGGACAAAAATTCGAGGTGCTTGTTGATTACGCGCACACGCCTTCGTCGTTCAATACGATTTTCCCGCCTATAAGGGAGCGAGCGGATGCAAACGGGGTGAGTATTATCAGTGTTTTTGGGTCGGCAGGCGAGCGGGACACGCAAAAACGCCCGCTGCAAGGTGAAATTGCCGCCCGTTTCAGCGACATCGTAGTGCTTACGGACGAAGACCCCCGCGGCGAGGAACCTATGACTATACTGGAAGAAATGGCGGCGGGCATTAAAAATATGGAACGCGGCAAAACGCTCTTTCTTATACCGAACCGTCCTCAGGCTATCCGCAAGGCATTTTCGCTCGCGCAGGAAAATGACATCGTACTCCTTTTGGGGAAAGGGCATGAAAATTCGATTATCTACTCGTCCGGGACGCTGAAGTACGATGAAATTACCGAGGCGCAAAATGCGCTGGAAGAAATGATAGGGCAGCGCTGCCCTAACTAAAACCAATGAATTATCTGCTGTACGACAAACCGGAGGGAGTTACCTCGTTTGAGGCGCTCTACCCTATTAAGCGGGCGCTGGGAAGCGGTAAAGTTGGGCATACCGGCACGCTGGACAAGTTCGCGTCCGGGCTGCTCGTTGTGCTGGAAGGGCGGGCGCTAAAATTGGCGCGTTTTTTTAGCGGCTGTTCCAAACGCTACATAGCCGCCGTCCGTTTTGGACAGGAGACGGAGACTCTCGACCCGGAAGGGCGCGTTATAGCGCAAGCGCCGCCGCCTACACCCGCCGCGCTGGAAGCGGCTTTACCCGCATTTCGCGGACAAATTATGCAGACGCCCCCTCTGTACTCGGCTGTCCATATAGACGGCAAACGCGCCCATAAACTGGCGCGGAAGCGCGCCGCGTCCGGTGGTGCGCCGGACGGCACGGACTGCGCATTCGCCGCAACAGGCGCGGACGGCGCGGATTTAGAAGCCCGCATTACGGCGCGTCCTGTTACAATTCACAGTCTCGACCTGCTCTCCTATTCCCCTGAGCCTCAAACTGATTTTTACAGCGCCGTCATTTCTGTACATTGTACATCCGGTACATATATACGCTCGCTTGCCCGCGATATAGCCCGCGCCTGCGGCTCCCGCGCAAGCCTTAGCGCCCTGCGCCGCCTTTCGGTCGGCGGTTTTAGTGTGGATGCGGCATATTCAGGCACTCCCCCATTCCCTTTTAGGCGTGTGGACGCGGATTGCTTTGCTAAACTCGGAATAAATGTTCAGAATATAGACGCCGGCGTCCGCGCCGCCTTTCGCTATGGACGCCCGCTCTCCGCTATAGACGGCATATCTCTGCCCAAAGATGCCCGGACAATCGCCTTTTTTTGCGAAGATACCCTTGCCGCCGTCATCGAAAAGGAAAAAGGTAATTGGAAGTATGCGTTTGTAAATGCCGGGGAGTGATTTGGCGTTACCCGCCAATATTCCACATAGTTTTGTCGCTGTGTTCTGTTTTTATGTTATAGATGCCGGAAAAACTGTGAGACTGAGGTTTTGCAAATATTACGGCGCGGATGGTTTCCAAAATGGCATCTTTACGTGCCGCCGGTATACGCGATACAGGAAGTCCGCGTTCATCGCCGCCGCGCACCAATGCCCGCAACGGTGTTTTGGATGCGCTGGAAAGACAGGGCGACAAATAACCATCCGCCGAAAGCCGCAGCCGGTTGCATCTTTCGCAGAATCCCCGGCTTATAGCGGCAATTATGCCGATTTGCCCTTGCCAGCCGTGAGCGGCATAGTAAACCGCCGGACCATTTCCAAGCACACGGTTTTCAACTCCGCTGGAATCTCCGTTATTTATCGGCGCAAAAACACCGCCTTCTGATATGCGCGATAGAATTTCCAACGCATTTAACCCCTCAAACGAGGCGGCGCGTCCTAACGGCATAAGTTCAATAAAACGGACGGCAATGGGCAACTCTCGTGCCAGCGCCGCCAGCGGGAGTATATCCTCTTCATTTACGCCGGCTATGGGTACGCAGTTTACCTTTACGCGGAGTCCGGCGCTGGATGCGCTGCGCAGAGCGCTCAGTATTTGTTCCAGCGCTTTATTTGCGGGCGCTCCGTTTTCGGTATGGTAGGGGTAGCGTGTTATGCGCCCAAAGGTCACGGGGTCGAGCGTATCAAGGCTTATGTTTACCGCGTCAAGTCCGGCATCAAGCAGGGCGGGCAGATGTTCGCCCAAAAGGAGCCCATTTGTGGTAAGCGTTACCTGTTCTATGCCTGCCGTCCGTTTGAGGGCTGCTATGAATGAAGGGAGTCCGCGCCGCACAAGCGGCTCGCCCCCTGTAACCTTTACTTTGCGGATTCCAAGTTCGGCAAAGACGGCGCAAAGCGCCGTCAACTCCTCAAAACTGAGTATGCCTGCATGCGGTTTCCATTCAACGCCATCCGGCGGCATACAGTATATACAGCGCAGGTTGCAGCGGTCTGTGACGGAAACACGGAGGTAGTCAATTTCTCTGCCAAAAGAATCGCGCATAGTAAGGATACTACCGCAAAAAAGTGTTTCCCGCTAGAAAGGAGGTCGAACGGCTGTCGTCCAATGCCGTCTAATGTGACATTTCTATTGGCTCTTAATATCTTATTCACAGGGGGCTTGCGCTTTTTCGCCGCCTCCTGTACCCTAAAACCATGACAAATGTCCCGGCAGAAGCCGCGTTTTTGATAACTTTTGCTAAAGTTTTGGCACATTCTGCCGAACACACACACACACACACACACCTGTAGGTGTATATACATACATAGTATTGAATTCGCTTTTCGCCGCGCAGGGCAAAAAGCGGGGGAGAGGTCTGCCCGTATCGGTTTCCGGTTGTTGGTTTCCGGTTTCCGGTTTTTTGTACGGTATTGGAGTACTAACGCAGTTATCAATATTAAAACTCATATTACATACTATCGAACAAACACCGCTCTCACCAGCGTCCCCATATATCAAACAGTACGG
>JAIROZ010000074.1 GCA_031257255.1 Spirochaetaceae bacterium | reverse complement strand
CCCTGCGCCGGTTTTACCCGTGGAACGCTTATCGTGTGCGGTCCTACGCCGTGTACCGCCTCTAAATGTTCGGCGTGCATGAGTTGTCCGGCGAATTCGTAGGCATAATTTTCCAGCCCGAAGAGTACGCCAAGTCCTACATCGTCGATGCCGCCGTCCATTGCCCTGTCCATTGCCTCGGTGTGGTAGGCATAGTTGTGTTTGGGTCCTTTCGGGTGCAGGTACTCGTAGCCTTTTTTGTCGTAGGTTTCCTGAAACAGAATGTAGGTGCCGATGCCGGCATCCCGCAGTTTCCGGTAGTTTTCGACGGTGGTTGCCGCGATGTTTACATTGGCGCGGCGTATCGCGCCGTTCTTGTGTTTGACGCTGTAAATGGTGCCGAGGCTTTCGAGGATGTATTCTATCGGGTTGTTTACCGGGTCTTCGCCCGACTCAACGGCGAGGCGTTTATGCCCCATGTTCTGGAGCGCCACAGTTTCCGCGTAGATTTCTTCCTGAGTGAGTTTCTTCCGCGCCATGCTGGAGCCGTAGTGGTAGGGACAGTAGAGGCAGCCGTTTACGCAATAGTTTGAAAGGTAGAGCGGCGCAAAAAGCACGATGCGGTTGCCGTAGAATTCCTGCTTGATTTGATACGCAAGGTCGAAAATCTGCTGCAGGCTTTCCGGGTCATCGCAGGCAAGAAGCACGGATGCCTCGCGGTGGGTAAGCCCTTTCTGCTCACGCGCCTTTTCGAGTATGGCGTTCACGGCGGCTTTGTCGTCTTTTGTACGCCGGGCATATTCCAGCGTGGCAAGAATTTCGTCATGAGAAATAAATTCCTCTGCTTTAAGTGATTGAGGATTGTACATAAGCGCCTCCTAGCGTCCGCCGCCCGACACCGCGGTCTTTACGGCGACATGGGGTATGTTGCCGAGTTTGCCGGTGAGGGCGTTAATGTCGTCCAGTTCGCCTGCCACGGTAATGGCTATGACGGACATTCCTTCTTCATCAAACGGGATGCCCATGCGCCCCTTAATGATGCCGCTAAACGCGGACAGCGTATCGTTAAATACCGCTTGACTTTCGCGGGGCTTTTCCAGCACCGCGCCGATAACGCCGATTCGTTTCATAAAACGCTCCTTGTTTGAGCCTCGTAGAATGTTGAAGGATTTGCCGGCACCGGGTTTAGCGCCGGTTGAATTCAGCATCCCTCGCATAAAATCAGAAATCGCAACATTGGAGCGCTTTGCGGAAGCACCGGTAATCCGCCGCTTCGTTATCGCCCTTTATTCCGCCTTGATTTACAAGGTACAAACTCTTATGACGCAAAATGCGCCGAATTTCCACAGTAGAATAAGGGATTATGCTAAAGCATACAGCCTCGTTCAACATGGATTATTTATGCTAACACGCTTTTGGCTGAATGTCAATACACTTATCCATTAACATTACAACCGCGCTTATCCTTGTGATAAGCGCGTAAAGTTTACCATTGTCCCGGCGGCAAAGTGCCGTCCTTCGATGCCATCGCGGACTGAGGAAAAGAGGCGTGCGGGGTCAAGCACGACAAAGCCGGAAAGGTCGTAGACGCCGTAATCAAAGAGCGCGGGAGTAAGCGGCGTGGATGGTCCTACAAGCACCGTCGTACAGTTGCGGCAGAGTTCCAAAAGGCGGGGCAAGGTCTTGTTGACAAGTGTTGAGCCGGTAATAAAAACATAGTCCTGTTCGGCGAGTATGTATTCGCCGGCGCTGTCCGGCAAGTCGCCTTCGCGGGGGCTGCGTTCCAAAATTGAAAGGGCGCACACGGGGCGGAGCAGATTTTCGAGGTATGGGAAATGCCCGACAACGGCGGCTTTTTTGCCGGTAAGGGCGGCGCGGTACTTTAAGAACGCTTCGTTGTCTCTGCTTGCCCGCGTTGTGTCGATACCGAGCGCCCGCGCTCTGTCCGGGTGGTTGTAATAGGCATTGAGAGCCGCAACGCCGTGCGCCGCGTCAATAAAATTCCAGGACTTGGCGCTTTGGGCAAGAAGCCGCAGGGACGTTCCGCGCATATCCGCAGGCAAGGCGGAGGGCAGCGAAGTTACATCGTAGCGCATACCCATACCCACGCCGCCTTCGCTCGAAAGAACCGCCGCCCAGTGCGGTCCAAGCGCGGCGTCCGTTACGGTAATGTCTTCCGGGATGCCGTCTATCAGCATATCGTAAATTTTCCACATACTGGATTTTAGCATACAACGACCTCTATGCCGAGCGCGGATAGTTTTTCGGCATAATCCTTTGTAATGCCGTCATCGGTTAGCAGGTAGTCGATTTTATCGGCGCAGCCGAGCGAGGCAAAGAGGATTTTTTCCAGTTTTGTAGAATCGACAAGAAGAAAAACAGTCTTGGCGCTTTCTATCATGGCGCGTTTTAGCGGCAGGTCGGAAAATCCGGGGTAGGTTAGTCCGGCGGCGAGAGAAAAGCCGCCGGCAGCCAGAAAAAGTTTTTCCACATAGAGGTCTTTGAATACGCCCGCCGCCTTTTCGCCGGTAAGGGAGAGGGTAGGGGCTTTGAATTCGCCGCCTGTCATCAGAATGGTGTTTGTTGGTTCCTTGCCGAGCGCCAGTGTTATGTTGATGGCGGGCGTTACTATCTTTAGTTCTTTTTTTTCGGAGAGAGGCTCTATCATTTCGGTTACTGTGGTGCCGGAGTCCAGAATGATGCTGTCGCCGGAGGAGACAAAGCCGGCGGCTTTGCAGGCGATGCGGGTTTTAAGGCTCATATTGGTATGGCGCTCCAGTTGGATGCCTGTGGCAAACGAAGCGTAATTGTTGACGCAAGCGCCGCCGTGCTGTCGTATGATAAGTCCGGCTTGTTCTAGCGATTCAAGGTCTTGACGTATTGTCGGCTCGGAAACATGGAAAAGTTGCTTCAATTCCTGAACGCGGCAACTTCCGTTTTCCCTAAGAAGTTCGAGTACAGCCTGACGGCGTTGTTCTGGAAACATACCTTCTTTTTGTTCATTCATGCGGCATTGACACTCGTTTACTCCACAAACTATACGCTGTTTGCAAACTTGTGTCCATAACGCCGTTATCCCACGCCGAAATGCCGCTAAAGGGCGCTGCCATCACGGCGCGTTCAATATCAGAAAAAGAGAGCGTCCCGTTTCCCAAAAAAGCGAGCAGAGCCGCGCCCAGAGCGCTTATTTCCCGCCTGTTGTCAACACGCACTTCCAGCCTGAGCAAACGCGCTATAAGGTTCATAGAAAAGCGGCTGTTTGTAAGTCCGCCGTCTGCGCGTATCCACTCAGGCTTTGTTCCGGTGCCGGTTTTCATCGCGTCCAGTACATCCTTTAACTGGAACGGGTATGCTTCGAGGGCGGCGCGGGCAATGTGGGCGGCTGTAGTGCCGAAGGTAAGCCCCAGAATTTCTGCCCGCCGCGACATCTGCCAATATGGAGCGCCCAAGCCGCTAAATGCGGGAATCAATGTAACGCCTTCCGAGCCGCCTGCGCTTTCCGCAAGGTCATCGAGAGCCGCCGGACTATCCGCAAGTTTGAGTACATCGAGCGCCCAGTTGAGAGTGGAAGCGCAGCTCACTATCACTCCTTCGAGCGCGTAGTCTACCCGTCCTTCCATCGACCAGCAAATCGCGCTAACCAACCCTTGCGAACTTTGAACGCGCTTACCTGTGTTGAACATAACCGAAGAGCCTGTACCCATAGTTGCCTTTACGGTGCCGGGGTAAAAACAGCCTTCTCCAAAAGCCGCCGCGTGCGAATCGCCTATGCAGGCGGTAATTGGAACGGGCGTGGAAAAGACGCCGCCAAAATCCGACTTGCCAAAGAATGAGGCTGAGGGGCGGAGTTCCGCCATGCTAAATTTTCCGGCGCAAAAAAGCGAGCGCATTGAGGCATCCCAGCGGAGGGCGTCAATATCCATAAGGAGTGTGCGCGAGGCATTGGTATAGTCGCTAAGGTGGGGCGAGCCTGCGCAAAGTTTGAAGAGCAGAAAACTGTCTATAGTGCCGAAAAAGCCGCCCAAGCCGCCCATGCCGTTTTCCGCAAGAAAGCCGTTTTCCATAAGAAAACGTAGTTTTCCGCCCGAAAAATATGGGTCAAGGCGCAGTCCCGTAACGGCATTTACCCGCGCCTCCAGTCCTTGCGCGGCAAGGCTTTCGCAAAGTCCGCTTGCGCGTTTGTCTTGCCAGACAATTACCGGCGTCAGGGCTTTGCCGGATTTATCCCAAATTAAAAAAGATTCGCGCTGGTTGCTTATGCCCGCGCAGACAATTTCGGTTTTTTTATGCCCTTGTCCCTCGAATTCAGAGACGGCATTTTTTACAGCCGTTAAGGACGAGGCAAGGATTTCTTCCGCGTCCTGCTCAACATAGTCCGGTTTTGGGTGGAATGAACGGAGCGGGCAGACTGCGCTTGCCGCCACAACTCCGTCTGCCCGTACAATGAGAGCCTTAGTGGCGCTGGTTCCCTGGTCTAACGCGAGGGCGTGTTCCATAGCAACTCCCGCGCAGTCCGCGCAATGCCTTCGGCATCCAGTCCAAAGTGCTTTTTATTTTCCGGGGCAGTCCAATTTTTGGTAAATGAACCTTCCGGGATACCGAGCATCGCAAGCCGCGCTCCAATGCCGTTTCCGGCTATGAGGGCGGCGGCAAGGCTGCCGACGCCGCCGTTTGTCGAATGTTGCTCCACAGCAAGGACATGTCCTGTTTTTTTTGCGGACGCGGCAAGGGCGCTTCCGTCAAAAGGACGGATAGAGGTAACGGCAAAGACATCGCAGGAGCAGTTCAAAAGCGGCAGCGCGGCAAGAACATCGTGAACGGCGCTTCCTAGCGCTATCAATGTAAGGTCTGAGCCTTCGGCAAACTGAACGGGCTTACCCGGCATAAATTTGTAGTCCTCCGGGGTAATTACCGGGAATGCGCCTGTATTGAGGCTTGTATAAACGGGACCTTTGCGTTCCAGAACTCCGTAGCGGGTCATAAGCGTACATTCGCGGGCATCGCAGGGAACATAGATTTCGAGCGCGGGCATACCGCGCATAAAGCAGACATCGTTTACTTCGTGGTGGGTAACTCCGTCCGTCCCGTAACTAAAACCCGAATGCATACCGTTAATTTTTACATTTGCGCGGGAATAACTCAAGTCAACTTTGATTTGTTCCAGAGAACGGGAGATAAGAAAAGGCGCGGCGTTACCGGTAACGGGAATAAAGCCGCCGGAGGCAAGCCCGCAGGCAAAACCGATGAGGTTTTGCTCGGCTATTCCCACATTGACTACCTTTTCCGGGAAGGCATCGCGGAACGGCTTTACCTTGCTCGTGCTTACAGAATCGGAAACTAGGTATAGTATGGGCGCTCCCTCACGGGCAAGGGCTGTGTACGATGCTATCTGAGCATCGCGGAGGTCTTGTTTTTGAGCGTTCATGTTCATAGCGTTCATAGCGTTCATATTGATAATTCCTTCAGCGCGAGGATGCGCTGTTCTTCGTTTGGGATGGAATGATGCCATTCCAGTCTGCCTTCGGCGAATGAGACGCCTTTTCCTTTGACGGTGCTTGCTATAACGGCGTGTGGTTTGCCGCCTTTGTAATCGAGTGAGTCGAACAAGGCGGCAAGGGCGGCGGCGTCATGCCCGTCAACCTTGTGGACATCAAAGCCAAATGCCTCAAATTTTTTGTCGAGCGGGGCAATTTCCATCGTATTGGAGACAGAATCTCCAAGTTGCAGCCCGTTATTGTCAACTATCAGAGTGAGGTTGCCCAGTTTGAAGTGGGCTGCCGCCATTGCAGCCTCCCAGTTGCTGCCTTCGTCCAGTTCTCCGTCTCCGGTAAGGACAAAGACGCGGTATAATGCGCCGTTAAGTTTAGCGGCAAGCGCCATGCCTGCCGCTATCGAAAAGCCGTGCCCCAGAGCGCCCGTACATACCTCGATGCCGGGGACATGGTTTGTAGGGTGTATAGTGAGCGGGCTGTCCTTTTCGAGGTAGCGGTCTAAAAACGAAAGCGGGAAGAAGCCGCGTTCCGCCAGCGCCGCGTAAAGTCCTTCTGAGGCATGCCCTTTGCTTAGGACAAAGCGGTCGCGTCCGGCGTCTTCGCGGTTTTCCGGCGAAAAACGCAAGGTATGGAAGAAAAGCACGGCAAGTATGTCCGCCTCCGAGAGCGAACAGCCGAGGTGCCCGCCCTGAGCGCTGCTTATCATCGACACAATATCGCGGCGTATTGCCTGCGCCTTTCTATTTATTTCGTTTGTTTTCATAAAACTCTATTTTTTACTCCATTTAATTACGATTATAGTGTATCATAACATAAATAGAAAGTCAACAAAAATAATTTTAATCTTTTTGCTTTTTTTTTGTTGACAAAACGAAAGAGGCAGTGTATAATACAGTATCAATCAGGAGGATTTTGGTATGAAAAAAAGCAATTGGATTATTGCGCTGGGCGCTGCCGTGGTTTTGGCGGCGTTCACAGGCTGCGGCGGTTCAAAGGTTAGCCCGCCCCCGCAAACGGCGGACGGGGCAAGAACTACCGCAAAGAAGGATGGAACGCCCATCAAACTGGCGTGGATAGGAAAGACGCTCAACAATCCGTGGTGGATTTCTGTGGCGGACTTTGCCCAAGTGGAGGCGCGTTCGATAGGCGTCAATTTGACTATCGCGCTTCCTTCGGAAGAGGTCGACCTTGAAAAGCAGGTTGCCATGGTCGAGTCGGCGGTTCAGCAGAAAGTTGACGCCATCATCATCTCGGCGGCAAGTTCGGACGGCATCATTCCGGCAATACGCGGCGCGCGGCAGGCGGGAATCAAGGTAATCAACTTTGACACCCGCATCTCCGACCCCTCAATGTACGATGCCTTTGTCGGCGCGGACGATGTATACGGCGCGTACAAGGCGGGCAAATACATCTGCGACCAACTGAAGGGGCAGGGCAAGGTCGGGCTTATCACAGGGCTGCTTGCTCAGTCCACCGGCGTTGACAGGCGCAAAGGCTTTTTGGACGCGGTAAAGGAATATCCGGGCATAAGCGTTGTGGAAAATACAGCCGAATGGCGCAGCGACCTTGCCGCCAATGTTACGGCAAATATGCTTACAGCAAACCCGGACATCAAGGCAATTTTTGCCTGCAATGACCAGATGGCTGTAGGAATGGTAAGCGCCGCGAAAGCCGCCGGTAAAAAACCCGCCGACCTCATCCTTGTGGGGTATGACGGCATTTTAGACGCGGTAAACCTTGTGGCACAGGGCGATTTGGATGCCTTTGTAGCGCTGCCAAACCTTGACGAAGGACAATTTGCCGTCCGCCTTGCCGTTGCAAAGATACTCAACACGGACTACAAGTTCAGCCGGGAAATCATCTGTCCCACGCCGCTTGTAACAAACGAAGTTGTCCCCGGACACACCGATAGAACGATTTATGAGTATGCCTCAATATCGTTCCCTCTGCGGGGCATTACAACTAAAGGGTATTGAATACTCACAAAGGTACAAAGGCACTGAGTTTATTTTTGCCTTGAGAAGGCAAATCCCATATCTTGGCTCGTGCCTCTGTGCCTCTGTGTGAGGCTATTTTAGGAAAGTTGCGATGCTGGAAATTAAGAATATAAGCAAGAAATATCCTGGGGTTCAGGCTTTGGATGATGTATCGTTCAATCTGGAAGCGGGCGAAGTTATGGCGCTTTTGGGCGAGAACGGCGCTGGAAAATCTACATTGGTAAAAATTCTTTCGGGCGCGGTGGCGCGGGACTCAGGCGATATTCTTCTTGACGGCAAAATGTTCCCCCGCCGGCTCACTCCCGCGCAGGCGCGGAAGGCGGGCATCGCTATAATTTATCAGGAACTCAGCCTGCTTTCGCAGTTGACCGTGGCGGAAAACATTTTTCTTACCCGCGAGCCGTCCCTTTGCGGCGGCTGGATAGACTACAAAACAATGAACAAGGCGGCGCGGGAACAACTTGCCAAACTCAAAGCGGACTTCATTGATGTAACCCGGAAAGCGGCAGCCCTCTCGCTTCCCGAACAACAGATGGTAGAAATTGCCAAGGCGCTCGCCGTTGACTGCAAGGTCATAATTATGGATGAGCCGACAACTTCTCTTACATGGGAAGAAACGAGCGAACTTTTTGGCGTTATAGAAGCGCTGCGCTCCTGCGGCATTGCTGTAATTTATATATCGCACCGTATGGACGAAATTGCCGCGATAGCGCAGAGCGCCGCCGTCTTGCGGGACGGCAGGCTTGTAGGCAAAGTTTCCGTGCGCGAAACTCCGCAGGAGTCTGTTATAGAAATGATGACGGGAAAAATGCTGGATTACAGCGCCCGGCATCAGGACGGCGGAATTGAGTATCAACAAGAGAATATCATTCTTTCGGTACGGAATTTGGGAGACGGCAAACAAGTTAATGATATTTCTTTTGATGTATATAAAAATGAGGTGCTGGGCTTTGCGGGGCTTACCGGCTCAAAACGGACGGAGACGGCGCGTTTGATATGCGGCGCGGATATTGCGCGGCGCGGAGATATTACGCTGCGCGGACGCAAAATAAAAGCGCGTACTCCCGCCGCTTCAATAAAAAACGGAATAGGATATTTAAGCGAAAACCGCAAGGAAGAAGGGCTTAATTTGGGGATGACAAACCGCGAGAATGTGGTTATTTCCGCGTTATTAAAGGTGAGTGTTTTTTTATATATCAATTTTAAGAAAGTTCATTCAATTTTTGAAATGTATAAAAAATCTATAAATATAAAAGGAGATGCCCTTACGCCCGCGTCAAATCTTTCCGGCGGAAATCAGCAGAAGGTAGTGATAGCAAAATGGTTACATTCAGGCTGCGGCATACTTTTTTTTGACGAACCTACACGCGGCATTGATGTGGCGGCAAAGGCGGAAATTTACAAACTTATCCGCTCATTTGCGCGGGAAAACGGCGCGGCAATAGTCGTGTCATCTGACGCGGCGGAACTCGCGCTTGTTTGCGACAGGGCGCTTGTTTTTTCCCGTGGAAAAATCGTCCGCGAAATGCGCGGAAAAGAAATTACTCAGGAAGAATTATTATCAGAGATGAGTCAGGCGCGCACAGGACGGCAGCCGGACTCAGCGGCAAACGGAGGTAAAAATTGACAGCAAATTCACTTAAAAAACTTATAGCCGGAAAATTAGGCGTATTTTTTGCGCTCTTTATTCTATGCGGAATTTTCGGCGTACTTAATCCTGTATTTTTGTCGTGGGGGAATATATCAAATATTTTGATACAATCCGGGACAAACGCGGTAATAGCCTGCGGCATGACATTTGTTATACTCGCCGCCGGCATAGACCTTTCGGTAGGCTCTACAGTGGCGCTCTCTTCAGTATTAGGCGCTATGGTAATGATGAACACCGGAAGCCCCGCGCTCGGCGCAATCTGCGCTCTTGTTTCGGGAATAGTGCTCGGAATGATAAACGGCTTTTTTGTGGCAGCGCTCGATTTTCCGCCATTTATCGTTACACTTTCTACAATGTGGCTCTACCGGGGCAGCGCTTATGTAATTACACATGGACAAGCCATTGTAAATTTGCCGGAGGCAAATATGCGCCTTGCTCTGGGGAAGTTTCTATTTTTGCCGCTTATCGTCTGGCTTGTAATTGCGGTTTATGCCGCATGTTTTATTGTACTTACGCGCCTTACACTTGGGCGGAAGATTTATGCCACAGGCGATAATTCCGAAGCGGCGCGGCTTTCCGGCGTAAATGTAAAGTTTATCCGGTTTGCCGTTTTTACAATATGCGGATTTTTTGCCGCGCTTGGCGGCGTTATTCTAATGTCGCGCCTTAATTCCGGGCAGCCGGTAGCAGGGCAGGCATTTGAAATGAATGCCATAGCCGCCGCCGTAATAGGCGGCACAAGCCTTACCAAAGGCGGCGTAGGCAGCATAGGCGGTACGCTTATTGGAGCGCTTTTTATTTCCGCGCTTCTTAACGGACTTGTTATTCTGAATGTATCAGCATTCTGGCAGCAAGTATTTATGGGCATAGTGGTGCTTGCCGCGATAGGTCTCGATAAGTACCGGAAGTTAATTGTATAAAAGTCTTGATATATCACAGATTTTTATATATAAATTTTTTATACAAGGGGTAATATATGCAAAAAATTGACAACATTCCAAAAACAATGAAGGCGCTTATGTGCCGTGGACCTCATGATTACAAACTGGAAGAAGTGCCGGTTCCCTCAATAAATGAGGACGAAATTCTTGTTAAGGTTGAAGCATGCGGAATTTGCGCGGGCGACATCAAATCGTACAAAGGGGCGGCAATGTTCTGGGGCGGGGGCGTGCTTCCGCCTTGGAACGACGCGCCTTGCGTGGCAGGTCATGAATTTATAGGCGAAATTGCCGCGATAGGGGATAACGCGGCAAAAAAACGCGGTCTTGTCCTTGGGGAACGGGCTATAGCCGAACAGATAGTCCCGTGCTGGGAATGCCGCTTTTGCCGCGATGGAGAATACTGGATGTGCGAAAAAGCCAACATTCACGGTCATCAAAAGATAGTAGCGGACGGCGGTATGGCGCAGTACATACGCTACGGAGCGCGGGATGTCGTCCATAAAGTAAGCAAAAAAATTCTGGCAAAGTATGCCGCAATGATAGAGCCGCTGTCCTGTTCCGTGCATACAATAGAACGCGCCGAAATAGGCTTTAACGACATTGTTGTGGTAGCGGGTTTAGGTCCTATCGGACTTTGCAAACTTCAACTTGCCAAACTAAAAAATCCGCGCCTCCTTATCGGCATAGACAACCGCCCGCTAAGACTCGACCTTGCCAAAAAATTGGGCGCGGATTATGTATTCAATTTTGAGCAATGCGATACAGTAACCGAAGTAAAAAAATTATCCGGCGGCTATGGCTGTGATATTTATGTACACAATTCAGGACATCCTTCCGGCGTCATCGCGGGTCTGCAAATGCTCCGCAAACACGGACGCTTTGTGGAATTCAGCGTATTTCAGCAGGAAACCTCCGTCGATTGGAGCATCATAGGCGACCGCAAGGAATTGACAATAACCGGCTCTCATATATCGGGACTTTACGGCTATCCCGTTGCGATAGACTTTCTGGAACGGGGCGTTATCAAGGTTGAGGACATTGTAACACATACCTTCCCGCTCGAAAAATGGGAAGAAGCGTTTGCCCTTGCCGAGAAAGGCGCGTCATCTATAAAGGTCGTGCTGCTGCCGTAAGAACGCGGTATTTGAACATAAGGCGGTAATCCTGTAAAGTACAAGTTGAGGTTAAGATGGCTTCGATTTTGAAATTTCGGGTTCGCACTTATGAGTGCGACAGTTACAACCATGTAAACAACGCGAATTACCTGCACTACTTGGAATGGGCGCGGTACGAGTATCTCAAAGATATTGGATTTGACTATCCCAAATTGCTTACCGAGGGGTATGGCGTATACATAGCCCGCGTGGAAATTGACTACAAGAGACCGGCGCTTGTGGACGAGGAGATTCAGGTTGAGACATTGCCGCTCAAAAAGGGAGCGGTAAGCGGAGTGCTGTCTCAGCGGATAACGCGGGGGAGCGATATTATTGCCGAGGCAAAGGTTACCTGGGCATCTGTTGACACAACGGGCGCTCCGGCGCGGCTTCCGCCGGAATATGACCTGCCCGGTTTAGCGCCCGCTAAATAATTTTTGTGTAATTACGGCTCTGTCTAAGAGTGGGGCGGAGCAGAGGGCGTCCGGGTCGGTGTTTTCGCCGCCGGCGCGTATTTCCCAATGGAGGTGGGGACCTGTGGCGAGCCCTGTAGAGCCGGATTCCGCCAGCAGACTGCCTGCCGTAACGAGCGCCCCTTCTTCCACAAGAATTTTGTCCAGATGATAGTAGAGCGTGTAGAGTCCCGGTAGATGTTCCAGCACGATGGAGTTGCCGGTTACGATGCGCTCTCTTGCGAGCGCGACCCGTCCGTCCGCCGGCGCATAAACTTTGGTGCCTGTCGGAACGCCGTAATCTATCCCCGCGTGAATAGCCGTGTCCCGTTTTCCGTTGGAGTAAACATAGACGCGCCTGTCGCCGAAAAAACTGGTTCTGCGCGTTTGCGCCGGCACCGGTGTCGAAAATTTACCATTTATGTAGACCGTATCCCCTGATTTATTCAGAATAGCCGAAAGTTGAGCAGATTCCGATGTTTTACGCGGGTCCGGTTCGGTGCGAAGGGCGGTATTGGAAGGATTTAGCGGGATTTCTTCGGAGATGAAAGAGCGCTCACGCACGGCAAGCGGAATTTCGGCGCGGATTCGCGGCGGATTTGCCCCCTGCGTTTTTTTGGGAACCCCGCCGTTTGCTGTTTCTTCAATGCGGATAACCATATTGCCGGCTTGCGCGGTAGAAGGCACAGAAAGCACCGCCGCCTGTACCGAATGTGCCTCGTCAATCTGATACTCAAAAAATACCGCCCCGGATAATTTTTTCCCGGTACTTGTACCGCCGCCGCCGTCTGTTGTCCAGAGCGCCGCTTTCAAAACGGAAGCAGCCGGCATGCCGCTATTTGCTGCGGCGAGTATTACGGTAACAGGCTCGCCGGGTCGCGCCTCATCCTGAACGGTAAATGCCCTGTCTTCGGTTATCAAAGTCCACGGGTCGATGGGGACAACCGCCGTGTTAGCGCTTGCCGCCGCGTTAGTATGCGCCGTCTTGCCGCCTGTCCGTGTAATGCAGGCTAAAAGGCTCAGCGCGGCGCACAGGAAGAATAGGTTAGAAAATAATTCACGCTTTTTTATATACATTTAGCAAACTTCCCGGAATTTTGTAATTCCCCGTTCCCATACTTCCGCGCCAGTTCACGCGCTTTTTTAGCGGCAAGCCCGTTGTATTTTTCGGGGTGTTCAAAAAAAGCGGCGGCTTCCGCTTCGGTGCGGGCAATGCCCAGTTTGAGCATTTGGGCGGCTATTTTGGCAAAAAGCGCCTTTTCGCGGATAAGGGCGGCGGCAAAACTAACACGCTCGCGCTCACAGGCAAGCGTGATTTTGCGTATCTCTTCGTGAGCATCGCTTACTCCGCTTTCGGCAAGGAGTATGTAAGCAGGCTCGGCTAATATGCCGCCGGGTATCCCGCCGCCGCTGCCGCCGGCAGTGCCGGGCGCGTTCACTCCCAAATTGCGAAGCAGATTTTCGCGGTCAAAGGAAAGGCTGGACAGCACCGCGCACATGCGCTCCGCCGCCATGCAGAAACCGGTAATATATTCGGCAACAAAACGCTGGCTTGCCGAATTGGTCAGGTCGCGCTGGTGTTCGCTAATCTGGTCCATAAAAAATGTGGTAACATGCGGCATAAATGCCTTCCACAGGCTTTTCACATGCTCGCTGTTCCACGGATTGCGCTTCTGCGGCATTGTTGACGAGCCGACCTGCGTTGACGAAAAGCCCTCCCGCGCCTCACCAATCTCTGACCGCTGAAGATTGCGGATGTCATCGGCAAGGTTCGCAATGATGCCGAAGCAAACATTGAACTCCAAAAGAAGCCGCAAGATGTGTTCAGGTTCAACAAGTTGAGTTGAATGTTCCGAGGGAAGCAGTCCCATTTCGTCCAGAAAGTAAAGTTCAAGTTGTTCCGGGTCGCGGGTGAGCATACCGGTCGCGTTGTACGCCCCCACAGCGCCGGCAAGTTTGCCCCGCAAGTCCGCCGCCAACTCCCGGATACGGGCTATCGACTTCCCGGCGCGGGCAACATACTCGGCAAAGGCAAACCCCACCGTAATAGGTACCGCATGCTGTCCATGCGTGCGCCCCACTTGCGGCGTTTCCGCTTCCCTCTCCGCAATCGCGCACAACTGATTTTCCATTTTGGTAAGCAGTGGAAGCACAACCTCTAACGCCGCCCGCTTTATCCGGCAGGCAAAACTTGTGTCGAGTATGTCAACACTGGTCGCGCCGAGGTGTACAAGCGGGGCAATTTCCAGCGGGACTTTTGTTTTGAGGACATTCACAAGGGCGCGTATGTTATGGCGCGTCTTCTCTTCTTCGGCGTAGACTTCTTCCGGGCGCACCGAGCCGGCGGCGCGTTCAAGGACGGCGCGAATTTCCGCCGTCAATTTCCCCCTATCCTTTAGATGGGCAAGCACGAGGGCAGCCTCCGCCTTTACGCACATCAAAATTGAGGCTTCCTCGCTCAAATACGGAACGAGCGCGTCAAAAACCCCCTTTTCTGAGAGTGAGTAGCGGTGGTCAAGCGGCGATATGTTCCCAAAAATTGAGCGCTCCATGTTATTCTCCTTCATTTGTTTAGCGATTATTATTCTAAATAATTGAATTCAACTTTACTTTGAATTATTATTTCATTCAATATATCATTTAAATATCCCATTTTAACTGCTTCATTCAACAAATTTATTAATTGCGGAATATTTACAACGTCTTCTATTGAATCCATATATCTATTTACAATTTTTTCAATGCCATATTGCTCATAAGCCCCTTTACGAAGATGTTCGTATATCACATCTCTATCTTCCGTTGTTTTTATAACAAAACGTATTGGATAGTGTTCGAGTTTATCAATATCTAAAAAATATTTTTTAATATCAAGTGTTTCAGTTACTTGAAAGAAATATCCTAACGGTCTCATTACAAAATCAATACCGCCGTCATTAGCGTTCGTTCTTCCTGTCTTATACAATTTTAAATTTTCTTCTTTCAATTTGTCAGGCGAATATCCCCAAAATATTTTTTTGTCGTGATAAAAATATTTTAATATGGCATAACTTACAATTTCAAATAACCGCGCATCCGCATTATAATCAAGAAGATTGATTATAAATTGAAAAACCTTATTTTCTTCCTGTTTTCCAATATTTTGCAATTCTTCACAAGTATTAATAAAATTTTCAAACGCATCTCTTTTGGCATTTATATAAAGGTCAATAATCTTTATTATCATTTTGCTTAAATCATATTTTTTGTTATTGTATTTTATTACAATAAGATTTTTATTTATCCAGTATCGGCTTGTAGGAATATCCCTTAGGATAACCTGTTCGGTAGTCGTTGGAAAGTATTTATGGAATTCTTCATTTAAGCGGTGGTTCATGGCATGGTTTTGTAATTTTGCGCCAAAAGGAAGTTCCCGCTGACGCTTGAAAATACGCGAAAATACCGCGCCTTCATATTCAGAATAATTTTTATGTTCTTCAAAAACGATTTTTATATAATCTTCGAGAAGCACATAGATTGCGTATAAATTGGCAAAACTGCCTCTTGATTTTGAGCCTTTATTGACCGAGCGGGTTTTGATATTGATATATTCCAGCAGCGGAGAAACTTTAACTAATTCTTCCCCGTTGATTTGTAAATCTTGTTCTATGAGCCGTATTATTACCGGCGTAAATTCATGTTTAACCACGATATGCAGCCCTCTCAAATAAATTCATCTGGGGGTAGTTGGTAATTTGATATGTTTTCGGTTCACGTTTTATAGATTTTCCGTTATGGCTATCTTTTTTTAACACACGGCGCAGACCTATTTGATAATAGGTTTTATCAATTTCAATTCCGATTGATTTTCTTTCTAATTTTTCACAGACAAAAGATGTTGTAAATGTTCCCGAAAACGGGTCTAAAACCAAGCCGCCTTTATTTGATGATGCTTTTATAATCCGTTCAAGCAAGGCTGCAGGTTTTTGAGCCGGATGATTCTCATATTCTTCCATTCTATATCGTACACGGGGAAATTCCCATACATTGCCGGGAACTTTAGTGGAATTATATTGAGCGGGAACCGGTTTTCTGTAATCTATCAATTTCCGTTTTGCGCCTGTCTTTGCTTCGACCCGTATCTCATCGCTGTTAAAGCAGTAATCTTTTCCATTTTTAACGCAAAATAAAATAGGTTCATACAAAGAACCAAAATGTTTTTTGGCTTGAACGCCCGAACTGTCATAATGCCATACTATTCTTGATAGAATAGTCAATTTCTGCCTTATATAAATATCATAATACGGCATAAATTGTGTTGATGTCATTATATATAATGAGCCATTGCTTTTCAATTTATCTATACATAAATCTATCCAGTTATATGACCATTGTAAATATGCCTCGTCAGTTTTCCATTTATCTTTTGTGGTATTGAAATTTTTACCTATATTATAGGGCGGATCGATAAAGATAAGGTCAACGCTTCCGTCAGGTATGAGACGCAGTCCGTCAAAAACATCAGAATTCATTAATATATGTCCGTTTTCTTCACAAATATCCATAAAAACCAGCCAATGGACTTATTCGGCAACCCTAACAAGTCTGATATATAAGCCATGTTATTCTCCTTCTTCCGCTTCGTGAAGGTAATCGCAGGAGGGGTTTATGCAGAGTTTGTGGCTGCCGTTTCGTTTGTCGTATTTTTCGACCAAAAACCAGCCGCATTTGGGGCAATTCTGATTTGCGAGCGGCTTAAAGTGCGTTAGAAAATCACATGCGGGATAGTTGGCGCATCCGTAAAATTCCTTGCCGCGTTTTTTGGTCTTGCGGGCAACGATGTCTCCGCCGCATTTGGGGCAGACGGCAAGCGGCAGCGGCTTGGCATTCCTACATTCAGGGAAGCCGGAACACGCAAGAAAATAACCGTAACGCCCCAATTTTTTTACCATCGGCTTGCCGCATTTTTCGCATACCTCGCCGGTAGGCTCGTCTATGCGGTCTTTGTACGATTCGAGCGTCTGCGCAACCTCGTCTACCGTTTTTTTGAAGGGCGTCCAGAATTCGCGTATCATGTCCGTCCATTCGCGCCCCTTCAATTCAACCTCGTCTAATTTCGTTTCCATTCCGGCGGTAAAGTCCGCGTTTACAACTGCCCCAAAATTTTCGACCAGCAGATTGGAAATGAGCCGCCCTAGCACAGTCGGCGCGAGTTGTTTGTTGGCGCGGGTAACATAGTAGCGGTCGAGGAGTACTGAAATTGTCGGCGCATAAGTTGAGGGACGCCCTATGCCGTTCTCTTCCAGCGTTTTGATGATGCTGGCATCCGTGAACCGCGCCGGTCCCTGCGTCCAGTGCTGCTGCGGGTCGAAACTCCGCGCCTTTAATATATCCCCCTGCTTGATGGGAGGCAGCGATTTTCCGGTCTCCTCTTTTGAAGCAAGCGCGCTCAGTACCTTTGTCCAGCCTTTTTCCACATAGCGGGTGCCGGACACACGGAACATCGCTATGTCCGCCGGGTCAGCGCCGCCGGGCAAGGACACTATGTCCGCGCTTTCCGTAAGCGTTCTGGCGGGCTTCATCTGGCTTGCCGCAAAGCGTTCCCAAATTATCGAATAAAGCCTGAATTCATCACGGGAAAGCGAATCCTTGACGCTCTCCGGCGTATAACTGATATATGTGGGGCGTATCGCTTCGTGAGCGTCCTGCGCATCCTTGCCCACCGAATAATGGACGGCGGCAGGCGGCAGGTCTTCGGGGTAGTGTTTGCCGAGCCATTCCCGCGCTTCGGCAAGCGCCTGCTCGGAAATACGCACGCTGTCCGTTCTCATGTAGGTAATAAGCCCGACCCGTGATGAACCGAGGTTTACTCCTTCGTAGAGCCCCTGCGCTATCTGCATGGTCTTGCGGCTTGTAAAGCCGAGCCGGTTTGCCGCCGTCTGCTGCAACTGCGATGTGGTAAAAGGCGGACGCGGCTTTAGCGTCTTGTAAGTTTCCCGAATTTCGTTGACGGTAAAATCCGCCTGCTCGATTTTTGCGATGATTTCTTTGACGGCGCTTTCGTTCTTCAAATCGCATTTTTCACCGCGCCACATTACCAACTGCGCTGTAAAAGCGCTTCGTCCCGTCTTAAAGTCCGCAAATAACTCCCAGTACTCCTGCGGCGTCCATGCTTCAATCTCCTTCTCGCGCTCGCATATCAGCCGAAGCGCCACCGATTGAACGCGCCCCGCGGAGAGTCCGCCCTTCACTTTCTTCCATAGAATAGGCGAAATACTATAGCCGACAAGTCTGTCAAGCACACGCCGCGCTATCTGCGCCTCGACCTTCGCCCTGTCTATCTGTGTGGGAGAGGACACGGCATCTTTGATGGCTTTGGGAGTTATCTCGTTAAAACTGATGCGGGAAATAGGAATATCCTTGTTTTTTGCCGAGATAGCATTGTTGAGGTGCCACGCGATGGCTTCGCCTTCGCGGTCATTATCACTTGCAAGCAGCACGGCATCGCTTTTTTTAGCGCCCGATTGAAGGGCGTTCAACACCTTTGCCCGCCCCCGCACGGTAATAAAGGTCGGCTGGAAGTTATTTTCGACATCAACCGCCATACGCGATTTGGGCAGGTCGATAATATGCCCCATAGACGCCAGCACCGTATACTGATGACCCAAATATTTTTCGATGGTCTTTGCCTTTGCCGGAGATTCCACAATCACAAGATATTTCTTTGTTTTTGCGGAAGTTTTTTGCGTTGTTTTGCTTTTTGTGGACGAGGCGGCTTTCTTCGCCTTGACTTTAGCGCCGCCCTTTGTCGCTGTACTCATATTGCCGGTATTTTAGCGCAGACGGCGCTGTATGGACAGTGGGGATATGGAAAAAAGCAATCGAACTATGGCAGGAGGCAGTATGAAAAATAATCATAGTTTTGGCGGCGCCGTCTCCGCCGCCATTGCCCTTATGAGGCATCCTGTTCCGGCGGCTTGGCGGCATTTTTTTGCAGGTGGAGCAGTTGTTCTACCTGGTGTAAGACGTAGTCTTGGAAGTCTGGGGGGAGTTCATTGAAGCAAGCGATAAGGCGTTCACGTTTTTCTGAGGGGCTT
>JAIROZ010000025.1 GCA_031257255.1 Spirochaetaceae bacterium | reverse complement strand
TACAAAGGCTTGGGCGAAATGAACCCCGACCAACTCTGGGAAACAACGATGGACCCGTCGCGGCGCAATATCACGCAAATCCACCTTGACGATGCCGTTGAAGCGGAACGCATCTTTAGCACCCTGATGGGCGAGAATGTCGCCCCCCGCCGCGAGTTTATCGAAGAAAACGCATTGCTGGTGAGTAATCTGGATGTGTAAGGGAATATCCGGTTAGGGCGAGGTTACGGCAACATTCAAGCCGCGCAGCCTCGCCCCGCCCGTATTGTGGTTTTATTCATCGGGCAACGCTGATGCAGCAAGCCGCAAAATTAAAGGCTTGCTGAAGCATCGAGTTAATCAGCGTTGCTCTCATCTTTTGCAAGCGGTTTTACTTTATGCCTGTAAGCATATTTTACAAATATACTTAACCCGGCTTGATCTTGTTTTGCGCCGTTTTCAAGCGTGTTTATAGCGGCAAAATAACGCAGCCCAAACAAACAGCCATGATTGCCTGTCCCTAAATCAAAAGCCAAAGAAGCATTATAGGCAAAACCGCCTTTGCTTTTGTACATTATCCTATCTTCTAAAGAAGTGCTATTTCCTGTATAAGAATAGCCGATGTCTGCGGCAAGTTGTAAAAACGATACAGGATAAAAAATTATGCCGCCGCCTAGCAAATACGAATTAAGTTGAATAAAATCCGCATTGTAAGAAATCCGGTGTCCGATACCGCCTGCTTCCGCAGCAATGTAAAGCGGTATTCTCCCAAAAGGACCAAAGCCCGCCTTCAAACCTATATCGACGCCTATTTCTTTACAGCCTAAATCAACAAATGGTTTAGCAATATCGTTTCCATTGACTTTTGTCCATGCCCAGCCTACGCCAAGTCCTATGTCAAAGTACAAACCTTGAGCAGATACCGATAATGCCCCCCCCCCCCCCAGTACTAAAACTAAAAGAACAATAATTTTTTTCATTTATATACTCCTTGAATTTTTAACGGAAGCGCCGATAAACCAAAGTTTACAGGCGCTTGGCGGCTTATTTTTTGCTTACCGCCAGTCTTTGTAATAATGTAGAACAATGCGTTGCGCCTTCGTCAAACAGCAATCCGTAAACGGCGGTATCGTCTCCACCGGCGATGCGTTCTTTTGTGTTTACTTTGCCCTGAGCGATGAGTTGTCCGCTTTTGTCAAAAATACATACCGACATATTCATCCGGTTAGCCGCTCTAATTCCAAACGCGCCAACATCAGTGCATTGAATTTGACCTACAGTAGTTACAATAAATTCGGCTTTATTGTCCCCGCAAAGTTTAACAAGTTGAGCGGTTGTATACTCGTCAGCGTTAGAAAAAGATTTTAACGCAGGTGTCTGTCCGGCAGGGAAAACAGCGCGTACTACTTCCGCATTATACGAGTCGGCGTACATCTCGGACAATTCAGAATTCATAGAACTAAGTTTCCTTTTTTCTACACGGGAAAGTTCCGGCTCTGCTTTGTTGACAATGGAATTGTAAATCCCGGCGTCTATCAGCGGCATAACCTTAAGTTTCCTCGGTGCCATAATAACATCAAGAAAAACAGTTTTCTGACCTGCTAACTCTTTAATTGAGTTCTTTTCTACTTGGTACTGAGTTGTAGCGCATGACATAAACATACACCCAACTCCCGCTAAAATAATTAGAGAAATTATCCTTTTCATCTTCTCTCTTCCTTGCGGTCTTTCCCGCCGTCTAAAATATTTACCCCAACAGGTAACGATTTCAAACTAATGCCGCCGGTATAAAAAACAAAAAAACGCAAAGTAAATTATGATGAATGTAACGGTTTGAGCAGCGCCGTCTGCGCCTTGTTGACGCAGAGAAAAAACATGGTTATATTGCCGTAAGTTGACTTGGAGGAAATAATATGAAAAAGCCGTTGTTTGTTATTTTAGCCGCTGCCGCATTGACTGCCGCATCCTGTGTCTTGTTTTTGCAGGAAGAAAAAAGAATTTTAAGCGCTGTACAGGAAGGACATAACTCTCTTCGTGTCATATACGAAGGGAGTATATCCATAATGGATATAAACATAGAAGGCACATCAATGAGTCACCTTATTATGAGCCATAATTATGAAACTTCAAACGGAAAAAACAGCTATTATATAAAGGTAACGCCTTATTTTAGAAGGGGCGAAACTATTACCGTCCGCGCATCCGGAGCGGAGGGAAGCGCCAGTTTTACCGCTACAGATTATTACTAATAAACCCCGCGCTTACCGGATTATTCACCGCGTAAACTCCAAACCGTGCCGGTTGGAGTATCTTCCAGCATTATGCCGCGCTCTTTTAGACCGGCGCGTATAGCGTCCGCTTTTGCAAAATCGCGCATTTTTTTTGCGGCGGCGCGTTCGGCAATAAGCGCCTCGATTTCGGCGGCAGGCACCGCATGTTCCGGCGCGGCAAGCGCCTTTTCGCATGCCTCGCGCAAGCCGAGCCCCAGCACCCCATCCATATCAAACGCGGCGGCAAGCGCCTCCGCAGGCTGCACGGCGGCGTCTTTTATTATGGTACGCAGCGCCGCCAACGCCTTAGGCGTGTTCAGGTCATCCTCTAAAGCCTTGTCAAATTGTGTAATATAAGCCCGCGCCCCATCCCCCAACTGCTGCCCACTGTCCCGCGTCTTTCTTGCCAAAGCCGCCAATTCCTTGATGAGAGACTTGCGCGAATTTCGGGCTCCGTCCATGCTCTCGTAAGAAAACTGAACTTGGTTGCGATAATGCCCGCCCAAAAGAAAGTAACGGTAGTCGAGCGGGTCGTAACCGGCATCCACGAGCGTTTGCAGGGTGATAAAGCCGCCTTTGGACTTGGACATCTTCCCTTTGTCCAGAACGAGAAATTCATTGTGAACCCAGTACTTTACCCACGGATGTTTGCCGGTTGCCGCTTCGCTTTGGGCTATTTCGTTTGTGTGATGTATCTGAATGTGGTCGATGCCGCCCGAATGAATGTCAAACTGCTCGCCTAAGTACTTCATGCTCATAGCGGAACATTCGATATGCCAGCCCGGATAGCCGCGCCCCCATGGGCTGTCCCAAACGAGCGCCTGATTTTCAAACTTGCTCTTGGTAAACCAGAGTACAAAGTCGCCGCCGTTCCGTTTGTTTGTGTCTATTTCGGTTCTGGCGCCGGTTTTTAGCGTGTCCAGCCTGAGCCCGGCAAGTTCGCCGTAATGCGGGAATTTGGATATATCGTAGTAGAGGTTGCCCCCCGCCTGATATGTCCAGCCCCGCGCTTCTATCCGTTTGATGAGGGCAATCATATCGCCGATGTGTTCTGTGGCTTTGCATACGACATTGGGGCGGGCAATGTTAAGCCTTTCCGTATCGTGGAAAAAGGCTTTCGTGTAAAAATCGGCTATTTCCAGCACGGACTTGCCGCGTTCTTCGGCAGTCTTAACCATTTTATCATCGCCTTCGTCATTATCGCCGGAAAGATGACCCACATCGGTTATGTTCATTACATGAGTTACCTTGTAGCCGAAACGCCGCAGGGTTTTACAAAGTATATCGTGAGTAACATACGCCCGCAGATTTCCGATGTGGGCGTAGTTGTAAACGGTAGGACCGCAGCCATAAAAGCCAACCTCGCCTGCCTTGATGGGCGCAAATTCCATAAGGGAACGCCCCAATGTATTGTAAAGCATTAACGCCATGCGCTTATGATACCGCAATGATGTTTTGTTGTTAAGAGATGAGGCGCTTCCTTACATTGTATCGTCCCACCCTGACCCGAACAAGTAATTACCTTGGTACAACGCCGCGCCGCGACCTTGAAACGGCTGATAATTCTCGTTGTTTAGACATTTATTGGCTTTTTCTGGTTGGTCATTGCCGTAAATAAAGCCTCCGGTTTTTTCGTACTTGACTGTAGAATGAAGATAAACGCCGCCGCCGTTGCAGCCGCTCATAAAGTATATCCTGCCAAAAAAATCATCAAATTCTCCATCACAGCCGATTGCTGTATTATTCATAATTTCTCCGCCGCTTATGGTTAAGTAGCCGTCGTCAACATCTATACCGCCGCCACGCACTGGAATAACGTCTGGCGAATCGTTTACCGGTCGGAAAGCCTCATTTGCGCGAATTGTTCCGCCTGTCATTTCGAAAACTCCACGGATACACACACCGCCGCCGCTGCCGGCTTTGTTTTCTGAAATTTCACCGCCATTCATTTTGAATCTCCCCATGAATCCTATGTATTCATGATTTCCGACCGACACGCCGCCGCCGAAGCCGGCTTTGTTTTCTGAAATTTCGCCACCGTTCATTTCAAAACAAGCATCGCCGGGATAATTGTGCAAATACTCTTGAACATCCACTCCGCCGCCGCCTAGGGTTGCCTCATTTTTTATTATTTTACCACTGTTCATTACAAATCTGGCGTAGTTGAAGGCATTTATATTTTCATTTATTTTGTATACAACTACGCCTCCGCCGTATCCTTGTGTGCTGTTACCGGATATTTCACCGCCATTCATTTTAAAATTGCCGTTATTATAAACCATCACGCCGCCGCCATAGTTATATACTGGGTCTCTTTCAGAGGGGCGACCCGGTATATTTATATTTTTGTTGCCGCAAATCTTTGACCCGCTATTCATTATAAAAACGGCATAATCTTTTACCTTTACCAAAGGCGAATCGTTTGCTTCTTCCCGTGTGCCGTCAACGCCGCCTATGCCTTTTAGCGTGATATTATTATCCAGTACCAGCGTCAAAAGTCCGGTAATTGCAAACAAACTGCCCTTTTTCCCAGGTTTTAGCGAGATAACCCTCTCATTTTCGTCCCCAAAAAATGTAATTTTTGTTTGGGCATCTATATTGATTAAATTTTGCGGGGAAATTTCCACATTACCCGTCAAGGTAATAAGATAATGTTTTGACTGAGTAGTTTCCGTTGTTTCGGTTATGCCGGATGACGGGCTGTACGATGATTTTGTCTGATACTGATTAAAAATTTCTTGTAGTTTGGTTTCCAGTTCCTCGCCGGTCGAGATGGTGCTTCTTACGGGAATATACCCATCATATTCACCCGGATGCTCCGCCGTTTCTACCGGAACACCGCATGACAGCGCTAATAACGCAAAAGCAGCGCAGACACGCAATCCCAAATTTTGTAAGAATTTCTTTTGCATAATGTACCTCCTCAATTCTATTGATTTGTCTTTAACTATATAAAAAATTAAGGAAAGAGAACAGGGTTTTAATCCCGTTCTCTTTCCCCTGTCCGTTTCTGCCGCCTATACAGGCAGCGCCGAAAGCGCGCTTGCGCGTTTTTCTTTTAACCCGCCTTCAAAGGCTTCTGTTGTTACAAGTTTCAGTGTTTCTGTGGGGCAGACGCGGGTGCATGACGGCTTGTCCGCAACGCCCGCGCAAAGGTCGCATTTATTGGCGACCTTGCGGTTCGTGCCGTCGTTTGCTACCTCCGCCGTCTCCACAATCTCGACCGCCCCAAACGGGCAGGCAATAACGCAGTTCTTGCAGCCGATACACTTTGCCGTGTTTATTACCACAGCGCCGTCTTTTATGCTGATAGCGCCCGATGTACAGGCTTGCTTGCAGGCGGCGTTTTCACAGTGCCGGCATTGCACCGGCGCGGAGAGTTTCGCGGTTTTTACCATAAAGAGGCGCGGGTTGAACGAATAACTGTCCGGGTCAATCTCGAAAATCCGCTTGCCTTCGTGGGCTACCACGCAGGCTATCATGCAGGTTCTGCACCCGATACAGCGCTGGGGATTTGCTTGTACAAATTGATTCATGCTGCCGCCTCCTTCTTTTCGATGAGCATCTGAGTCTTGAGTTCCTCGTACTGGCGCTTCACTTCGTCCCATGCCGCTTTCTGGTCTTTAAGCCGTTCCACTTTGCAGGCGCAGTACTTGTATTCCGGCGTCTTGCTTATGGGGTCAAGGTTGCCAAGCGTAAGTTCGTTGCACGCGCCGACCCACCACTGGTAGGTCATGTACACGGCGCCCTTCTTTACACGGTCTGTAACATTGGCGCGGGTAAGCACCGAGCCGCGGCTGTTCGATATGCGGACGATTTCGCCGTGGGTAATGCCGAGCGATTCGGCGTCCCGTGGAGAAATCTGCACCCAGCCCGGTTCATCTTCGAGGTTGCGGAGCGTTCTACAGTTTCCGGTCATAGTCCGTACCGAGTAGTGCCCGACCTCGCGCACCGTACAGAGCGTAAGCGGGAAGTCCTTGTTTTCCATTTCCATAGGCGGACGCCAGTCTGTACCGAAGAACTTTGCCTTGCCGTCCGGGTTGGCGAATTTGCCGCCCTTATGGAGGTATACCGTGCCGGTATCGCTATCGGACGGGTCGCGGCAGGGCCACTGGACGCTGCCCAATTTTTCGATTTTTTCATCGGTAGCGCCGGCAAAGCCGGGACAAAGGCTAATCACTTCTTTCCAGATTTCTTTGGTGTTGGTGTACTTCATTGGGTAGCCCATCGCCGTCGAAATAAGGGAGATAATTTCCCAGTCGGTTTTTACATCGCCTACAGGCTCGATAATCTTGCGAATCTTCTGGAAACCCCGGTCGCAGCAGGAATAAACGCCGTCATGCTCGCACCAGCCTGTGGCGGGCAGAATCACATCGGCAAACTGCGCGGTCTTGTTCATAAAGATGTCCTGCAGCACCACAAAGTCGCATTTTTCGAGGGACTCGCGTACTTCGGAAGCGTCCGGGTCGGACTGAACGGGATCTTCGCCCATAATGTAGTAGGCATGAATCTGTTTTGCCGGGTCTTTTTCGTGGAGTACATGGTGAGGCACCACAGTGAGCGTAATGCCGACATCGCCCGAAAGTTTGACGCCCCATGCCTTCTCGAATTTTTCGCGGATAGCCGGGTCGGCAACGCTCTGGTAGCCGGGGAAAACATTGGGCAACGCGCCCATGTCGCAAGCGCCCTGCACATTGTTCTGCCCGCGCACCGGACCTATCCCTGTTGAAGGACGCCCCAAGTTGCCGGTCATAATGGCGAGGTTTGCCAGCCCCTTAACCACATCGACAGCCTGCCCGAACTGGCAGACGCCCATGCCGTACAGAATCATCGAGCGCCCGCTTGTGGCGTACATACGCGCCGCTTTTCTGATTTCCTCCGCAGGAATCTGAGTCTGTTTTTCCACGCTTTCCGGCGTGTATTTCTTGATAGTTGCTTTGAATTCGTCAAAACCGGTTGAATGTTCCTGAATGAAGGCGTCATCGCACAGCCCTTCTTCGATGATGGTATTGGCAAGCGCGTTGACAAGCAGCAGGTTGGTGCCGCCCTTCAGTTGAAGGTGGATGTCCGCTATACGGGCTGTTTCGATAATCCGCGGGTCAACGCAGATAATCTTTGCGCCTTTTTCCTTGGCGCGGACTATGCGCCGGGCGACTATCGGATGGGAATCCGCGCCGTTGTAACCGAAAACGAATAATAGAGCGGCGTCCTCAATTTCGGGAACGCCCATGGTCATTGCTCCTGACCCTAGTGAATACTGTAGACCCGCTACAGATGGAGCGTGTCATATCCGCGCGCAGTGGTCTACGTTGTTCGTTCCGACCGCTGCGCGTATAAACTTCTGCATCACATAGTTGGCTTCGTTGCCCGGACCGCGGGCGGAGCCTGTGCCCATAATCGAATTGGGACCGTACTTCTGCTTAATCTCCCTGAGTTTTCCAGCCGTGTACGAAATTGCCTCGTCCCATTCAACTTCTACAAGGGCGCTGCCCTTTCCGCCTTTGCGAATCATCGGTTTTTTGAGCCGTTTGGTTAGAATTTGCGGGTCGTTAAGGTAATCCCAGCCGTACCAGCCTTTCAAACAGGCGGTGCCGTCGTTTGTCCTGCCCGGGGCGGGACGCACATCCAGAATTTTGTTTGCCGCTTGGTCAACGGTAAACATCAGTTGGCAACCGGCGCCGCAGTAGGCGCAAGTTGTCTTAATTTCTTTTACTGCCATAGTAACCTCCATAGTTAAAATTTTGAAATTTATACTTTTATTTTAGCACAAAAAAAGAAAACGCGCAACTTTCTTAGATAAATAAGTTGTTTAAGTATAAACAGTTCTTCTACCTGTTGAGTTGTTTTGGAATAGCGTGTAGTACTACATTATGGGCGAATATCCTATATACACTGAGTACGGCGAATGCCGTGATTGTTATAAATGCGTCCGCCGGTGTCCTGTTAAGGCTATCCGCGTACAGGCGGGACATCCTGAGGTAATTGCCAAAATGTGCATTTTCTGTGGAAAGTGCGTAACAAGTTGTCCGGCAAAAGCAAAACGGACGCGGAACGATGTAGAAACGGTAAAAAATTTGTTCCGTAAGGATGTTCAGGTTTTTGCTTCTTTAGCCCCTTCTTTCCCCGCTGAATTTAACCATTGTACACCCGGACAACTTGCCGCCGCTATTAAACGGCTGGGGTTTTACGCTGTTTCGGAAACCGCATTGGGAGCGGACTTTGTTTCTGATGATATTATTAACGCTCTGCAAGCCAGAGCATCCGGTAAGTCTGACGCGCCCGGTTCATCGGGCGGACAAAAATTGTTCCTGTCTTCGGCTTGTCCTGCGGTTGTGCTCTACATCAAGCGCTATGCGCCGGCTTTTGTCCCATACCTTAACGACCGTTCATCTCCACTCTTAACGCACGCCGCCTTCCTGCAAAAACTTTACGGCAAAAAAACAGCCGTTGTATTTATTGGTCCCTGCATAGCCAAAAAACGCGAAGCCGACCAGTTTAAGGAAATTGCCGCCGCGCTCACTTTTACAGAACTTAAACAATGGTTTGAGCAAGCCGGCATAAATCCTGAAGAAATACCCGTAGACGAAAGCCGCGAAGCGGGCTTTGTTCCCCGGCGGGCGGCTAAAGGCGCTTTTTTTCCTATAGACGGCGGAATGATTATTTCTCTACAGAGAAAAAATGCGGCTTTTTCTCAAAATTCAAATATGGTAATTTCGGGCATAGATAATATTGCGCAGGTACTTTCCGGCAGCGCTTTTAACAACGACTGCCTTGAAACGCCGCTTTTTCTTGAACTCCTTGCCTGTTCCGGCGGCTGTGTAAATGGTCCCTGCATAACGCGGGACGATTCGGTAATACGCCGGCGGGCTCAACTCCTCTGCTATGCGGAATCCGCTGGAGACGCGCCCGGCGCGGAAAATGCCGGCATACCTCTTACAGGAACGCTTACCGCAAAGGAAATGTCCACACCGGTATATCCCGAATCGAAAATCCGCTCAGTTCTCGCGGATTTGGGCAAGTACAGCGCCACCGATGAACTAAACTGTTCTACCTGCGGCTACGAAACATGCCTCGCCTTTGCTCACGCTATGCTGGAAAAACGCGCCGAAAAGACCATGTGCGCCGCCTACACGCGCAGCCTCGCCCAAAAAAAGGCAAACGCCCTTATCAAGGCGATACCTTCGGGCATAGTCATCGTTGACAAAAACATCAAAATTATTGAGTGCAACAGAAACTTTGCCCGTCTTTTGGGGAGCGAAATGGAAGAACTGTACGAAATTGACCCGGATTTGGAAGGTTTAGACCTGCGTAAAATCGCGGGACTGGGGGATTATTTTGAGGAGGCATTTTTGGCGAACGCTCAGGCGGGTTTTGATTATACGGTACGGTACGAAGATAAAATTTTTCATCTGGGAGTTTATGTTATAGAAAAAGGCGAGACCTTATGCGGCGTACTGGAAGATATTACCAAACCTCAAATCCGGCAGGATAAAACCGTTGACTGGGCGCAAAAAATCATCAAAAAAAATGTAAAGGCGGTGCAGCAAATTGCCTTTCTGCTCGGCGAAAACGCGGCGGAAACCGAGTCGATACTCCATACGATAATCGAAACTCATACCGCCGGAGGCAAAAAGAAATGACAGACTTAGGAATTCCGTCTTCCGGCATGTTCATCGAGTCCGCTTCGTATCAGGTAAAAAAGAAAGGGCAAAGCACTCCGGGGGATGTTTTTCTTTCGCAAAAAAATATGTCCGGCAAAAGAATTATTTCGGTGCTTTCAGACGGACTAGGCAGCGGCGTCAAAGCAAATGTCCTCGCGTCTCTTACCGCGACAATGCTGTCAAAATTCATTTTGATGGATATACCGCCGGAAAGAGCGGCGGAGATAATTATCAACAGCCTTCCTGTGTGCAGCGAGCGCGGACTTGCGTACGCGACCTTTACGCTGGTAGACGCCCGCTATGATATGTCGGCGCGTATCATCGAATATGAAAATCCGTCTCTCTTCATTCTGAGGAACGGCGAATCGCTTACTCTTAAAAAAGAAAGCATCCCTATTGAACGGAAAAACAAGCAGACGGGACCTCAGAACGAAACCTTATTTATATCGAACCTTGCGGCGCTTCCCGGCGATAGAATTGTTTTTTTTTCTGACGGGGTAACGCAGGCGGGTATGGGCGGCGCATACCCTAGCGGCTGGGGAAGAGATAACGCGAAAAAGCATATTTTGAGCGCCGTCCGCGCAAACCCTTCGATAAGCGCCGCCGCCCTTGCGCGGACTTTGACGCAGGCGGCAGAGTATGCCGATACAGGCGGACCCAAAGACGATATTTCCTGCGCGGTCGTATATTTTAGAAAGCCCCGTGATTTGCTGCTGATAACAGGACCGCCATTTCGTCCCGAAAATGACAGGGAGTTTGCGCTGATTTTTAGCGAATTTTCCGGCAGAAAGATAATTTCCGGCGGGACAACCGCGCAGATTATTGCGCGTGAATTGCGTAAAACCATTACCAGCGACAATGCGCCCTACATTAAGGGACAGCCGCCGCCGGCAAAAATGGAAGGCGCGGATTTGGTATGCGAGGGCATCCTAACCCTCGGCTCTGTCGCTGAGGAACTGTCCGGCGGAGCGCAGGAAGTACATAGCAACAACCCCTGCAACAGCCCCTCGGCGCGTATACGGGAACTTCTTTTAGACAGCGATAGGATTACTTTTTTGGTTGGAACAAAAATAAACGAGGCTCATCAGGACCCGGACATGCCGGTCGAACTTGAAATCAGACGCAATGTGGTAAAACGCATTGCGTCTACCCTGGAAGAAAAATATATGAAGACGGCGTATATACGGTATATATAGCGGATGACAACCGATTGCAAAATAATTGACGGATGCTAAGGAAGAGGATATAATACAAAAAATGGCTGGCTGTTAAGCGAAAAGTAATATGTTTTTTAAGGAGAATATTAAATTCAATCATTCCGCATTCAAGCATGGGTTGACGGCGGCTGACATTTTTTGGGCTTTTGAAACATATATATTTGAAGATCCCGTTGAGGAAGCAGACAATAAATTTTTATTAATTGGGTTTAATACTAAAGGCAACCCGGTTGAAGTAATGTACAACCGTATTGACGAAGACCGGATTAACGTTTTTCATGCAATGCCGTTGCGTCCTGAGTATGCGGCGTTACTGGAACATTAGGGCAGCGCTGATTAAATCCTTGATTGGGTTTAATCAGCGCTGCCTTAGGAGGCAATTATGGCTGAAATGACAGAAGAAGAAGCGGATGCTCTTGACGAACTGTGGACGAAAACAACCCCTAAAATCAAAGTTGGCGCAGGGGGCGGCTTTTTCTCTAAACATCGGGCGCAGATGGTGTTATTGGATGAACAAACTGCTCGTATTCTAAATGCGAAGGCAATGTCCGTCCGCCAGACCCCATCCGAGTTTGTAACGCAGATGATTCGCAGTGAAATTGTACATACGCGGCATCTATGAAAAAACTCAATCTTGATATACCGGCTTGAAACACTTGTCCGGGATGCCGGTTTTTGCGCTTTTGCCGCCGGAAATTTGCGGCAGGAACAAGCGCCGGTTGCGCCGGCGGCGCCGGTTGCGCCGGCGGCACCGCTTGCGCCGGCGGCGCTGTTTCCCCCGTCCGCAAAGGCGGTACTGCTCTGCGCGCTTAGCGTTCCGGCGGATGCGGCGCGCGAAGCGCCGGACGCGCCTAACATCTCCGGCGGCGGCAACCCGGAGGGCGCGGTTTACGGGGAGATAGCGCCGTTTGCCCGGTACAACTGTTACCGTAAGGCTGTAAAACTCCTGCAAAAAATTGCCTGTAAACTTGGCGCGGGCGTTCAATTTTCCAAAAGTGATTTTCGCATATTCTGCAATTCCCGGCTTAATGAAAAAGCGCTTGCCCGCTCTTACGGCTTGGGCTCTATAGGACATAACGGGCTTGTAATTACACGGGAAGCAGGCTGCCGGTGTGTTATAGCCGGTATGACGCTGCCGTTTGCGCTGACAGACGAAACAGAAATTTTGCCGGATTTTGCGTTTTGCGCCGATTGCGGAGCAAACGCCGATTGTGTAGCAAGCGCCGATTGCGGAGCAAACGCCGATTGCCCGGAAAATATGCCTCCCTGCGTCCGCGCCTGTCCGACCGGCGCTCTTTTAGGCGGCGGGCGGATTCGGCTTTCTTTGTGTATTCAGTGGTATGCGTCCGGTAACGGCGGCGAAGTTCCCGATGCGGTGCGGCGCGTATGGGGGCGCAGGCTTTACGGATGTACACTATGTCAGGACGCTTGCGTCCGCAGCCGGAACACATCCCCGGCAGTTCCATCAGGCGAAGTTCCCTACGGCAGCGAAGCAGCCGGCACGCTTCCCGCCGGCGTTCTTCCCCGTTTTATTGACGCGCAAAAAATCCTTAAAATGAGCGACAGCGAACTCAAAACATTCTTTAAGGGTACGGCGCTGGGTTTTTCGTGGCTCGTTCCAAATGCGCTCCGCCGCAGCGCGGCGCTCTTAACCTCCTCGCGCCTTTACGATATAATAAAATCATAATGATAGATTTTCAGAATACTGTGCTGGAAGACGAGGATTTTGACACTATACTCTCCGGGGACATTGAATTTACCGGGAAGATAATCTTCGAAAAATCCTTTCTTGTACGCGGGCATATAAGCGGGGAAATAAGCACAACGCCGCCTGCCGCGCCGGCAAACATTGCGGGCGTACTGCTTATAGACGAAAATGCCGTTGTTCATGCAAACATAAAGGCAGATATGGTAATTATACGCGGTCATGTTAAGGGCGATGTTACTGCCTCGCGCAGTTTGGAGATTACAGCGACAGGCACGCTCGAAGGCGATGTAAGCACGCCCGAAATAAACTTTCACGCGGGATGTCTCTTTAACGGACGCTGCGTCATGGGGCGGAATTGAGAAAGAGCGTTCTTTTTTCTCGTTTGTTATTATTTTTTGCGGCGGTTTCTCTTTTGCCGCCTCTGTGGGCGCAAAACCGTCCCGATGCCCTGCTTGAGTATCAGCATGGCAACTACAACAGCGCCGCCGACATCTGCCGGGGCGAAATACAGGCAAATCCGGGCAACATAGATTCCTATGTTGTCCTTTTGTGGAGTCTTGTAAAATTGCGCCGCTATGACGAGGCGCGGGGATACGCCGAGTCCGCCCTTAAACTGAGCCGCTTTGACGCCCGTGTTATCGAAATTGCCGGAGAGATTGACTATTTTCAGGGTAGAAACACAGACGCTCTTAAATATTTTCAGGAGTATGTTAATATGGCGCCGGACGGGCAGCGTATAGATATGGTCTACTATTATTTGGGCGAAATTTACATAAGACTGGGGCGTTTCCGTTATGCCGACATAGCCCTTTCGACAGCCGTTTACTATGTGCCGCGCAACGCGCTCTGGTGGACGCGACTAGGCTACGCGCAGGAGAATGCCGGCGACTTTCGTCAGGCGGCGGCTTCCTACGAAAAGGCGATAACACTGGACAGCAGCCTTTCCGATGCCCGGCGCGGTCTTGAGCGGGCTCGCGGCGCGTTGGGGCAGTAAGCCTGTGAAGATAGCCTTTATTACATTAGGCTGTAAACTCAATCAATGCGAAACAGAAACAATAGCCGCTGGGTTTGCCGCCAAAGGTTTTGAAGTGAGCGTAGGCGCTCCAGCCGCCTCCCCCGCCGATATTATCTTTATTAACACCTGCACAGTAACGAGCAAAGCGGAACAAAAAGCCCGCCGTATAATACGCGCCGCGTTAAAAACGGCAAACCTTGTAATAGTCTCAGGCTGTTATGCCGAACTCAATAAATCCGATATAGAAAAATTAGACAGCGGCGGCAGACTCAAAGTTGTAGGCATCTCTGAACGCGAAACTATTGCCGGGTTAGTGGACAGTATAGTGGGGAGTGGGCAGTGGGTAGTGGGTAGTGAGCAGTGGGTAGTGGGTAGTGAGCAGCGGGTAGAGGGTAGTGAGCAGTGGGTAGAGGGTAGTGGACAGTGGGTAGAGGGTAGTGGACAGTGGACCGTGGGTAGTGAGCAGTGGGTAGTGGGTAGTATCCTTTCAAGCAGGAAACAAAGTACTAACGAATGCAACAATGTTGAAGCCGATATACCGGATACAACACCGGCAACCGGCAACCAGCAACCGGCAACCGGCAACCGGCAACCGGCAACCGGCCTACTACTCACTACTCACTACCCACTACCCACTAACTTCCGTTCCCGACCCTTCATCAAAATTCAGGATGGCTGCGGCAGGGCATGCGCTTATTGCCGTACTGTGTTAGCCCGTGGAAAGAGCGTTAGCGTCCCACCCCAAACAATACTTGCCGCGCTTTCCGCTTACGAAAAAGCCGGAGCGCTTGAAGCGGTGCTAACCGGCGTGAATATAGGACAGTACTCAGTGGACAGTGGACAAGGGACAGTGGACAGTCAAGGGACAGGGGACAGGGGACAGGGGACAGGGGACAGTCAAGGGACAGTGGACAGTCCGGTTACCGGTTGCCGGTTGCCGGTAGGTTCTGATATATCAAACACAAAACCGGAAACCGGAAACCAACAACCGGCAACCGGTACAAATCTATCTTCCCTGCTAGGCTGCCTGCTGGACAACACCCAAAAAATAGCGCTCAGGCTGTCCTCGCTGGAACCGGAGGCTTTTACTCAGGATTTTATCGGCGTATTCAAAAATGACCGCATAAGACCGCATATTCATATTTCGGCGCAGTCCGGGTGCGCCCGCATCTTACGGGCAATGGGACGCGGCTGCGCCGCTGTGGATATGTTAGAAACAATAGAGCAACTGCGCGGGGCGCGGAATGACCCATTTATTGCCTGCGATATTATCGCGGGTTTTCCCGGCGAGGATGACGGCGCATTTGCCGAAACGCTGGACTTTTGTAAAAAAGCGCGGTTTGCGTGGATTCACGCCTTTCCGTATTCGCCGCGTCCCGGAACAGCCGCCTATACCATGAAAAACCGCCCGCCGGAGAGCGAGGCTGTAAAAAGAGTCGCCGCGCTAACGGCGCTCGCAAAACACGAAAACCGCGCATATATCGAACGCTGGATAGAGCGCGGCGGCACACTCAACGCTGTGCCGCTTACGGCGGGCAAGTCAAACACTTTAACGCTTTTAACCGAAAATTATATCAAGGTGAAAATCCCATCTTCCGGCACAAAGACGGAAAGGTGCCGCCTTACCTCTATAGACGGCGAAGGCATTGTTTGGGGGGAGTTTGTATGAAGCGGAAAGTCTTTTTTTTATTAACACTCCTATCCTTAATACCGGCGCGGAAGGCGGCGGCTCAAGGGAATACGCCCGCGCTTCCAGACAGCATAATCCCCTACGAAACACCGGCGGCGCGTATACGCGCCTATGGCGGATTCCATGCCGCTTATGCGGATGATTTATATGCCCTGTTTTCAAATCCGGCGGCATTGGCGGATATAAATGAGCAGGTAAGTTATGCGGAACTCTCCGCCAATGTAGTTGACTTCAATTTATTTTCGTTGTTTTTAGACAAGGAAGAAACAGCCTCTTCAAAATTCGCAAAGCAGGCGGAATTGGGGCTTCAAATTAGCGCGGATGTAAGCGGACCGCTCGCCATAGGCAAAGTAAAACCGAATTGGGGCTGGGGATTTTTTAATGTAAGCCGTTTGTCGGTACGCTGGGGCGGCTTGGATGGAACTAAAGAGGAAATGTGGTATGCGTACATGCGGGCAAGCGAAGAATTGCTATGGATAGGGGCGTACGGCTTTCGTATGTTCGATACCGGGACTTTAACAGGCGACTTGGGTTTTTCGGTCAAGACCTTTTACCGCCTTTCTTATGTGCCGAGAGTCTGGCTTCAAATGATAAAATCATTTTTGGAAGGGATAAGCAAAGACCCGTTTGAAAGCCAACTGGGAATTGGCGTAAGCATAGGCGCTGTTTTTACAGCACATGATGTATTCAGTTTTTCGCTCGTTGTTCACGACCCGTTCAGTCCTGTTTACACCGTTTCTTACCGCGATATTGACAACTTCTACAAACAGGAATTCGCGGACAACGCCGTAATTCCGCTTACCGCCCGTCCCGCGTTTGGTATTGCGTGGAAACCTGATATGACATGGTCAAGTTATTCATTTTCCAGTTTTGTTCTTATGGCGGACATAACGAACATTATCGAATTTTTAAGAGAGCGCGGCATAGAAAGGTTCCGCTATGTAAGCGCCGGAGTGGAAATTACATTGCTCGAAGTATTTTCGATGCGCGCCGGGATTGACGGCTTATCGCCGGCATTCGGTTTAGGCTTTGATTTTACCAAAATGAAATTAGACCTTGCGTTTTACATAAGGGAAATAGGCGATGATTTCGGCGACTTTTCGGTAATGGCAGGCACCGTTAGTATATTATGGAGGTATTAGTTATGAATTTTGAACGCTATATTTTGGTTGATTACGAAAATGTCCAAAATTTTTCAGGCGATTTTATAGACGAAAACACCAAATTGATTATTCTGCTCGGAGAAAACCAAAAGAAACTCCCGGCGGAACTTATCGAAAAAACACAACCCTGGGGCGCTGCCGTAGAATGGCACGCGGTTCCCGGCAAAGGAAAAAATGCCCTCGATTTTTTTATCGCGTACTTTCTCGGCTTTTTTATAGCGATGGCGGCGGATAAAGAATATATCATCTATTCTAAAGATACAGGGTACGACCCGCTTATCAGGTATCTTTCGACCCGTAACATCAGAATCCGGCGCATAGTCAGTTTTAAGGAACTGGACAAAACGACAGGGATAGACACAAACGAAACCGAAGATTTGGAGCGCGTCCGCGAAAATCTGCAAAAGGTTCCGGCAAACAAAAGACCAAAAACCAAAAAGAGCCTGCGCGGGCATGTTAAAACCCTGCTAAAAAGCAAAAATGACGATGACGCTCAAAAAGTTGTCGAAGATATGTTTATAGTCAAAATGGTGTACGAAGAAAACGGTCATATAAAGTATGCGTTATAGCGCGGGCATATTTCTGTTATTTTTTGCCTCTTTACATACTTGGGCGCAAAGTTCGCCCCTGCTTCCTTTTGAGATGCCGCAGGCGCGGGCTGCCGGAAGCGGCGGCTACCATGCCGCATACGCGGACGACATAAGCGCGCTATTCGCAAACCCCGCGATACTTTCTTCGTGCGAAGGGCAAATTGCCATTGCGGAACTTTCTCTTTCCGCCATAGATACCGGAATGTTCGGGCTATACATCGACTATGTTGTTAATATGCCGCAAAAATCCTATGTTACAAACATTCAGGATGGGCAAAAAAATACCCTCGACTTAGGCGGACCGCTCGGCGTGGGAATTCTGTACAAAGGCTTCGGCGCGGCGCTGTACAATGTTACCCGGAGCGGCATGGTCAAAACCAAAGACGCCGCCCTCCGCGCCGAATTCAGCGAAGAATTTTTAGTTACCGCCGGCTACGGGCTTAAACTTTTTGATACAGGAAATGTGCGCGGGGAACTTGGACTTACGGGAAAATTCTTTTACAGGTTTCTTTCGGCAAAGGATAATATCAATGTTTTGGGGATTCAGGATTTTCTGGAAGATGTAAACAAATACCCGCTGGAAACGCAGATGGGAGGCGGCGCAGATTTGGGGGCGCGTTTAACGGCGGGGACTTTTTCCATAGGCGTAAGCGTTCACGACCCGTATTCGCCCGCTTCCGTAACCGGTTACGAGAACCGCGCCGCATTTGGCGGCACAGCCCAAAGCACCGGCACCGCGAATGTTAAGACGCGCCTTTCCGCCGGTATCGCATGGCAGCCCTCTCCGCCTTTCGGCAAAAGCGTCATCTCTGAATTTTTGCTCACTCTGGACTGCCATAATATACTCGCCCCTTTTGATGAGGATGAACGCAGTATACTGCTCGAATTTGCGCTCGGCTTTGAGGTAAGGCTAATAAACAATGTTAGTTTCCGCGCAGCGATAAACGAACTTATGCCGGCGGCGGGTTTGGGCTTCGACTTTGGGCTTTTTAAGTTGGATGCCGCCATAAGAATGACCGAATGCGGCAATGATATTTGGCAGTACCCCGCGCTTGCCTTTAACTTGAGTTTTCTGTACCGTTACCGGTTCCCGCCCGTCCGGGATGAACCAATCCAATGAGTCAACTATGAATAAAAAAATACTGTTCCTTATTATGATATTTTGCGCCTTTTTTGCCGCCGCGCAGCCGGATGCTCCCGATGCCGCAGACGGCGCTCTATCCGCCGATGAATTGTACGAGGAGGGGTTGACGGCGCGGTATAACCGGTATTGGGACAGGGTGTTTGAACTCTGGTCGAAAGGCGAGGCGCAATTTCCTGACGACCCGCGTTTTAGCGAAGGGCTCGGCGATGTTTACGCGGGACGCGAACTGTACAGGCTTGCAAAGGAGTCCTACCTTAAGGCGGAAAAAATCAAGCCCGGCAACGGAGAACTCTTATTCAAGTTAGCGGGGGCTTGCGGCAGTTTGAACGAAGACGCGCAGGCGGCGCATTATTTGGAAAGATTGCTTGCGGATGACCCCGATAACCGCGAGGGGGCGGCTCTACTCGGCTGGATGTACTATAAACTTCATAGGTTTTCTGAAGGAAAGGCGCTTGTCGGCGAAGCGCTCGAAAGGCTTGGATACACCCCCGACCTTTTGATGATGCTGGCAACTATCAACTCAGACCTGCTCGACTATACAGGCTCGCGGGATGCCTACGAAAAAGCGATAGCGCTAAGCGCCCGCTCCGGAGACACCGGTTTTTCCGCCATAGCCAATTACAACTATTCCATACTGGAAAGCCGTTTTTACCGTTTTGACAGGGCGCGGGAACTCGCCTCGCTTTCGTTGGAATTGGCTGGACGCGCTTCGGGACACCTCGCGCTGGGGGAACTTCTGCTGCGCCGCCTCGACTGGAAAGCGGGACTCGCCGAATACGAAGCCGCCTTTGGGCTGGACCGCTCGCCTCTTTCCAAACTGAGTCTGGCAGATGCCTACCGCGCCTGCGGCAGGCTGGAAGAAGCGCGTTCCTACGCCGAAGACTGCCTAAAACGCTCGAACCACGCATGGATGTTCAACTACGGCATCGACCTGAACCAGTACAAACGCGACATCCACGAAATTCTCTACAAGGCATACTCAGGGATTTACCACACCGAAAATTTTACTCCCGCGTCAAATCCCGCCGGCGCTTTGCGCTCGGCATGGAAAAAAATCAGCAGCCGCGCAAAGGAGTCCTACCACAAAAAATTGTTTTACAAATACGCGCTTTTAAGCGGCAACAAATTTTCTAACGGGGGGGCGGACGGACGCGCACTGCCGGATACGCTAATGCAGTACTACTATGCCTTTGGCGCGTATCCTTCACGCGCCGTCTCTTATGCCGCAGCCGCCCGCGAAACGGAGATGCCAAAAATTCCAGCCTCCGATGCAAGTTATGCCTTTTACGAAGGAAAACTAAAAAAAAATAAAGCCCTGCTCCTTGCGGCGCTTGCAAAACTCGACCCGTTCTGGGAAAAAGACCTCCTCGCCGATACCCTTGTCGAACTCTGCGCCATAGTACGCCCTCATTCTGAATATGCCGAAAGTTTATACCTTGCCAATCCGGGAGCGCTAAGGCAAAACGGCATCCGGCTTCCGGTTCATATTGAGGTTGAAGGCAAGGGCGCGGGAGTTCTAAAACGAAATCTAAAACGGAGCGGGCTCAAGGATGAAGGCAAGAATAAGGCGTCCCGTTTTGTACTCCGCGTCCGCATAGATAACGATTTTGTCTACTATGAACTTTTTGATACGGCGCGTGGTTTTGCCCTCGTCCGTGATACCGTACTCCGTGAGGGGGATGCCCGTAGAGCCGCCGGCGCGGCGCAGGCAATGGCGCGTAGAATTTTTACGCCTTTCTGAACAATGAATACCGCTCTGATACTTGCAAATCCAGCCGGAAACATTACCGCCTTTGTACTTGACGGCGCTCGCTATAACGTCTGCGGCAGGCGCGAATTGGCGGCATCCATTATGCGGAAAGGCGTACTAAAGCCGGGCTGGCAGCCGGTCGAACAGGTAGGCTTTGTTTACAAACCTGATGAGCCGCCCGGCGGTGAAGCGCCGGAAGTCCGGCGCGGCTTATGGCATCTGGAGATGGCAGGCGGCGAATTTTGCGGCAATGCGGCGCGTAGTTTTGGGCTGCTGGCTGCCGCCATAGAAGGCATCAACAACGGGCTTGTAAAAATCAGCGTAAGCGGCGCGGCAAAGCCCATAGATGTACAAGTTGACATCGGGCAGCGCCTGATAATGCCGCAAAATTCAAGCGGCAATATGCCGCCGCTGCCGCTGGAGGGTAAAGCCTCCGCCGCATGTCCGCCGCCGGAGCGCCGCGCCATAGTCCGCTATGCAAATACAGACTATGCCTTATACTTCTTCCCCGGTATTGCGCACCTTATAGCGCCGGAACTTGCCCCAACAAGCGATACCTTTTTTGCGTTAAAGACAGCCTGCGAGTCTCTTTACGGGGAACAGCCGGCATTTGGAGTAATGTTTACCAAATATTCCTTTGTAACACCGGCAGTTTATGTGCGCGAGCCTGAGACTTTTGTTTTTGAATCGAGTTGCGGTTCCGGCTCGGCGGCGTTTGCCTGTCATCTGCTAGAAACCAAAAAAAATATAGAAACAGAAATTGCCGTTCAACAGCCCGGCGGCATCATCGAGGTTGCTATCACAAAACAAAACGGGCTTGTTACAAGCCTGCGCATAGGCGGTATGGTTCAATTAGAAACCGCAGGGTACTCCCGCCGCCGTCCTTTTTCGGCTATAATGTGTCCGTGATAATCGAACTTGAAGACATTTGGAAGAGTTACCATCTGGGAAAAGTACAAGTTGACGCGCTGCGGGGCGTAAACCTTTCGATACAGGAAGGCGATTTTGCCGCGGTAGCGGGACCATCCGGTTCCGGCAAAACCACCATAATGAACATATCCGGGCTCATCGACAAGCCGACCTCCGGCAGTGTGCGGATAGGCGGACGGGAAACCTCGTCATTTTCGCGGGACGAACTTACACGCGCCCGTCAGCAGACGCTGGGGTTTATCTTTCAGTCATTCAACCTGCTCCCCGTGCTTTCCGTATACGAAAATATCGAACTGCCATTGCTGCTCGGCAAGAAGATGCCGCCAAAACCGGAACGCCGCGCTCGTGTTGAGCGTCTGCTGGAGGAGGTCGGGCTTGCCGACCGCCGCCGCCATCTGCCGCAGGAACTTTCCGGCGGGCAGCAGCAGCGTGTAGCGATAGCCCGCGCGCTTGTTACCCATCCGCGCATCGTCATAGCGGACGAGCCGACCGCTAACCTCGATTCGGAAAACGGCGCTCGCGTACTCGCTCTGATGAAGCGGGTAAATGCCGAAAACGGCACGACCTTCATCTTTTCGACCCATGATTCAACAATCTGGCAGATGGCAAGCCATGTCATTTTTTTGCGGGACGGGCTTGTTCATTCGGAGGAACGGAAGTGATTTTTCTGCTTGCCCTGCGGAATATTATCAGGAACAAGAAGAACAGCGCCGTTGTTGCCGCGCTTATTGCCGTTATCGCGCTCTTATTTTTTACCGGCAACAGTATTCTGGCGCGTTCCGGGCGCGGGCTGCGCCGCTCATATATCGAAAGTTTGACCGGCGACCTTGTTATCCAAAAAGAAGGCGCGGTAACGATGAATCTTTTTGGAGCGAATGCTCCCATTGTAGACGATTACTTTACTATCCCTTCGCTGCCTGCCTACGCGCTTGTGCGGGACTTGGTGAACGGGATGAGCGAGGTTGAGGGGACGGCGGGGCAGGTCTCAACGAAGGCGCGTATGGAATTTGAGGGGGCGCGTGTTGGGGCGCTGGTCTGCGGAGTGGACGGCGGCGATTATTTTCCGCTTTTTCCGGGTATTCAACTGGAAGAAGGGCATTTTCCGCAAACCGGCGAGGCGGGTGTGCTTCTTACCCGCGAGGCGGTGCGCGAACTTGAGCGCAAGTCCGGCGCGAATATAACCACCGGCGCGCCCATTATGTTTACCGCCGCCGGGAGTGTAGGCTTTAGAATCCGCGAAGTCCCGCTTGCCGGCATATTTTCGTATACAAGTCCCGGCGGTTTTATGAACAGCATCGCCATAACCGACACCCAAACCGCCCGCGCCCTTGCCAGCATCCAGGTAGCCACCGCCGATGTCGATGTATCCGAGGCTGCCGTAACACTGCTGGACCTAGGCGAGGAGGATTTGTTTTGGACAGGGGATAGGGGACAGAGGATAGGGGACAGGGGACAGGGGATAGGGGATAGGGGACAGGGGATAGGGGATAGTGTCCGTTCACGCAGTCAACAAAGTACTAACGCAGATAACACCGTTAGTACTGATATACCGGACAACAATCTACCCACTACCCACTACCCACTACCCACTACCCACTACCCACTACCCACTACCCACTACCCACTACCCACTACCACGGGCGACTACAACTTTCTTCTGGTGCGGCTGCGTGCCGGGGTGAATAGCGCGGTATTTATGGTAAAATTGAACAAGGCGCTTACGGAGTATGGGGCGCGGGCAGTCGGCTGGAGGCTTGCGGCGGGAGGCAGCGCCATTCTTGTGCTTATGATTTCGGCGCTTTATAACGGCGGCATTGTGCTTGTGAGCATCGCGGGGCTTATCGCGGTGGTAAACATACTACTCATCGCGGTTTTCCGCCGCACACGGGAGATAGGGACGCTCAGGGCTATAGGGGCTGGAGATTTTTACATAAGGGCGCTGGTGCTTATCGAAAACGCGCTGCTGGGGCTTGCCGCCGGAATCGCGTCCTGCGTACTTGGCGCGGCGCTGCTGGCGGCGGTAAATGGCGCGGGCATTACGATAGACAACGAAATTCTGGCGGCAATGCTGGGCGGCAAACTCACAATAGATTTTTCGCCGTCTGTCGCGGCGCTGTCGCTCGTTTTGGCGCTTGTTTTTAGCGTACTCTCATCGCTCTACCCTGTGGAACAAGCGGTGCGTATAGAGCCTGTTGTAGCGGTGCGTCAGGGGTGAGCGATAAAGAGTGGTATTCCATGGAAGAAGACCATATTATTATGAAAAGTTGTCAGAGTAAAAGAACCGGCGGCATTTCAGCCAAAGGAATGGCAAAAATAATGCATTTAGCCGCGTTAGCTTTCAAGTATCTCCTCCGTTACAAGCGGCGTTATCTCTTTTTGTTCGGCGCTCTCACCTTCGGCTTTTGCATAGTCACCGTTATTGTTTCTGTCAAAGACGGGATGGAACAAAACGCCTACTATTCGGCGCAGGGACATTATGCCGGCGACATCGCTATAGTAGGGCGCGACTCGGAGTCCGAAATCATCGAGCATATATCACTGGAATATTTACGGGCAATAGAAAACGCGGTAAACAAAGCGGAAATCCGCCCGTCCCGTACCGTAATGCGTACAAAGTACTTTGGAGACGCCGCGCTCTTCCACAATGGCGAGAGCGTCCCTTCCCGCTACCTCTACGGTCTCGATTGGGAAACCGAACGCGAATATATTGAGAGTCTGCCCTGGACAGGGGACAGGGGACAGGGAACAGTGGACAGGGGACAGGTAACAGGGGACAGGGGACAGGGAACAGTGGACAGTGTCCGTTCAGGCAGTCAACCAAGTACTAACGCAGATAACACTGTTAGTACTGATATACCGGACAACAATCTACCCACTACCCACTACTCACTACCCCCTACCCCCTACCCACTACCCACTACCCACTACCCACTACCCACTACTCACTACCCACTGTCCACTAATTCCATCCTCCTCTCCCTTCCTATTGCGCAGCGAATAAATGCGCGGGTTGGGGACAGTGTTCTGGTGGAGATAGAAAACCGTTGGGGGCAGAAGAATACGGCGTCTTTTGTGGTGGCGGGGGTGTTTGCGGAAAGTTCCATATTCAGTATGTATAAATCTTTTGTAAGCCGGGAGGCGCTCAACGCGCTTGCCGGTTTTGACGAAGGCGAATGTTCGGTTGTGGGGCTTTATTTTGACAACAAACGCGAAATAGAACCAAGCCGCCGTAAATTGATAGCGGCATTAGCGGAAGAAACGGCGGATGACGGCGCGCCCATTCAGTCCGCCGGACTTATGTACAGCCGTTCAGACTGGGACACCGAAAGAGACCGCGATTGGAAAGACGGCATCGTACTCTATCCGCTTACACTGCCTGTTTATTTAAGCGATGTATCAAATTTATTACAGGCGCTCAATATATTAACATTGTTGTTATATGTAATGATGCTCATCATTATTTACGCAAGCGCGGCGGTAACATACCGACTTGTATTTCACGAGCGCACACGCGAAATCGCCGCGATGCGCGCCATCGGTTTTTATTCGCGGGACATCGTGTTGATACTCACGCTGGAAACAGTTTTCCTCGCGGCGGCATCCCTTGTATCCGGTTTTATTCTGGCGCGGGCAGCCGGCGCGGCGCTCGCCTTGCTGCAATTCGACTGGCTCCCCGGCGTTGATATGTTCCTACGCGGCGGGCGTATGTCCACCGTTTACAAGGCAAGTAGCGCGGCGCTGAATTCCTGCGCGATGTATGCTATGCTGATACCGGCGGTGTTCTTCCCCGCCCGTAAACTTTCCGTCAGCCCGCTCGCGGAAATGTTGTAGTAGTGGGTAGTGGGTGGTTTGGAGATTTGTTATGAAAAGATATATATATTCGGTATTTATGCTTATTGCGGCGGGGGTGTACGGGCAATATTCCCCGGAAGACGCCGCGCTGCTTGCGAAGGTTGACGAACTTGCCAGTTATTACGGGACGGATTTTTCCGCCGTTTATACCATCGTGCAGGAAAAGCCGGGGCAGGGGCGCAGCGCCACGGAAGCCGCCGTCTACCGCCGCGACTCCAAAGAACAGTATGTAATACTGATACAAAAACCGGCGATAAGCCGGGGGCAAGGCTACCTCAAACAAGGGGATACGCTCTGGTTCTACGACCCGGAAAGCCGCAGGTTCAATTCCACATCGAGCCGCGAGCGTTTTCAGAATTCCAACGCCCGCAACAGCGACTTTACACGCTCGACCCTCGCCCTCGATTACAAAGTCGTCAAGGCGGAAGACGCGCAATTGGGGCGCTTCAAATGCCGGCTGCTCACGCTCGAAGCGCTCCATAACGATGTTACCTACCCCCGCATGAAGGTTTGGGTCAGCGAAGACGCCCTTGTCCGCAAAACCGAAGACTACAGCCTTTCCGGGCAGTTGCTCCGTTCCAGCGCCATCCCCGATTATTACGAAATCAAAGGGCGCTTCGTTCCAAAGGCGGTGCTGCTTACCGATGAGATGCGCGGCGCAACAATAAATGGAAAGTTTGTAAAAGAAAAAACACAGATAACGATAGGCAGTCCGGCGTTTTCCAAACTGCCGGATAGTTATTTTTCCAAGACATATCTTGAACAGGTAAACAGGTGAAAAATAAATACGCGGCGTTTGTATTCATTTTTTGTATATATTCTTTTTTTGCGCAAACCATTTACGCTCAGGATGATTTATTAAACAAGAGCGATGATGAACTTTTTGGCAGACAGTCAGGACAGCGCGGCGGCAATAACGATGAATATCTTTACAAAGATGATACGCCCGCCACATCTTTTTCCGCGCCCGGCTTTGCGATAGATGCCTCGTACGCGGCGGGACTCGGTCTTTTTCCCGGCTGGTCGGAAACCCCATGGTATTTTGGAAGACCGCTTAAATATGACGAAGAGCACAAAGAATGGGTTTCCAGCGATGCTTATGATTTTGATACAATAGTGGGCGCGTCAATGACGGCAACGCTGGGGCTTAACATTCAGCCTTCCCGTTATCTGCGTGTACGCCAGACAATTACATTCGCTATTCCTTCTACCGAGTCGCACGAAATTCCTATTTCATTTAAGGAATTCTTTGTCGATTTGAATTTACGGGACTTTATGTACCTGCGCGGCGGAAAATTTGAACTCCATTGGGGACATTCCCCGAATTATCCTTTTACCGATTTGATTACACGCATACCGATAGGCTATATTAACGAATCACCCGGAGAAGCATATATAGCCCGCGCCGATGTACCGGTCGGCATTGGCGGGCTTCAATTTGTTTTAGTAGCGCGTTCCGGCAAGGGATTTATCGAATATATAAAGGAGCCGAAGATAGACGAACTAGGCTACGGGCTTAAATTCAATTTGGCAATTCCTTTTATTGATGTGGATTTGGGTACATTCTATCATAAAAAACTGCCGCTGCGTTTTTTTCTTTCTATGAACAAAACACTCTTTAAGAAAATGGAAGTATATGCCGAAGGCATGCTCTCATATAACAATATAGAAGATGTTAAAGAACTTGGCAAAATGCTCTTTTCGTATAACCTCGGTTTTATTGACGATTTCTTTCGCGGTAAACTAAAACTGAACGCGGAATTCTATTACAATGCCGAAGATGCCGATTACGCGCTTTCCGACCACATAATAAAGCCTGAAGAAAAAATAAAACTGCTCCTGTTAAACGGCTTTAATTCGGCGGTAAATGTAAGTTTCAACCCCGGTATCTTCTGGAACATGACATTCTTCGCAAGCGGGCTGTATGCGTTTAACATTAACTCAGCGCAGATAGTAACAGGCATCCGCATAGAACCGGTGCGTCATTTACAGATATATGTTACATTGCAATCGGCGCTTGGCTCCCGCGATGATAATACCTATTACCGCATAACACCGGATACGGCAAACCGCCCATTTGTTGTAACCATCGCCGCTATCATCAAAGGAATATATAATTTTAATCATTATGAAGACTAGTGGGTAGTGAGTAGTGGGTAGTGAGTAGTGGGTAGTGAGTAGTGGGTAGATTGTTGTCCGGTATATCAGTACTAACGGCGCCATCTTCGTTAGTACTTGGTTTGCTTCCTGAACGGACGCTGTTCACTGTCCACTAAATATAAGGAAACTTAAATGAGTGTTTACATTATTGAGGGCGGGAAGCCTATGCGCGGGAAATTGCGGGCGAGCGGGAATAAAAACGCGGCGCTGCCGTGTATTGCCGCTTCGCTTTTAACGGACGAGAGCGTAACGCTTTCTAACATTCCCGATATTGAAGATGTGCGTGTTATGCTCGATATTTACGCATCGCTTGGCGGCACGGCAAAATGTACCGGAACAAATACATGGGAACTAACGGCAAAAAATATTACATCGTCTACCGTGCCGTACGAAGCGGCGGAAAAAATACGCGCCTCGATTTTGTTTGCAGGACCGCTGCTCGCCCGTACGGGTAAGGCGTCATTGCCGCCGCCCGGCGGCGATGTAATAGGACGGCGCAGGCTCGACACGCATTTTCTTGCGCTGACCGAATTGGGCGCAAAGGTAAAAACAAAAGAATGGTTTGAATTCAATGCCCGCCGGCTTACAGGCGCGGATATATTTTTAGACGAAGCCTCCGTTACCGCCACGGAAAATGCCGTTATGGCGGCGGCGCTTGCCGCAGGCGAAACAACGCTTACTAACGCCGCCTGCGAACCTCATGTTCAGGATTTGTGCCGCCTGCTCAACGCAATGGGCGCGAAAATAGAAGGCGTAGGCTCAAACATTCTGCGGATACAAGGCGCGCAAAAATTACACTCGTGCCAATACGAAATAGGCGCGGATTATATGGAAGCGGGTTCTTTTATTGGGCTTGCGGCGGCGACACACGGCGAATTGGAAATCGACGGCATACTTCCGCAGGATATACGCCCGGCAAAAAATGCCTTTGGCAAACTCGGCGTGGTCTGGGAACATTCCGGCAAAACGCTTTATGTGCCGCAAAAACAAGCGCTCAAAGTAAATAACGATTTGGGCGGCATGGTTCCCAAAATTGACGATGCCCCGTGGCCCGGCTTCCCGCCGGACTTGACAAGCATCATTACGGTGCTGGCAACTCAGGTAAAAGGCGCGTGCCTTGTCCACGAAAAAATGTTTGAAAGCCGTATGTTTTTTGTCGATATGCTTATCGGCATGGGGGCGCGTATCGTACTGTGCGACCCGCACCGCGCCGTCATTTCCGGTCCGTCAAAGTTATCGGGCAGCGTGCTTACAAGCCCCGATGTCCGCGCCGGTATGGCTATGGTAATTGCCGCCCTCTGCGCCGAAGGCAAATCGACAATACGCAACATTTACCAAATTGAACGCGGCTACGAAAATATAACCTCCCGCCTGACATCACTCGGCGC
>JAIROZ010000178.1 GCA_031257255.1 Spirochaetaceae bacterium | reverse complement strand
AAAAAATCGGGCGTTCCGGCGACTTCAAAACCGCTGTGCCGGTCTTCCTGGATTATCGTACAATTCCTGCCGGGCAGTTGCACGGCGTTGATTAGATTTTCAAGCGGGGTACGGTACTGGATTTCCTCGCCGCCGGGATTTGCCCGCAAAAAGTCGAGATATGCCGTAACCGGCGCTTGTAAGGCTGACAAAAAATCATTTGTTGGTTTCATACTAAATTGCCTCAGTAGTTTTTGTATAGCCTGTCAGCCATAAGATTCCATGTATATTACCGCCTATTTTGGGCGTATAGTTTTGCAGCAAGTTTGGGGAAATATACAAATTGATGAACATTTTATCTTCGTCATCTATACGCAAAATGCAAATTTTTATTTTTGCAAATTTTTTATTCATAAAATTTATATACTCAAGTTCAATAATTTTGCCAAAATATTCAAATTCAGAATAGTATTTTGATGGAGTAAACATAATAAGATTGTCCATTTGAATCATTAAAGGCGGAAAATCTTTTTTTGTTTTCCCGGTATTTTCACGCAGAAATTTTTTTAACTGTGTTGTATAAAAATGTCCTTCGTTAATTTCTAATTCAGTTACAGGCTGTTCCGCAGAATATGCCAGACCGGCAAGATACACTTCTATTTTATCACCGGCGGCATAATTCGAGAAATTATTGTAATAAAAAGGCGCAAAAAAAGAATAATTTTCTCTGCCGGGAATATTGATTTCTATTTCCCCTTCAATTTTATTTTTCCAGGGATGCCTATCTGCCAAAACAACATCGTTTTTTAAGCCCTCTAATAACGGGAAAAACGATTCAACTGTCAGTGTTTTTTCCCCCCTTTCTGTAAATTCCAAGGCGCAAACCTGTACGCCGGCGGTTTTGGGATAAATTCGAGGCACAATGGATTTGTCCGTCTCCTTAAATGTATAGCAATTAGATTTATCAAATGTGCCGGATTTTATGCACTCTTGCAAAATTTCCAGAAGTTCATCATCACTAGCCCCAAATGCTCCCAAGTGGTCTCCATGAGCCTCAAAATGTTCTAAAGTTCCGCTTCCGCTTCCTAATGTTAATTTAGTGTTTATTTCTAAAGGTTCTTCCGGCGGCAGCATGCACGGAAGGGTGTCTGCCGTTCTAAAATAAACATTTTTTATGTATACTGTTTCTTCTTCTAAGCCGTCAGAATAAATGCAAAAATGACTATTCCAGCCGTATACCGGTTTAGATATAGAACAATCTACTTGTTCCTGTTCTAATAATATTGTATATGGTTCATCTGAATTATCTTCAAACATAAGTTCAAAACAATTAGGCTTCCCGTTATAATTTCCTTTTGTTATGATAACCGAAAAACAAAATTGTTCAAATAATTCTTTTAATAAAGAATTTTTTGCGTTATGAGGAATGAGCAAAGAAAAAGAATCTTTATGACATACAAGATAATAATGACCCATGCCGCATAATTCTGATTCCCAGTAATTTGTTCCGGTAAGACAGCCGTCTTTGTCAAATTTATTTGTAATTGCGCAAGGCTTAACGCGGCGGTAATTGTATAACTGCGGCATACATAAATCTATCCGTTCAAATCTGCCATCTTTTGTTTTTGGAATAAATAAAGCCTCGTCTTTTCCTTGTTTCATCAATAAATATGGCGCATTACTATATGTGTCATAAACTATTTCCATTTTGAGTATGTTACTGGGCGGTGTGCTGTGTTTTATTGTGTTAAGTTTTCCAGATAAATATTTAAGGTATTCCTGTTTTGATTTTATTTCGTCAAATACATGCTGGGATGCGTAATGAAAATCATCAACTAAATAATCTTTTAGGTCGCTGATATAAAAATATCTGTAAGTATTTTTGAAAATAGTCATCAATTCAAAATCAGAAAGTCCTTGTTTCAACTCAGGATAATGCGGCATTTCAAGACCGGGTTTGGGTGTTTGTATACTGTATTTTCGCCATAGTTCAATAAATGATTCCATGTTCACAACCCTGGCGCCGAGTATAGATTTGTAAGCAGGCATAGGCATGCCAAAGTCCCAAAAAGCATAACCAGAATTTTTAAGATATTGCGCGGTTAATGCTATTTGAACAGAACCAGCATTATTTTCATCATAAAAACCAGAATAACTTGTATATACACGACCTTTTTTGTAGCCAAAATCACCAGCAACTAAATTGCCATTTCTGTAAAGACTAAAAGAAACAAAATTTTCATCGTTAGTATTCTGTTCCTTTATAGCCTTTATTGCTTTTATCAGCGGAACAGTAAGCCAGTCATTCCCATGTTTTTCTACGCACTTTGCAATAACAACATTAAAATTATCATCAAAACGCAGTTCGTAACGCCCCATAATTCTTTTTACTGTTTTGGTAATATGAACATGGTCAAAAAACAATACGCTTCGTGAAAGATGATGAGATGCTTCGAGAATAAATTTATTTATAGCAGGAATAAACCGCGACATAATTAAAAAACCCTCGCGCAATAATTTTCTGATAAAGTCAATATCAAAATTATCAGATAAACATGATTCGTAAGGATAATTTGTATTGAGTATTATATTTATCACTTCATGCGGGTCATTTTCCGGTAAAATGAAAATCTCGCCGGAATCAAGATAACTTAGCCTTTTTGATTTTTGAAAATACGCGAATTTATTATTTGATATGATATATTTTTTACATCTATCTTTTCTAAGAAGTATTTTTTTATCAATTAGTTTATACGGTTTATTTTCTAATATATTTATTTGACTAATTAAATTATCATTTGTATCTATGGAAATGAGTATTTTTTCTATTCCTTTGCCAAAATCAATATGAATATTATCAGCGCCTGTAGTCTCATTTAATACGATTTTTATTTCCATGTTTGCAACAGGAATAGATACATTCTGCTTGTCAAATTTGCCGTTTAACAACGCTATAAAACTATTTTTTTCTATAAGTTGAGGAACATCAGTTCTAGGAAAATAGAATACCACCGGAGCAAGATATTCTTCCAAAATTGAGGCATCTCTTTTTTGGTAAGCCTCCGCATAAAGTTCAAGTAATTCAATATCTGTTTTTATGGCATTGTTCATTCTTTGATTTTAGCGTGATGTTTTATGTTGGTAAATGGATACGCCCGCGCCGCCGGAAAAAGACGGCATGGCAGGCACCGCGCTTTGAGCCGTCTCTTTTAGAAGACCGGCGCGGCGGAAAAGCATTTTTAGCCGTTTTGCGCTGCCGGAAAAATCCAGCCTGTCTTGCGGGTAAACAAGAAGCACTATGTCGTAGCCGGATTTAAGAGCGCCGCGTAGATGGCGGTACGCTTCGCGCCCCAGCCTGCGGGCGCGGTTGCGTTTCACGGCATTGCCAAATTTTTTGGCAAAAGTAAAGGCGATGCGGTTTGTTTCCAGCCCATTTGCCTTACAAAACAAAACCGCACCGCCTCCGGCTGTCTTTTTTCCCTTTTTGAACACCGCGCTTATATCGGCGCGTTTTTTTAGGTGTTCGGCGCGGGGAAAACAGAATTGTCCGCTTGCTTTACACAAGTCAGGCGTTCCTAGTATGGCTTCTTTTCGTCCGAAATCGAAAGTTTACGCCGTCCCTTTGCCCGTCTGCGCGCCAGCACAAGGCGTCCGCCCCGTGTCGCCATACGGGCGCGAAAGCCGAATTTGCGGTTGCGTTTTACTTTGCTTGGTTGATATGTTCGTTTCATATAAAAAGTTTAGCGGCAATGAATTTTTATTGCAAGCGGTCTCCTGTTTTTATCATACTAATGAAATTCCCCCCAGCGTTTGCCGGTCTCCACATTTACGCGGAGCGGAATACTGAGCGGCACCGCCTGCTCCATAATCTGCCCTACAAGAGCGGCTGTAGCGCCCGCGCTCCCTTCGGGACATTCAAGTATAAGTTCGTCATGTACCTGCAAAAGGATTTTTGTGCCGCCGTTTTGCGCACAGTCTTGCCCGCAAAATAGCGCGTTATCCTGTGCGGTAAGGGCGGCATCAAGGTTTATCATCGCTTGTTTTACGATGTCTGCGGCGCTTCCCTGAATCGGCGTATTTACGGCGATGCGTTCCGCAGCGGCTTTTTCTACTTTGTTGGCGGAATTTATCTGTCTTATTGCGCGCCGTCTGCCAAACATCGTTGTAACATAGCCGTTTTTTTCCGCCCCTTCGATAAGTTCGCCGATAAATGCCTTCACACCAGCATAAGTTTTGAAGTACGCGGAGATAAAGTGCTGCGCGTCCGCCCGTGGAATCCCAAGGCTTGCGGCAAGACGGAAGGCGCTCATCCCGTACATAACCCCAAAGTTTATCGTTTTGGCAATGCGCCGCCGCGCCGGACTGACTTCCTCCGGCAAAATGCCGAATATCAGCGCCGCTGTCCGGCTATGTACATCTTCGCCCGCGTTAAATGAAGCGCACAATTCCTGGTCGCCGGAAAGGTGGGCGAGTACGACAAGTTCAATCTGGTTGTAATCCGCGCTGATGAGCGAGCGTCCTTCTCCGGCGACAAATGCCGTTCTTATCCGCCTGCCTTCCTCCTCGCGTATGGGAATGTTTTGCAGATTTGGGTCGCGGCTGGAAAGTCTGCCGGTCGCAGTACCCGTCTGAAAGAATGTCGTGTGAATTCTGCCTTGTCTGCCGGCGGCATCAATAACACCGCTTGCCGCAAGGTTGGAGAGCGCGTCAATGTATGTCGATTTAAGTTTAGACAGCGAGCGATGGCGCAGTATTTTACGGCAGAGTTCATCCTCGCCCGCAAGGGCTTCCAGTACACTCATATCGGTAGACCAGCCTGTACTCGTTTTTTTGGTCGGACGGAGTCCGCGCTCGGTAAAAAGTACATGCTGTAATTGCTGCGGGGATGACAAATTGAATTCGTGCCCCACAATCTGCCATGTGTCATACTGAATGGAATAAAGTTCGCGTCCCAGTTCGCGTCCATAATTTTCAAGTTCTTTCCGGTCTATCCCTATGCCCTCAATTTCCATCTCGGCAAGGACTGGAAGCAGCGGCATTTCCTTTGTGTAAAAAAGGTCGCTCCCGTATTGGATAAGGTAATTTTCACCCTCAAACAATTCCTTTAGACGCAAACAAATATCCGCATCCTCGGCGGAATACCGGCAGGCAATATCGAGCGGCACCGACTGAAAAGTTTCATTTTTTGCGACTATGTTCATATAGCCTACCGCCGTTCTGTAATTTAGATAGTGATAGGCAAGTTTTTCGAGCGCAAACGAGGCAAAGTCCGGGTCTATAATCCACGCGGCAACCATCGTGTCAAATATACGCGCCTTCCAGCGCGGCGCTCCATTTGCGCGGCTTATTTTGTAATCGAATTTTGCGTTGTGCGCGACTATCGTAAGCGCAGGGTTGGCAAAAAGCCTTAGGAGGCGGGGCTTTACTGCTTCGTAGGTTATGTACGGAGAATCCGTAGTCTCTCCATACGCCGCTTTTTCCCGCGTAACGCCGTGCGGCACGATCGGAACATAGTACGCTTCGTATGGTTTAAGAGCAATCGAAAAGCCGACAATTTGCGCTGAGGAAGTTTCCAGCGAGTCGGTCTCAAAGTCAAACGCCAAAAAGCCCTGCGCCTCCGCCCGCTCAAACAATTTTTCAATCTCGCTTATATCAGTAATAACACGGTATACGGCATCCGTATGCGGCAGTTCATCCGCCGAATGGTAGAAAACTTCCTTAGAATGAAGCGGAGTACGGGATATGTCCGGGCGGGTGTCTTGTATCGTGTTTGTACCGGCGGGCTGCGTAGCGGTAGTTTCGGCAGGTTTTGCTGTCTGCTCCGGAGCGCCTAATTCCTTGCCGAGCCGCCCAAGTTCACCCGCTATAACGCGGATATCTAGTTCCTGAAGGTATGCCGCCGCATCCTGCGCCCGCAGCGCATTTATGTTGAGCGCTTCCATGTCCACAGACGGCAGCGGTACATCGGTTCGGAGCGTGATGAGTTTTTTTGAGAGGTATGCGCTATCGCGCCCCGCCGTCAATTTTTTGCCTGTGGAAGCATCGATACCCGCTATGTTGTCATAAACGGCATCAAGATTGCCGAAACGGAGTATCAATTTTTGTGCGGTTTTATCCCCTATCCCCCGGACGCCGGGGACATTATCGGAAACATCGCCTGTAAGCGAAAGATAGTCGAGTATCGCATAAGGCGGAATTCCGCGTTCCTGTTGAACTGTTGCTTCATCTATCACTTCAAAGCCGTTAAGCGGCGATTTTATGCTTTTATGCGCTAAATCTGGAGTGCCGTCTGATATTTCATCCTGTACAGAGGAGTTGCCCTGCAAGGCTTCGCCATTGGAAGCGCCGCCGGAATTGCTTACAAAACTGGCGCCGCTGCCGGTAGGACGCTTTATCGGACGCAGTTCGTAAACATTGTCCCCGACAAGTTGAAGGAGGTCTTTGTCGCCGGAAACTATGTAACAGTCCCGCCCGGAACCCCGGTATTTTTGGATAAGCGTGGCGATAATGTCATCCGCTTCAAAGCCCTCAACGCGGAGGGTAGGAATACCTAGATGTTCTAAAAAGGCTTCTACCAGCGGCACTTGCGAGTGAAGGTCATCCGGCGCTTTTTGCCGGGTGGCTTTGTACTCAGGGTATTGCTCATGGCGGAAGGTTTTTGTCCGTGAATCGAAAATAGCGGCTACCATTTTGGGGCGTTTGTCGCTTATCAGATTGGAAACAATACGGGCAAATCCAAACAGGGCTGAAACATTTTGACCGCGGCTGTTGCGCAGCGGACGGGAAATAAACGCAAAATACGAACGGTAAATTAGCGCATAAGAATCAAGTAAAAACAAAGGTGTAGACATGATAATAGCATAACCTCAATATGATAATAACGCAAGTCGTGTGGTTATAGTGTACAACCTTAGATTTCCGCGTAGACTCTGACCATACGCAGCGCGCTGGAAAACGAGTCGACTATACCGTTATCGAAAACACCGCCGCCCAGACGCATACCGGTTTCAAAGACTATCTCTTCCGGTATGTCGATGACAACTTGTTCGGGTTTTAATGCCTTTCCATGTGCCTTGTCCTCCCGCGAAAGTTCTGCCGCAATGCGCTCTTCCTCTGCCAGACGGTTTTCCAGCGGAAGTATGCCGCTATGTTCCGCCTCGTTATATCGGGACTCCCGAACCAGCGTAAACAACTGTCCGCGCCTCACTTTTTGGGCAAGCGCAAATGCCGGATGCCGTTCCGCCGGCAAAAGCGCAAACAATTCCGCATCGTCAATTTCGTAAAAGTCTTCTTTTTGTACTATGCCGTCCCGCAGCCCCAGGTACACCGCTTTCTTGACCATCGAAGTAGCGCAGCGAACGCGGCGGTGCCAGTAAACGCTCCGGTACATCAAATATTTGGAAAAGAGGACGCTTTCCACACTGGGAACGCCCTGTGCATCAATCTGAAGCCCGTCCCGTCCATAGTGAAGCTTGCTGATAACAAAGTCTACATCCTGCGCCCCGTACGGCACTCCGCAGCAGCGGGCATCGCGGTTAAGGTAGTCGAGTTTGTCCGGGTCGAGCGACCCGGAAAGGACGGTACGGTACAGAGCGAGTTCGCTCCCAGCGCCGTCTATAGTCTGGTCGATTATTGCGGCGGTAAAGGCAGGGTCAGCGCCGGTTTTTCCTATAAGGGACGCAAGCGGTTCAGTCTGAATAAGCCGCGCCGAAAGCGCTTCGTGGGCGGCAAGCGGCAATTCTTTTAGTGAATGCGCATAGGGATAATGCCCGGCATCGTGCAGCAATGCGGCGCATAGCATAGACATAACACCTTCCCTATGGAGTACGGCATCCGCGCCTTCTTTTGCCAGATGAAGAAGTATGCGCCGTGTAAGGTGGTAAACGCCGAAGGAATGTGCCGCCCGTGTGTGGGTAGCGCCGGGATAGCATAGATACGCCGGTCCCAGTTGCATTATCCTGTGGAGTTTCATAAAAGGCTCCGATTCCGATACCGCTTCCAGTTCCGGCGTCAAATAAATATGCCCCCAAAGAGCATCGCGCCTCGGCTCCGTAAACCCGCCGCGCAAACTGTCGATAACACTTGCCACAAGATTACTCTACACGCTTTGATATGCCGCTTCAAGGGCAGGGGAGGGCAGGGCGGTAGAGGTTCAATTTGGCAGCATAGATTTTATTTATGCTAAATTTTTGCGATTTTCTCTTTTATTTGTTCCGCTACAGAAAATCCGTTTTTGCTTTTTACGCACATAATAAAGAGGATTTTACCATGCGATTCTTTTTCCCATATATTGCCGATGAGCGCTTTCTCTTTTGTATCTTGATTATTTAACAAGTGACCGCCTTTGTATTCTACAATCAGAGTTCTGCCGTCTTTCAATTTTGCGGCAAAGTCCGGGTAAAAATTACCTGAGGATGTAGCCAACCGGAAAGAAGCGGGATGACGGGCAATGTTTCGCAGCCAATATTGAATTTGCGGCTCGGCATCCAAGGCTTGAGCGCATTGAAATTCCTCACCGCCATCGCCGCCATCGCCGCCGCCAATTTCCGGCACAAAAGAGAGAAAGTGTTTATTAAATTTAAACATTCCTGTATATGGTTTTTCGCCGTCATACATTCCATCCTTAAATTCAAAGCCGTTCTCAAAATCTATCATTTTACGGGTTTCGCGCTTAAACAAATCAAATGATTCAATTTTGGCTTTTTTTCGGGCATCGTCAATTTTGCCGGCAAGTTTTGTACGCAATGCGTACTTTGCAAGGAACAGCGCCGTTAAATGTATGCCGCGAATTTCTGTTAAATACTCAATATGTTTTCTAAGCCATTCAACCATTTGCGTCTGCGGAATATCCTCTTGTTTGAGTGTTTTATCAAGCCATAATACAAGATTTGCCGCAGTCCAGTTTTCAACTTCGGAAAAATGATAATAAGCGTCTTCGTCCGCTGAAAGTGAATACTTTAAATTTTTGCCGTCAATATCAATAATAAAATTCTTTCCGGGTAATTCCTCAACATTAAATTCTTGAGGCTCTAAACGGGGCGTTGAGTAATCCGCGATATTCCAGTCAAATTCAGAAAAAATATTTTCACTTTCCGCAAAATAAAATTCGCCGCTGCCATGCCGCGATTCAAATTTAAGCCGTGGAATTATCCAGAGTTCGCCGCTGGAGGCAGGAGATGTTATGGCTGCTGGAGTTATTTGAGGAACGGCATCAAACAATTCTGGATGTTCTACAATGATGTTAAACTTGGCATCATCAGAGTCAAAGCCTTTTTCGATAAGTTTTTCCGTGAGCGCGGCGGCGGCTTCGCCGAATTTTTGTGATATAACATAAGCGTAGGCTTTATTCAAAGCGGGATTTTTGAGGCTTTTTGCGTTAGGAAGGCGCATTACACGCCCCAATAACTGCTCTACCGTTGTATCGCTTTTTATATTTGCGAGAGAACATAAAACATAGGCAAAACTACAGTCCCAGCCTTCTTTTAGCGCGTCAACAGTAATGATATATCTGGTTTTTTCTGACGGATTAAATATATTAATATCATCTAATTCTTTTTGTTCGCCGGTTACTATTTTTATTTCGTTTTCTGGAATATCAATAATTTCTAAAAGGTGTTTTTTTAGCGCGGTAACATTTACTTCCTGATTTTTATTCTGCGCCTGAAACAGCAAAAGCGGACGGATGTATTCATTTTCTTTTGCGCAAATTTTTTCGAGTTCCGCAAGACGGGCAACCGCTGCTTGAACAGCGTTTTCCCAGCCTGTATGTTCAACAAGAACAATAGGCAGTTTTATCATTTCTTCTTTTTTTAATTCATCTGCCCGTACAGAATAAAGGACATTGTTATACAATGCTCCGTCCTTTAGACGCGGCGTTGCCGTCCATTCAATAATTGCGGAAGGGTTTAGGCGTATCTGAGTTTCTACCGATAACTCTGTAAGGACTTTATGCGCTTCGTCAATTATCATAAGCGGCTTATGATAATGTAAAAGATTTGCAAAAGAATATTTTGGACGGTTTTCTGTTTCGCGCATTTCCATTCCCGCAACAGCGGATGATGGTATTTTTCCATTGTGTTTTGCAATAAGCGCCCTAAAATGGTCTTCAAGGTTTTCGTCATCTTTGTAAACATTATATTTACTTGTATCTTTTTTTACAAAACTTTGAATTGTAGAAATGATAATGCAGGTTTTTTCGTTTATATCCGCAGGGCGTATAGTAGACTTTTCGTCAATATCGAATATTGCAATCTTTCCGTCAAATTGTTCGTTTAACACTTCGCGGTAAGGATGCATCGCGTTTTTTAGCGCTTCTGCCGTCTGTTTTCGTATAGTTTCGGTTGGAACAAACCAGAGCACAACAGGGTTTTCTTTTGAAATGCCTGTTTCCGCCGCTATTTTTATTGAATGGGCGGCAAGTATGGTTTTTCCGCCTCCGGTTGGCACTTTAAGGCATATTTTGGGAGTATTAGCGAGTTCCGGCACCTGCGTGTAACCGCGGTGAATTTTGCCCAAACGCTCCGCGACTTCCGGCTTGGCAACAATGGAATAGTAGGCATCCCGCGGGGACGCGCCTGCGCATGTTTCAAAAAAAGCGCGTATAACATTAAGCGTATTTTGCTGATATGATTTTAACTGCATATTACCAGACCTTTACCTCGTATGGTAATTGTTTGAATTGAATATTATCTGCCCGTAAAAAAGAGCGCGGCAGGCGGGTGGCTTCTCCGTATATAATGAGTTTGTTGTAATTTTTGTTATCATTTGAGAAATAATATCCTTGTTTTTCGGCGCTGGAAAGAATGTAATGCAATGTTTCGTTTGTTAGCACATTACCGCCGGCATCAGTTTTATCGCCTAATATGCCGTTATACAGCAGAGCGTAGCCGGTACAGTCATAGACACCTAAAAAAGGCGTCTGCGGATATTTTTTTGCCGGTGTTTTTGTTTCGGAAAACCATATATGAGC
>JAIROZ010000158.1 GCA_031257255.1 Spirochaetaceae bacterium | reverse complement strand
TCTATATCATCGTATATTTCCAGTTTGACAATAGCGCCATCCGCGTCATTATTCTCTTTGCTCGGCGTCTTTGGCGTAGATACCTGCTGATTACAAGCCATAAAAACACACGCAAAAATCGTTAATAAAAAAATAACCCGTTTGTTCATACTAAAATCTCCTAAAAAACACTGATTTAGAAAACATTGATTTATTCAACCGAGAATAAATCAGCGTTCCCTTAACGCTAGAACTATAACATAAATCTCACAAAAAGTGTACATCGTCACCTGCCTGTAGAAAAACAGAAAGACGATTGCGTTTAGCCTGTAAGCGTAGTGTTTTGCCGTGTTTCCCTGCCGGGAAACACGGCTTTTATGGAGGTAGTTTGCGGCTCGTGTTGTTTTTTTCTATATTAGTTCTCATTGTTTTTCCCTGTAGAGCGGAGGATAAAAAGCCGGTATTAAACGCCGCTCTTGGGTTTTCTCTGTCCGTATCAGGGAATACTCCTGAACCTGAAAACCTTGGGGATGACTGCATGTTCGGTTTAGAGTTGGGAGTGCCTCTTTTTTGGAAAAATTCTCCCAACTATATCCTCGATGACCGTGCATGGAACTCGGATGGCTATTCTATAATTATTCCGGCGGCGCAGATAGAATACAGTCCGTTCTCCAATCTTTTTCGGGTGAGGGCAGGATTGTGTTTTGGAGGAACTTTTTTCTTTTTTATTTATTCAATTGGTGTGTCAGGGACTTTTGTGCGGGATTTTGAACATAATATAAATACATTAGGAATGGCACCTGAGATAGGATTAGATTTTCTTTTGCGCTTTCGCTATCAGATGCGATACGAATTTTATGCCGACCAAAGTTACAACCGTTTTGTACTTACCCTTATGTATCGTTGGCTGTTACCCTTAACTAAGGGTCAACTCAAGGAAGCAAAATAAAAAACAGAAAGACGTTTGCGTTTAGCCTGTAAGCGGAGTGTTTTGCCGTTTCGGTTTGTATATGGCTGCCGCTGTGATAGCGGCAACGAAAGGGTTCCGAAGAGAGCGCTAGGGAAAGACTGATTAACTCGATTGCATAAATCAGTGCTTCGCTAGGTTTATGAAAAAGCGAACGAAAGTGATTTTGAAAAAATTAACTTGATGTATAGGTTGGGAGTAAAAGTCCTGTTTCTTTTCCGAAAAGAACAGTCTCATTACATGATTGCCCGGCACTGACGGTAGAATATAACTTCGATAATCTGCTGAGAATACGAACCTGTCTTCATGTGGGGAAAATGCCGCTATTCATAGCCTTTGGTGCGGAGGGCGCGTGAGATTTCGTTTGCCCGCCTGAATATGCCGGTAAAAAATGGTCCCAGGATGTACTTAAAATTCCAGGCTGTAAGGCGCATGCCTTTTGCGCGGAGAGCAAGCCGGATGGCGGCAAAGTCGCGGCGGAGTACCGGCAAAAATGCCAGACTTATGCAAACCATAAGTCCGGCATCTCTCGCGTCTACCTTAAAGCATTTAAGCGGTGAAAACATCGTTTCTATGGCATCCGCCAAGTCCTGCGTCCGCAGTACTTTTTTGTAACATTGGCTTATGTTTGCTATCAGCAAAAGCCGGAGCGCAAGATTTACCGCGCCTTTCGGGTCGCCTAATATAAAGTTGAATATGCACGCAAATACAATAAATGGAGAGAGCGATACTATATATTTGAAAGCGGAGTACGGCGTTACCTTTGTAAATATCATAATTACAATATTTATGGCGGCAAATGGCGCCAGTTGAACGCCGTCAAAAAAGAATATCAGAATTGTGTACGCAAAAACAGATAGAAATTTAAGTAGATTTTTCAACTTGCTCTCTTATTGAATATACCATCCTATTGCATATTCAGATTATTTTGGTTTTCTATTCCGTTGATATACGAAATAAAATTCTCCACAACAGCATCTATCGACCAGCGTTTTACAATAATATCAACGCCGCGCTGTTTAAGCCGGAAGAGCATATCCATAATTACAGGCATTTCCAGCCCCGCGCCGCGCAGCCTTTCTACATTGTCAAACAATTCCTCGCGTTTAACCTCGCCGGATATACTTCCGTTTTCAAGAATGATAATACGGTCGGCAGCAAGAACCTCATCTATCACATTGGTAACATATACAATCGTCATACCCTGTTTGTGCAGTTCAATAATGATATTATGAATATCTTTTTTGCCTTTTGGGTCGAGCATCGCGGTAGGTTCATCAAAAATGATACAGTCAGGTCCCATTGCTATCACGCTCGCTATGGCAACGCGCTGTTTCTGCCCCATAGAAAGTTCAAAACTTCCTGTAAATGATTCGATACGCATCTTGCGCGAAATTTCGGCGGTGCGCGTTTCAATTTCCGCCTGCGGGAAGCCGATATTTTTTAGCCCAAAGCCTATATCGTCTTTTACTTTTTCAAAGACAAGTTGATTTTCGGGATTCTGAAAAACCATACCTACCTTTTTGCGAAGAACAAGAAAGTTTTTTTTGTCGCGTGTATTTATGCCGTCAATAATGATTTGCCCCCGCGCCGGTCTTTCAAGTCCGGCAAGCAGCCCGGCGAGGGTCGACTTGCCGGAACCGTTATGCCCCACAACGGCGACAAATTCACCCCGCGCCACTTCCAGATTTATCCCGGAAAGAGCCTGTTTGCCGGACGGGTAAACATAGTCTACCCCTTTAGCCTGTATCATTTTATTTGCCGGAAACGCCTTTGTCCGCCGGGTTTTCAGACTGAGAGGCATCTGTCTCAGGCTGAGTACCGTCATCTTCCTGCTGAGTGTCCGCGCTTTCCCGCAGGTAGAGGTCTACCGGTTTTTGCAGGAATTTGACAATGAAGTACATCGACACAAACTCAACAGGCAATTCGATACAGTTGGCGATAAGCCTCCCCATAATGATAACTATGAATGCTTTTTTGTACATTATCGAAAGCCAAAGTGTGGTAAGCCCTAAATGTACTCCTGCGTGAACGATGAGCAGCGCTATTGCAAGCCGCGCCAGAAAAGCCTTGCCCACAGGCAGATTGTGCAGGAACAGCCCGTAAACCGCCCCTGTTACAACGGCGTTAAGGGTAAAGCCGGCAAAAAAACTCGCCTTGGGCATAAGAAGCATGCCCAAAAGGTCGCCCGCAAAACCGATAACAGCCGTCCAGAATGGACCTAGAAGCCAGCCGGAAAGTATGTACGGAACATAGGCAAAACTCAGGCGCAATAATTGCGTCTCTACCGAAACAAAGCGCTCAAAAAGGATAAGCACTGCCAGCAAAAGGGCGGCTAATGCTAACTGTTTAGTCCTGTGCATCAGGAACCTCCTTGGGTTGGTCTGCATGAGCGAAAACCGCGCATAACAGAAATTTCAGCAAGTTAATTCCTTGAGTGCTGTACGGACATCAAGTGAATTATTAACTGAGCGCCCCCGTTCACTTTGGGAGCGCGTCATACTGTTAGTATAGGGCATATTGCCGGTGCCTGTCAAGATAAATTTCATTGATTTTCAGGGCAGTTGATTTTCACTTACAAAACGCCGATAATTGCGCTATGATACTCCGAAAAGTACTGATTGCGGCGGCGGCTTCGTTTGCCATATTTGCCTATTCCTGCAAAACTGTGGAACCAAAACCAGTTGCGCCCGCCAAGCCCAACGATTTTTTACAAAAATTGGCGCTCAAACTCGAAAAAAATGATTTTGACGGAGCGCTGTCCCTGTATGATACCCTTACCCCGGAAGAAGCGGCATCTCCTCAAAATAGAATTACTAAGGCGGGCATCTATCTTTCCGCCGGACGACCAGCCCTTGCGCGGGAAGAAGTAAATGCCGTTATCTCCTCGACAGTCTCGCCCGACCCCTTCAATATAGAGGCGCGTTATGTACTCTCGGTTGTAGAAGCGGCAGAGAAAAAACTCCGCCAGCAGCGCATCCTTCTGGAAGATATTATCAAAGACAAACCCAACTTTGTTCCCGCCCTCAACGATTTGGGCAGAATTTCTGTAGAGATGCAGAAAAATCTAAAAAAAGCCGCAAATTTTTACGAAACCGCACTCAAAGCGGAGCCTTCCAACACAGATTCGCTTGTGGGCAGGTCGCGTGTTTACAGGCTTGAAAAAAAATATGACGAAGCGCTTGACATGCTCAACAAAGCTGCGGCTTTTCACCCAAAATCCGCGTATGTTTACAACGAACGCGGACGGCTATACAGGAGCCGGGGCGCTCTGGACGAGGCAATAACCGATATGGACATGGCGGTCAAACTCGACCCGAACAGTTACTGGTATTCCTACGACCGCGGACTCACTCTTATCGACAAAAACCGGAAACGGGAAGCCCTAGATGAATTCAAGCGGGCAACGCGGCTAAATCCCAATATGTTTATGTCTTATGTGTACACGGCAGGAATTAGCGATGAACTCGGTTTGGATGACGAAGCGGAAAAAAGTTACAAGAAAATAATTTCGCTTAAACCTGATTATTATTTTGGGTTTGAGGGTGCCGGCGTTCATTCATTAAAAAAAGGCGATTATTCCAGCGCCGCTTATAATTTTACTCAGGCGTGGAATTACGCAAAGGAAGAAACAAACTATGCGCTGCTTGCCGCCTACAGTTTAAGAAAGGCAGACAAATCGAATTCCACCGGTCACAAGGATAATGCGGCAAAAGACGCGGCGCGTAATATAGTAAACGAGGCGATTAAAGTAGTAAAACGAGATACGCTCGATTACTATGTACTCCGTTTGTTTTCGGAAAGCATGGGGGACACCGATGTTGCCCGCCGTGTGGAAAGAGAAAGCGATGGTATTTCAAAGGTGCGCGGTTATTTTTATTTATCCTGTTTTTATGAACTTTCAAACATTCCCGCGCTGGCGGAACGGTATGCCGAGGAATTCCGCAAGTACGACCGCCGCGATTTGGTTGAATTCAGAATAAACGAGATACTTCATCCCGATAACAACATTGTAGTAAAAGAAGCAGCCCCCTCTCCGGCGCTCAGATAATACGGGCGGAAAATGACGTCTGATACCGTTATTACATTAAACTTAGACGGCAAAAAAATCATTCTGCTGGGAACCGCGCATATATCCTCGCGCAGCGCGGAAGAAGCGGGTTTGATAATCCGCAGCGAAAATCCCGGTTTGGTTTGTGTGGAACTTGACAAGAAGCGCTACGAGGCGCTTACTCAAAAAGACAACTGGGAAAACCTTGATATTATCAAAGTGATACGCGAGGGGCGCGGTTTTTTGTTGCTTGCAAACCTTGTACTTGCCGGCTTCCAGCGCCGTTTAGGCAACGAAACGGGCGCTCGTCCCGGAGAAGAAATGAAAGCGGCTATAGAGGCGGCGGACGAACTCAATATTCCGTACAAACTTTGCGACCGCGACCTGCAAATTACGCTCCGAAGAGCATGGGAAAGCTGCGGATTTTGGAGCAAATGCAAGTTACTGGCGTCTCTTTTTTCGAGCGCCTTTACTAACGAAAAATTTGACAGCGGCGAAATTGAAAACCTAAAGCAGCAGAGTGAACTGGACGGAATGATGGCGGAACTGAGCGGCTATTTACCTTCGGTAAAAAAAACGCTGATAGACGAGCGTGATGAGTACCTTGCCGCTAAAATTTGGGAAGGTGTGCGCGAAAAAGAGGTAAATTGCGCCGTTGCCGTTGTGGGCGCGGGGCATATTGCGGGGCTTGCGGCGCGGCTTGAAGAATGTTCCAAACAGTCTGCGCCGGTTTCTGTCGATGAATTAGAGAAAATCCCGCCAAAAAGTTGGATAGGGCGGGCGCTTCCCTGGGCGGTGCCGGTTTTGATTCTGGGGCTTATAGCGCTGGGTTTTGCCCATGCGGGAATAAATGCCGGGCTTGACAGTATAGTCCGCTGGCTGCTGTGGAACGGCTCGCTGGCGGCTGCCGGCGCGGCGCTTGCGCTGGGGCATCCGTTTGCCATAATTGCGGCGTTTGTAGGCGCTCCAATAGGAACTTTAAGCCCGATTATCAGCGTAGGCTTTTTTGCCGGTATAGCGCAGGCGCTTGCGCGGCGACCGCGTGTTGCCGATGCGGTAAGCCTTAGCGCCGATGCCGCTTCGCTTAAAGGCGTCTACAAAAACCGTATAACACGCGCCTTGCTGGTATTTTTTCTTTCCGGCATAGGCGGCGCTATAGGAAATTTTATCTCGATACCGGTGCTAACAAGGGTGTTATTTTAAGGCAGTTTGAGTGACGCCTGTTTTGCTTCTATGCGGGACTTTAGTTCCGAAATTTCGTTTAGAATAGCGGCAATAGCGGACTCGGAGGCGGCAACGCTATCCCGCCCATTTTCGGCAAATAATTGGTAGACTTCCAGCCCCAATTTTTTTATCTGGCGCTCAATATCGAACTCCAATTTTTTTATCTCGACAGTAATAACACCTTTTTCGCCCAATTCCTGCGCCTTTGAACCGGCTTTTACCGCCAAATCTTTTGACGCCTCCCAGCCTTCGTTTAACGCGCTCTTCATTTTATCTATAAAACCTGACATAAATTTTTCTCCTGGTCTATTATAGCCAATAATGCTCCACGATTACAATAACGAGGAACATGCCCTTATTGAAGAAGATATGCGTGAGTATAAGGAACATCCTGAAAACTTTATCACTCTTTCCGGCTATCTGAAAAAAAAACGGCAGGACATAGGGGTATAATAGATGTTTACAAGATTTCCACGCGGGACGGCGCGTAAAGGGCAGCGCTGATGAACAAAAGTCTATCAGCGCCGCCCTAAAGGTGGCTGACAACGTTTACGGATTACTGCTTGGTATACGGACCATAATGCGCAAGGTTATTTGTCAGCACTCCGTTAGGATTAGTAAATGTCAAAGTAGTCGCCGTTACTGTAAAATCAGCTTCTTGTCCGGCGATGCTGATTCTGGTTCCATTTACCGAATATGACTGTGTGCCAAAACCTGATAGCGAAGATGTTACGGTATTTTGGGTAAAAGTTACGGTAGTATTACTACTGCCTGTCCATGTCCCGATAAGCGCCGCCGCTGCCGGGGGGTTACCGCCGGGGGGGGGTACCGACGAGCCTGTTAAATTATCGATTGCGCTGTTTATAGTAGTAATATAGTTAGCGGATTGGGAACTCCAAGTAGTATTAATCACCGACTTCACCCCTTCTGCCCATTGTTTGGTGGTATCGTTCCCCGGGTTAGCATCGCAGTAGGCGATAATTTCGTCCAGTTTATCCTTTGCATCCTGCATGGAAGCGTTAGCAGGAAGATGTTCCGGCTTGTTACCGCTGGCGGAGGTAGATGTCCAAGCCTTGGTTGCGCTGCCGCCGGAAAAACTGACTGTAATATCTTTTGTAACTTCAGCGGTGTAATCATTTTCCGATGAATAAATCGAAACACTAATGCTGACATTTTGATGGCTCCCCGTGTATGGTTCATTAGTTGCATCGGTACCCTCTCCATTAAGCCGTGAAACTAATTGAGTCTTTACCTGTTCAGCCCATTGTTTCGTACTCGCATCTATGCCGGGATAGGCAATAATTTGGTCCAGCGTTGCCAAGGCTTGCTCTGCCGTAGCGTTGTTGCCGTCAAGTTCTAATGAGTTTCCCCATTCGCCGGTTATTTGGTAAGCCAAGTTGTTTATTGTTTGAATAGTATTATACCCAAATTTCTCCCATGCGGATGCGGCAGGAATAGTTATAATTTTGACCAGAGTCAGCGGTATCACTGCGTTTCCGCCGGATATTGTAATCCCTCCATTAAGAGATTCCGAATAGTCCGGAGTCAGATCCGCATTTGCGCGAATATACTTGCCATTGTATGCCGATAGCCCGGTAATGGTAAGTTTACCTCCAGACGAGTTGCCGCCCCCGGCAGGAGTACCGCCGCCCCCGGCAGAAGTGCCGGCTTTTTTGTAAACTGTAGTAGTGGCAAACAGCGTCGAGCCCAATTGACCGCCAGGATTGGAAAAGGTGAGCACTGTTCCGCTGATGCTATAATTCGCGGTTGCCACAGTTTGCCCGGAAGCGCTTATAGTGATAGTCCCCCCAGACGCGGTATAGGTATAGCCCGTCATAGGGTTGCCCTGCATCGTGAATGTTCCGTCAGCCTTGAACTCCCATTGAAGCCCCGCAGCCGTATCAGCGTCAGCCGCCGCCTGAGTGCCGTACCACTTTGCCACAAGCGCGGTACCATCGCCGCTGTTGCTGCTGCCGCCGCCGCCGCCGCCATCATCGCATCCCGCAAGGGCAAGACCGAACACAAGCGCCCCTGCTCCCGCTAACCGCGCAAACCTCAAGAGGCTTGTGTTTTTGCGTAATAGACCCGCCGGTACTCCGTTTTTGTGTATCATGATACACTCCTTATGAATCTGCTTTTGCAGACTCGCTGGAAACGGCAAGCATAAGGTTCCTAGTCTCAAACTTGCCGTTTCCGCTTTTAATATCCCCACCCGTACGGGCAGGTTCTTTACAGCCATAAGGCTGAAAATACTTGCCAAAAACCCAAAACAAAGGCTTCAATTCCGCCTCCCTACGGAATGTACGCGTCCATCGCGCCAAATTGGCGGCGATGGGCGTCTCCGCCTTCAACCGGAGGTAAAGCCCACAGCAAAATCTACCACGATAGTAGTGAAATACTTACCCGTTTTGAATGTATTGTCAATATGGTTCAAGTGTTAAATTTCCTTATATGGATGATGCATTTGGCAATACGGAGGCGGAAATTGCCGGGCAAATTAATGGCGTCCTGACCCGTCTGCGTGAAGAACGCGAAAAAGCGCGTATATCCCAAATGGAACTTTCACTCAAAGCAGGCTTGGCGCAAAATCTGGTAAACAGCATAGAAAACGGGCATCGTATACCATCACTCCCCACAATTCTGAAAATTTGCTGGGCGCTAAACATCGAGCCGTCAACACTTTTTCTCCGTTCAGCCGAAGATAGAATTAAAAAACGTGATGCCATCATTGAACTTGTCCGCCAACTTGCGTAAAACCCGCCGCCTATCGCAACAGTCCTGCTTTTGTGTTACACTGCAAAAGAGGTAACAAATGACAGCAACAGCCATCAGGCGGAAATTGAAAGGCTATATTGACGCCATCTCCGACAAAAATTTAGAAACGGTGCGCCCTATACTTTCATACATGGCGGAAACATCGGCGGCGAGCGATCCGCTCATCATCGAGACGGACTTAACGGACGAGGAACATGCCCTTATTGAAGAAGGTATGCGCGAGTATGAAAGAGATCCTTCAAGTTTTACAGACTGGGAGGATGTAAAACGCGAGGCCGGCTTAATATGAAAGTAACGCTGAGCGCCGCCGCAAAAAAACAATTTTTGCGGATAAATGAGCCCGCTTTTAGCCGCATAGCCGCGGGTATAGATAAATTAAAAAAAGAACCGCCCGAAGGGGACATCAAAAAACTACAAGGACGGAATGACTATCGTCTAAGAGTAGGCGTTTACCGTATTTTGTTTAGAAAAGAGACAGACGGCATCTATGTAACAAACATTTCCACACGGGGCGGGGCGTATAAAGGGCAGCGCTAATGAACAGGTTACTCAGCGCCCCTTCCCTGCCCGCCATTCCGCGCCGCGCTCACTACCCATAGTCCCCGGCTGCCGGTATACTAAAACAACATGGAATTTTCAGAATTGAATTTACACGGCGATTTACAAAAATCGCTTAGCGAAGCGGGGTACTTACAGGTTATGCCGGTGCAAGGGCAGGTGCTCCAACAGGCGCTGGAGGGTGCCGATGTATATGTCCAATCACAGACGGGGACGGGCAAGACAGCCGCCTACCTTATAGTGATGATGCAAAGAATGTTGACCGACCCGCTTCTAAAAGGAAAGAAGGCGCTCATTATGGTGCCTACGCGGGAATTGGCGGTTCAGGTTGAGGACGAGGCAAAGGTCATAGGCAAATACCTTCCGTTCAGGACGGCGAGTTTTTTCGGCGGGGTTGGATACGGGGCGCAGCAGGCAAGTTTACGGGCGGACGCGGAGATAATGGTAGGAACGCCGGGGCGCGTCCTCGACCTCTGTTCCAGCGGGATGATGAATCTATTTGAATTGGCATTCCTCGTCCTTGACGAGGCGGACAGGATGTTCGATATGGGCTTCTACCCCGACCTCCGCAAACTCATTCAACTTGTCCCTCCAAAAGAGAAGCGTCAGACCATGCTCTTTAGCGCCACGCTGAATGTGTATGTAAAGAACCTCGCGCTCGAATACACAAAAGAGCCGGTAGAAATTGAGATAGAACCGGAAAAGGTTACTGTGGAAGAGATTTCCCAGTTCCTGTACCATGTTTCCTCCGAGGACAAATTCCGGCTGCTTTTGGGGCTTCTGGAGAGAGAAAAGCCCCAAACGGCGCTCGTTTTTTGCAATACCAAGCGCTATACCGAGATAGTATCGCGCAGACTTTTTGCCAACGGCTACAGCAACGAGTACATTTCCGGCGACCTTCCGCAGATTAAGCGCCTCAAAATTATCGAAAACATGAAGGCAGGCAAGACGCCGCTACTCATCGCAACCGATGTGGCGGCGCGAGGGCTCGATATTGAGGGGCTGGATTTAGTAGTAAACTACGATTTACCCACGGAAACCGAGAATTATGTCCACCGTATAGGGCGCACCGCCCGCGCCGGCAAGAGCGGCAAGGCGATAACCTTTGCCAGCGAGCAGGATGTATACGAACTTGCGGGCATAGAAAAATTTATCGGAATGAAGATACCGAGCGAGGTTGCCAAGCAGGAAGACTTTGGCGAGGATGCAGAAAGAAGAGGCGCGGCGCGGCAAAACCGGCGCGGCGGACGGGAAGGCTTTTTTAGAAGAGAACGCCCATTTAGCGGCGAACGCCGTGAATATGACGGTGAACGCCGCGAGAATGAAAACGCCCCCCGTGTTCCAAAATCCAGAACTCCGCGCCCTCCAAAACTTTCCGCGCTCAGTCCCGAAGAACGCGCCGCATACTACCGCGAGAAATACGAAAAAAACGGCATGGATGGCGGCGAGCAGCCGGAAAGACAAGCCGAAATCCCCGCCGGGCGCGGCATAGACAAACGCCGGGCGCAAGGCAGCCGCCCATCCGGCGACCGGCAATATGGCGATAGGCAGTATGTCGGCAGCCGCCGAGGAGAGCGCCCTACTGGCGGGGAGCGTTACGGCGAGCGCCCTCACGGCGAGGGGCGTTATGGCGGGGACGGCGAAGGCAGAGGCGGACGGTACGGCGAGCGTCAGTCCGGCGACAGGCAGTATGCGGGCGGACGCGGCGGCAGGCGGCGCGGCGAGGGCGCGGCGCAAAATGGCGCGGAACGCGCCAAACGCGGCGCAAAGGGCGGCAGGAATGCCGTAAAATGCGGCATGGATACCGGCGGCGCAAAGCAAAAAAGCGCCAAACCGGGGCTTTTGTCCCGTATTATCGGGCTCTTTAAGAAAAAGACTGATTAACTTCAATGCGGACTTTTGCAAAGCAAAAGTCCGAAATCAGTCTTGTATTACCTTGCCGTTTTTTTATTCCTAGTGTTATACTGTATTCTATAAGATTTTTGGAGGACAATGATGCCCGTTAAACATGTATATCTTGATTACAACGCGACAGCGCCTGTATCTGGCGAGGTGCAAAAGGCTATCATCGAGGATTTGGCGCTATACGGCAACGCTTCGAGTATGCACGAGGCGGGGCGGCAGGCGCGGGTGCGGGTCGAGGAAGCGCGGCGCAATGTGGCGGCGCTTGTTGGCGCGGAAGCAAAAGACATCATTTTTACATCCGGCGGTTCCGAGTCAAACAACACGATTTTTGAGACTATGCGCCGCCTTGTAACGGAGCCTGCTCTTGCCAAAGAATTCAAACTACAGACAGGGCGGAACGAAGTCATTACCACAGAAATCGAACATCCGTGTGTGCTCAATGCGGCAAAATACCTCAAGTCTATAGGCGTTCCGGTGCATTTTTTGCCTGTGGACGAAAACGGCAAAATCAAGATGGACGAATACCGCAAGGTATTAAGCGAGCGGACTTTGCTTGTGTCCGTAATGTTTGCCAACAACGAAATCGGCACAATACAGAATATTGCGGAAATTGCCGGTCTCGCAAAAGAAGCGGGGGCATGGTTTCACACGGATGCTGTACAGGCGGCAGGTAAAATTCCGGTGAATGTCACCGCGCTCAAGATTGACTACGCGACATTTTCGGGGCACAAGATTTACGGACCCAAGGGTGTGGGGGCGCTCTACCGCCGGCAAGGCGCGCCGCTCCTTCCGCTGATACACGGCGGTCATCAGGAAGACGGCTTTCGTGCCGGAACCTACAACAACATAGGCATACTCGGCTACGGCGCGGCGGCAAAGGCGGCAAAGGAAAAACTAACCGGTTACGG
>JAIROZ010000115.1 GCA_031257255.1 Spirochaetaceae bacterium | reverse complement strand
CAGCGCCGCCGCCATAAGCGCGTGGATGTACGGTTTTTTGCCCATATTGCGCAGCACTTCCGCTTCGTCTTTTACTTCGATATTGACAAATTCATCGCGGTCCAATTCCTGAGCGCCCTGCCTGTGCAGGTCTTCGGCAAGGAAAAAATGTACACGGTTATTCATTATAGCAGGATTGGGGCTCATTTCTCCCAGTTTGATAAACTTTCCGGCATCAAAACCGGTTTCCTCGCGCAGTTCGCGCCGTGCCCCCGCTTCGGGGCTTTCGCCTCTTTCTATAACGCCGCCGGGAAACTCAACACTTTCTTCCAGCGCTCCGTGCCGCCACTGTCTGACCATAAGGAATTTGCGCCCACCTTCATCTTCCAGCGCCGGAATCACAATAGCCCAATCGCAACATTCTATAACCGAAAAATTGCCCTCGCCGGCAGCCGCGTCTCGCGTCCTCGTATCAGCGGTTTGCGGTGGAACGCACCGCGTTTCAACTACATCAAAAACTCGCGCCTTAAATACAGTCCTGCGCGAAATTTCCCGCCATGCAAGAGGCGGGTCAGATTTTATTTTCTTCATATATAACTCCATTTTTTTCAAACTGATGAAGCGCCGCCTTCATATCCTTGTGGAGCGGCGCTTCGAGGGAGGGCAGTCCGGGAACGCTAAGCAAGGCGGCGTGTAAGGCAAGCCTTGCGACCAATGGCTGTTCACTGTGTTTGTCGCCGTGCCAGCCGTGCTTTATTTCCGAAAGCAGCAGCGGATGTCTGCCGCCGTAGAGGGTATCGCAGACTGCCGGGTGTCCCAGCGATGCAAGGCTTACGCGGATTTGATGAGTGCGCCCCGTTTCCGGTTCGGCACGGACAACCGTGTAATTGCCCGCCGACATTAGCGCCGTAAAGCGTGTTACCGATTTTTTGCCCCGGAATTGGTCGATTATTGTCTGGTGTTTTTTGTTGCCATCCGGGACAAGAGAGAGTTCGCACAGCGTTTGCCGCCATGCCGGTTTGCCATTTGCTATGGCAATGTAAATTTTTGCCGCCTCGCGCCGTTCAAATATGCCGCAGAGCCGCCTATGGGCATCTTCGGTTTTTGCAAAAAGTACAAGCCCGGAAGTTTCTTTGTCGATGCGGTGTACAACATACAAACGCCCCCCTATCAACTTGTCGAGTCTTGGCGCGGCGGCATCCCAGCGCTCGCCCGCTGTGGAAATACCGCTCGCTTTGTTTACAGCGATAACATCCGCGTCTTCATAGACAACCGTAAAAGGGGGCGCGTTCTTCATTTATATATTTCCCAAATACACATACTTTAGATGAGAGAGCGCAATACCCCGCAGGCGGCGCAAAGTTTCCGGCGGCGTGGGCGTTCTATCGGCATATTTATAACGCGGAAAAAAGCGCGTTATATGCAGAGGGATTTCCGGCGAGACGGATGCTATCCATGTACACATTTGTTCCATTTCGGCTTCGCTGTCATTTTCGCCGGGGATGATAAGGCAAGTAAGTTCGACATGGCAGCGGGATGCGGCATAGGATATATTATTTTTTACAATACTAAGCGCGTTTTTTATGCCTGAATATTTTTGATATATTTCCGGGTTGAATGTTTTTAGGTCGATATTCATTGCGTCAATATATGGAACAAGTTTATTAAAATATTCAGGATTGATACATCCATTGCTTACAAGTACCGTGTCCATTTTATGCGCCTTAAAATACAGCGCCGTATCATAAACAAATTCAAAGCCTGTAAGCGGTTCGTTATATGTAAACGCTATTCCTATGTTTCCCGCCGGAATATATGCCTGCGCCTTTAGCGCCAGTTCCTCTTTTGACATTCTGCCAATGTTCTGTTCTTTGATAAATGTATTCAATTCTGATACATTGCGCGGACGCGCCATCGAAATATCATGATTCTGGCAGAATGGACAGCGGAAATTACAGCCGAAACTCCCGGCGGAAAGCACAAAAGAGCCGCTTTTATACCGGTTTAGAGGCTTTTTTTCGACAGGGTCAAGCGCAATGGAAGTAATGTATTCATAATTGATACATTCAATTTTACCGCCGGCATTAGCGCGCGCGCCGCAAAAACCGCATTGCCCCTCGCTCAAAATACACCCTCCCGGACATAATCCGCAACTCACATCATTCATAACGCTGTCCTCTATTCCCTATCCCTTAATAATACCGTGTTACCAGAAATCTTTTTAGTTTGATATTTTCCCGTTCCCGCGCCGGTATGCCTGCCTTGCGCATTGCTATCGTTATTTGTTCGTCTACAGTATCAACGCCGTCAAGATTCGGTAATAAAAGCCCGCGCAAATATCCAAGCGATACAATTACGCCGTACTTTTTTGGGTCTAATTCCGCCTCGCTTTTTATAGGCTCAGGAGGCTCAAGAATATCAACGCTGTATGTAAGGCTGTCAAGTTCGTCTGCGCTGATAGGCGGGAAGCGCGGGTCTTCGCTTGACGCGCTTACCGCGTTACGCAAAATTTCCTCCGCGATATTTTTTTGAACAGGGGCTATTGTGCCTATGCAGCCGCGCAAGTCTCCGGATTTTTCGTGTATCGAAACAAACACTCCCGCTTTATTCCCGGTAAGAAATTCCGGCAGCGGCTCTTGCGGGCGGTAGTATGTTTTTTCCCGCGCAAAATGTTCAACCTGATGCCGCGCCAAAAGTACAGGAGCGCTTTCTTCAATATTTTTGTCTTCGTTTTTCATAAATAACCTCCTATTAACAGGCGTCTGCTTCCTAACATTCCGCCATCAACTTTTTGATGTTCCCGCTCATTGGACCCATTGCCGTTGCGTTGATTGCGCCGGACTTTGCGGCAAGAGCGCCCGCACAGGCTAGGGTTTCGCCGTTCGCAAGGGCGGTAACAAAGGCAGCGTCAAAACAATCTCCCGCGCCGGTGGGGTCTACAATGGGATATTTCTTTTCGATGGGGTAAGGCGGTACTTCGGTCTTCCCTTCCCTCGTAATGATGACCGAGCCCCGCTTTCCATTCTTAACATGGATAATTTCGAGGTTTGCAAAACGCTCAAACAGGATTTTTGCCTGCGCGTCTATTCCGCCGCCTGACTCCGCAAAGAGAGCGAGTTCGTCAACACCGGGCAGGAATACCTTGCAGAGTTTCATTACCGCGCCTGCCGTTTCCATAACGCCCCGTTCTCCCAAAAGTGAGGGGCGTATATTCGGGTCGAACGATATTTTCGCGCCCCGCGCCGCAAAATTAGCGCAGGCGCTCTCTATCGCGCTCTTCATTTTTTCGTTCACGGTAAGGGAACAGCCCATTACATGGAAGAAATCCGGCGCAGAGGAAGGCGGCGTAAAGTCAACAATGCCGGAAGCTGTGCCGTCTATATGAAAGATAAATTCACGCCCCCCGTCTGAGTCATAAGAGACAAACGCCGTGCCGGTCGCGCCGGCGGAACCGCCCACTTTTACATCCGATATATCAACGCCTTCTGACTTTAGTTTGCTGAGTATGACATTGCCGAATTTATCGCGCCCCACACCGCCCCAAATCTTTGCGTCAGCGCCCAACTGCGCCGCCGCCTGTACAAAAATTGCCGGCGCTCCGGAAGGGTAGGGTCCCAAAAATGTATCTGTTTTGTCCAGTGGAATACCGGGCGCAGCGCGCATTATCTCCACAATCAACTCGCCCATAGTCCAAATTTTTACCATAGTTTTATCCTTTTCTAATTTAATGAATTTATATGGCGGTTCAGTTTTTATCAAGGCGTAGCGTAGTTCCCCGAAAAAAGACGGCTTCTGCTTCCCTAGACACCGGCGTCCGGCGGCGCTAAACTCATTATGGAGGCTCAATTATGGATAGAAATACCGTTATCGCCAAGGCGAAAGACTATATCAGCAAAGAAAAGGACGCTCATTTTAAGGGCGAAGTGGAAAAATTGCTAGGCTTGGATACGCCGGAAGCATTAAAGGAACTGGAAGACAGGTTCTTTCAGAATTTGGAATTCGGGACGGGGGGGCTGCGCGGCGTTGTGGGCGGCGGCTTTAACCGGATGAATACGCTGGTAGTCCGGCAGGCGACTCAGGGGCTTGCCAACTATGTTATCAAGGCATTCCCGCAAAAGGCGGCGGCAGGCAGCCTAAAGGCGGTCATTGCCTACGACAGCCGTCATTTTTCCAAGGAATTTTCCGAGGCGGCGGCGCTCGTTCTTGCGGGCAACGGAATCAAATGCTATCTGTTTTCCGGGCTGCGCCCCACGCCGGAACTCTCCTTTGCCATAAGGCAACTGGGCGCGGATACAGGCATAGTGGTTACCGCAAGCCATAATCCGCCCAAATACAACGGCTACAAAGCATACTGGAACGACGGCTCTCAGGTTATAGAACCGCACGATGCCGGCATCATAGACGAAGTAAACAAAGTCGAAGAAATCAAGTCGATAAGCCTTGACGAGGCGCTCAAGACGGACAAACTTCAATATATCGACAAAGAAATTGACGCCCCCTTCCATGCGATGATTCGCTCAAAATTATTCCGCCCCGAACTCATCAAGAAGATGGCGGGCGAAGTAAAAATCGTTTACACACCCCTCCACGGAACCGGCGCTATGCATGTAGAGGCGGTACTCGGCAGTCTGGGACTCAATGTGATTACCGTTCCCGAACAGCGCGAAGGAAACGGCGACTTCCCCACTGTGGAATTCCCTAACCCTGAAGAACCGCCCGCGCTCAAAATGGCGATAGAACTCGGCAAAAAAGAGAAGGCGGATGTGGTAATGGCTACCGACCCGGATGCCGACCGCTTCGGCATTGCCGTTCCGTCAGTCGGCGGGGAATTCGCCCTCGTTACAGGCAACCAGATGGGCTGCCTCCTCATCGACTATGTGCTGCTCTCGCTAAAAGAACAGGGCAAATTGCCGGCAAAAGCCGCCATCGTGAATACGGTTGTTACAACGGGAATGCAGGAACGGGTCGCCGCTCTCTACGGAGTTTCCACACTCGAATGTCTTACCGGTTTTAAGTGGATAGCCAACCTTATGCGGCTGGAGGAGACGGGTAAACTCGGCAAGAACATTGTTTTTGGCTGCGAAGAAAGTTACGGCTACCTCGTGGAAAATGAAGTGCGGGACAAAGACGGCATTTCCGCCGCCGCTATGACCGCCGAAATGACGCTTTACTGGCGGAGCAAGGGCAAAAGCCTCCTAGACCGCCTTAACGAACTGTATACACAGACAGGCTACTGGGAAGAAGCGGGCGTCTCAAAATACTTCCCCGGACCGGAAGGACCGGCAACTATGGCGGCTATTATGGCGGACTACCGCGCCAAACCTCCGGCGGCGCTGGGCGGCATTGCCGTTACCAAAACGCGGGACATCAAAAATTCGGTTGTTATAAGCGGCGGCAAGAAAGAGCCGGTAGACCTGCCGAAAAGCGATGTGCTGCAGTTCTACCTTGCGGACGGCACTATAGTAAGCGCCCGCCCCAGCGGTACCGAGCCGAAAATCAAGTTCTACATTACATCTTGCGCGGATGCCGGTTCCGGCGGACTTGACGGCGCAAAAGCGGCGCTTGGCAAAAAACTTGCCGCCATCAAAAAAGATATACGCGCCGTGATAGGAGAGTAAGCGGGCGTTATATCTTGAATACCGCGCTGTCTTCATTTACTATGATTCTATGGCTAGAGCGGTTTTTAGACCCGGCGAAGTTGAATATTTAACAAACAAAGTAGTTTTGGACGCGCCGTTCCCGGAGATACAGGAAGCAACTCAGGATGTAGACGAATCGATATTCGAAGAATACACAGGACCTACTCCAGATGAATTGCGGCGCGAGGCGGAAAAATTCAAAGCGGACTTTGCGATAGAAAAAGCCGAAATGGAAAAGGCGGCGCAGGCTCAGGCGGAAGCAATAGTTGAAGATGCCCGCGTCCGCGCAAAGCAGATTGCCGGAGACGCGGAAACCGCCGCCGCCGCCCGCCTTGAACAAGCAGACGCGGAAGCGGCAAAACGACAGTCCGAAACGGATGCCGCCGCAGCCGCGACCGCCGCAGCCGCCGGACGCGAGGCGGAAACTCTACGCAAACAAGGCTACGATGAAGGCATTGCCCACGGACGCGAAGAAGGTTTTACACAGGGTATGGCGGAAGTACAACGCCTTATTGCCCGGACGCAGACCGTGCTTGAACGCATACAGGACAAACGCGCCTCGATAGTAAGCGAAACCGAACAACAACTGATTGACCTTACCCTGCTAGTTGCCCGGAAAGTTGTCAAATCAATAAGCGAATCTCACAAAGATGTCGTGATAGAAAATATCCGCGAAGCCCTCGGCAAGGTCAAAGCAAAAGGAAAGGCGCTTGTCAAAGTGAATTTGTCCGACCTCGAATTGTCCTCAGCCCATATCGAAAACTTTACTACGCTGATAGAAGGCGGGGGCGGTATTCAGATATTAGAAGATTCCACAGTTGACGCGGGAGGCTGCATCGTGGAAACGGACTTTGGCGAAATAGACGCCCGCATATCGACTCAGTTTGCCGAACTGGAAGCAAAAATCAGAGAACTCTCTCCGGTAAAAAGCCAATAAATGGAAAACCTACTTGAAAAATACTTAGAAACCGTCCGGCATACCGAAACGATGGTCTATTCCGGCAAGGTCTTCGCCGTACGGGGCTTGCTAATCGAAAGCCGCGGTCCCCGCGCCGTTATAGGCGAGTTGTGCTACTTTACCATAGAAGGCGAAGCCGCCGCCGAACGGCGGGTAATGGCGGAAGTTACCGGCTTGCGCGACAACATTGTGCAACTTATGGCTTACAGCGATACCGCCGGCATTACGGTCGGCACACGGGTTACGGCGACCGGGCATTGTTTGGAAGTGCCTGTATCGCCCGCATTGCTCGGACGCATACTGGGTCCGCTCGGTACACCCATAGACGGCAAAGGCGAAATCCAAACACTAACACGCTATCCCGCCGCCGCACAGCCGCCGCCTGCCCTGGGGCGCGAAGTAATACGGCGGCGCATAACCACCGGCGTCCGTGCCGTTGACGCGCTCCTTCCGGTGGGGCAAGGACAACGGCTCGGCATATTTGCCGGCTCCGGCGTAGGCAAATCAACCTTTCAAGGCATGCTTGCCCGTAACACAAGCGCCGATGTAAATGTTATCGCGCTGGTCGGCGAACGCGGACGCGAACTCAATGACTTTTTGGAAAAAAGCCTGGGACAAGACGGGCTGGAACGCTCCGTGGTTGTTGTAGCCACATCCGACCAGAGCAGCCTGTCGCGTCTGCGCGGCGCGTTTGTCGCCACGGCAGTTGCCGAATACTTTCGTGACCAGGGACTCAATGTAATGTTCTTTCTCGACTCACTTACACGCCTTGCGCATGCGCAGCGGGAGATAGGGCTTGCGTCCGGCGAGCCGCCCGCCCAGCGCGGCTATACCCCCAGCGTCTTTGATATGATGCCGCGCCTTTTGGAACGCGCCGGTCCGGCGGAAAAAGGCTCGATAACAGCTTTCTATACGGTGCTCGTAGACGGAGACGACCTTGATGAACCAATATCGGACAAGGCGCGCAGCATACTCGACGGACATATAGTCCTTTCCCGCGCTCTCGCTTCGCGGGGGCATTATCCGGCGGTCGATGTACTAGGCAGCGTAAGCCGCGTAGCGCAAGATGTAGCCGGTGCCGCCGAACAACAAGCCGCCGCCCGCCTCCGTACATGGATGGCGGATTATGCCTCAAACGAAGATGTAATAAATGCCGGCGCATACAAAGCGGGCGCTAACCCCGCAATAGACGCCGCCATCTTAAAAAAAAGCGCCATCGACACATTTTTGCGCCAGCCCCCCGGCGAAAGGTCAACGCTGGAAGAAACCCTACAGGCGCTTGCCGCGATAGCGGAAGTCGAAATTCCAGAAGAAGAACGCTCTTAATCATCTTTGTCTATTCCATCCTCAAAAAAACCGATAATGAGATGAGGTATTCTCATTTGAACATGAGGCACAGTCCTTGGTTGTTTGCTGTCAGTATAATGTTTTTTTCGCCGCAGGGAATGCAAACTGCCTTTGCAAATCCCGATATTCAGTACGAGGCGGAGACGCGGATAGTTCAAATTATGCGCTGGGAACCGCAGAATGATGTACTCAACTATGAACTCAAGATTGAAAGATTGGAACAAGGACAATGGCATTCCGCCCTCACTCAGATTACCGAAAAAAACGAAGTGCGGACTATGCTGCCGCCGGGCGAATACCGCTACCGGGTCGATATAATAGACCTGCTCGGACGCCGCCGCAACCCCGCCGAATGGTCGCGCCTTACAGTACTTCGCGCCCTCAAACCCGAACTGTACTCATTCAGTCCATCCTCTCATAACATAAAAAAAGGCGAACTTACCGTAGCGTTCAAAGGAAAATCCATAGAAACTAATGCGCGGATTTTTCTTGTCTCAAGTGAGGGAGAGCGCATTAACGCAGAGAGCGTGGAGATAAACACCGCAAAAGACGGCGGCAAGGCTGTTTTTGGCAAGGACTCGCTAAAAGCAGGCTATTGGTCGCTTTTAGCGCGAAATCCGGGCGGACTGGAGACCGCGCTGCCTACACTGGCGCTTGTAACAGGAGACGGCGCGGCATCCGCAGACGGAATATCCGCAGCGGCAGAGCGCCCCTCTCGTTTTTGGCTTCAGGAAGGCTATGCGATTCTCTTTCCGTTAAGAGGAACATTTGCCGGCTTCTTCGATTCGCCGTTCTATCCTGCGGGGGCGGCGTTTCGTTTTGCGTTCCTCCCACTGCGGAAAGATACATGGGCGCTCGGTTTTGAAATTGAACCTTCGTGGACATATATGGAAAGTTCGGGGATTTACGATGATATTCAATATGAATCTGTCAACTATGTGGTAAGCGCTCATTTTTTTACAGGCAGCCTGAATTTGTTTTTTCAGAAGAGACTCTTAGGCGGACGGCTGGCGTTAAATGCCCGCGCCGGCGGCGGTATGACGTTTCTTTACGACCTCCGCGTCCGTCAGCAGGACGACCGCAACCAATGGCTCATATCGGGAGAGCAATTCTCTGGTCTTGTACCGCTTGTAAATGCCAGCCTAAGCGTAAGTTGGATATGGCGCGGACGCTACTTCCTTGACCTCGCCTTCGAAGGACGACTGCTCCTTACAGACAACTACCCCCTATACGGCGCTCCGGTGATTTCTTTCGGGTTAGTACTTTAGAGCAATGCTGATTAAATCCTCAGAAGTTTTTATGTTATGAAATTTATAATTTATGTAGTTATGGATATTAATAATTTATTGATGTATTTCTTCAAAAACAATTTTTCCGGTGCCTTTGCTTCAGACCATTAGGGCACTTAAAATAATCAGCATTAAAATTCCAGCCGCGTTAAAACCACGGCTGGAATTTGCCGGATACAGATTACCGGCTAATCATCATTAGATGCAGGTTTTGAATCAGCAGAATGTGATTCGCCCCGCGACCCGGCATATTCGGCATGGCATGGGTTCAGTTGATTTCCATGATTGACCTTAGCCGCCGCATAAGCAGCATTGTTCGGGTTCATTTGATTCGCATGGTGATTAAGTTGC
>JAIROZ010000072.1 GCA_031257255.1 Spirochaetaceae bacterium | reverse complement strand
GAAGAGATGCAGTTGGCTATGGAAGGACTGCTCAAACCGGACACGAAGGAAGAAGTCATTGCCAATGTGGAAGTGCGGCAGGTGTTCAAGATTTCCAAATCGGGCGTGGTCGCCGGCTGCTATGTGCAGAGCGGCACGGTCAAGCGCTCCGCCAGCGTCAATGTGATACGCGATGACACGGTAATTTACACAGGCAAGATAGCCGGACTCCGGCGCTTCAAGGACGATGTACGCGAGGTCTCCTCCGGCTACGAATGCGGCATCAGCATAGACGGCTTTGAAGATGTCCACGAAAGCGATGAACTTGAAGTATTTGAAATTATCGAAATTGCAAGGAAGTTGAACGGATAAAAGGGGCTTGAAAGCCTGCCTCTAAATGGCGCAAAATTGAAGTGTCATAATATACATTTGGAGGAAATTATGAAAACAACAAAGAAATTGGCGGCATTTATTGGTACCGCTGCTTTGGTTCTTGCCGTCCTTGCGGGATGCGGCGGAGCCCAAAAGAAGGCGCTTATGGGCGTGGTAACCCCGTCAGCCGACCATGGGTTTACCGCCGAGTCAATACGGCACGGCGAAGCGGAGGCTAAGGAGTTGGCGGCAAAGTACGGCTTTGACTACCGCTACATGACCGCCGCCGAATCGTCTGGACAGAGCAATGCCGTGGAAACGATACTCGGTATGAAGCCGGCTGTCGTTGTCTTGTGGCCCGTTACCGGCAGCGAACTGCGGAACGCGGCGCAGGCTGTAATGGACGCGAAAGTACCGCTCATCGTTTATGACCGGTTTATCGAAGGCTTTACACCCACAGCCGAGATTTCCGGCGACAATGTAACGATAGGCAGGGATTGCGGCGAATATTTTAACCGCTACTTTGCGCAGGATTTGAATGCCGGGCAGGTAAACATCCTTGAATTCAAAGGCGACAGTTCCACAGTACCTATGGAACGCACCAACGGCTTTTTGGAGACGGCAAACAAGAACTTTAACATACTGCAATCCTTCGTTACCAACTGGAGCCAGCAAACCTCGATGGAACAGATGGAAAGTTATCTGAATACAAAGAGCCGCGAAGAAATCGAAAGCCTAAAGGCTATATTCACGCACGATGACGAAATCGTACTCGGCATAGTCGAAGCGCTAAAAAATTACCGGGGACAGGCAAAAATTAACATCAAGTTAATTTCCGGCGTTTCCGGCGGAGAGGGTTTTATGGCGCTCTTTGATAATTCAGGCTTAAATGGAATAGATTTTGTTACATATACATTCTCGCCTTCTATGATACGCGATGCTATAGATTTAGGTTACGACATAATTTCCGGCAAGACGCTCAACAAGGAATACAAAATCCCCACAGAAATGGTAGACAAATCGAACTACAAAGATTATATGCAGTCCGAAAAATACAAGGTGCGTTATAGTTTGTAATAGCACACATGTAGTTTTGCGGGGACACCCCCGTAAAACTACAAAAAGGCGGAAGATTTGACGCTCGAAATGCGGAATATCAGCAAGTCGTTCGGCGCGGCGCGGGCGCTCAAGAATGTATCGTTTGATTTACATTCAGGCGAAGTACACGGACTCTTGGGCGAAAACGGCGCGGGTAAAACAACGCTTATGAATATTCTGGCGGGCGCTCTTCCGCCTGATTCCGGCACAATAATTATTAACGGCAAAGAAGTACGCGGCATGACACCGCGCAAAGCTGGCGAATATAAAATCCGCTTTATACATCAGGAATTGAATCTGTGCAACGATATTGCCGTGTATCAAAATATGTTTCTAGGTCAGGAATATATATCAAATTTTACTATCAGAAAAAATGATGAGGTAAACAAAGCGCGGGAAGTGCTTAATTTTATGCGGACGGGAATAGACCCCCGCGCCCGTACCGGAGACCTCGATACCGCGCAGAAACAACAGGTAGAAATAGCGCGGGCGCTGCTCTTTCAATCCGAAATTATCATAATGGATGAGCCGACCACAGCGCTCAACAATCAGGAAATAGAAAATCTTTTTGAAATAATACGCCGCCTAAAAAACGAAGGCGTAAGTTTTATATATATATCGCACAAGATGCCGGAACTGTTTGCGATAGGCGACCGTTACACGGTATTCCGGGACGGCAATTTTATAGCAAGCGGGTATTTCAAAGACATTGACGAACAAAAGGCGGCGGAACTTCTTGTGGGCAAAACCTTTGCCGCCGCAAACTTAAAAGAAAATACAAACGCCCCGCCGCCGCAGGAGACGGCATTTTCTGTACATAATTTAACGGGAGATACATTCAGTAATGTATCATTTGAAGTACGCAAAGGCGAAGTTGTAGTATGCACCGGGCTGCAGGGTTCCGGGAAAGATGAACTTGCCACGGCGGTATTCGGCGCAAGTCCGGTACGCTCTGGATATATAAATGTACAGAACGGCAGGCTGGGGTTAAAGTCGATAAAAAATGTAATAAAGAGCGGCGTTGCTATGATACCGCGCAGCCGCAAAGAGCGGGGCATAATTCCTCATTTAAGCGTCCGCAATAATATGTCGCTTGCGTATTTTGTGTCAAAGCATAAAAAATTGTTTGTAAATAACGGGCACGAAAGCGAACTCTTTAGATATTACAAACAAAAACTGGAAATAAAAACAGAGAACGAAAACGACCCTATTACATCTCTTTCCGGCGGTAATCAGCAAAAAGTGATACTCGGCAGGTGGCTTGCCGTAAATGCTGATGTATATATTTTTGATAACCCCACACAGGGCATCGATATAGGCGCAAAGTACGCGATATATAAATTGCTGCGCGAACTTGCCGCGCAGGGCAAGGCTGTTATTGTCTTTACAAATGAATTCCCGGAAATACGCCAACTGGCAGACCGCTGCCTTGTCTTTTACAAAGGCAAAATAAACGCGGAGTTACCTTACAAAGATTTAACCGAAGTTTCGGTTATGCAATATTCAACGGGAACGGAGGCTCGCAATGATTGATTTACAAAAAATCAGGGGCAAAAGCATAAAAGAAATTTTTTCTATAGCGGCGTCCCGCTATAGTTACTGGCTAAGTTTTATTCTGCTGCTTGTTATCGCGGTGATAGTAAACCCGCAGTTTCTGGCGTGGAGCAATTTGACAAACCAGTTTGTGCAGGGCGCTGTTGTCGGCATTTGCGCAATGGGAATGAGCCTTGTTATTTCCGCCGGAATGATAGACCTTTCTGTGGGCAGCGCCGCCGCGCTTATTTCCGGGCTGGGCATTACCGTGCTCAATAGTACGCACAGCATTGCGCTTACGCTTCTTTTTTCGCTTGCGGCGGGGCTTGCTTCCGGTATTATCAATGGATTGCTGGTAACAAAGGGACGCATCGCGCCTTTTATTTTAACGCTTGCCACAATGGCGGCGCTACGCTCGGTGATAAACCAGTTAGGACAGGGCGGTCCATTTACCGTTGCCCGTGATATGTATCAAAATTTTAGAAACATATCCGCCGGGTCTTGGTTTTTTATTCCAAACCTTATGCTCTTTTTTATTCTGATAACTATCATAACCGCCCTTCTTATGTCCAAGACAAAATTCGGCGTGTATGTGTACGCGGTAGGCTCCAATCAGCAGGCGGCGCGGCTTTCCGGCGTAAATGTTGACAATGTAAAAATCCGCATATTTGCCTACGCGGGACTGCTCTACGGTCTGGCGGCATTCCTACTGGCGAGCCGGCTTACTTCGATACAAGCCGCAAGCGCAGGTTCCGGCTACGAAATGGACGCGATAGCCGCAGTCGCTATAGGCGGCACCGCAATGGAAGGCGGACGCGGCAAAATTATCGGTACTTTTTTAGGTGTTTTAATGCTTCGCATAATAAGCACGGTGCTCATAATGGCAAATGTGCCGCCATTCCTGAATGGGCTTGTGCAGGGAATTATCATCATTATTGCCGTGCTGGCGCAAAATAAAAGAAATAGCGCAAAATAGCAGGATGCGTCTGCCACTGGTATAGTAGGCGCGGCAATTTCGTAGATATGGTTATTTCAGTTTATATAGCGCTTTGTCGCCGTGGCGTCCTACGAGACATTCATCTACAGGATCTGCCATTAAGTCCAGCGCTTCCATACAGAGCGCTCCGAACAGTACCTCATCGCTATTTGGAACCAGCAGAGCGTTCATCGCTTTTTTTCGGTCTTTCCAGCGGAATTCAACAGGTTCGGTAACGGGGTATTCTTTTGTGCTGCCGTCTGCCAGTGTCGCCGTATCCGCGCCGGTTATTTCCAGCCCCAGCGCGGCGCGTACTTTTTCCGTAACAACTAAAAACCACGAACCTGTGTCAACACAGGCGTTCACCGTAACACTCCGAACATCTGATTGCGGGATAAGCCCGGTCTTGGCGTTAATACTATCACGCGGATTTGTCAGCGTAATGCTTTCGCTAAATGCACTCATATTTTCTTAGCCTCCATATTTATTCTAGGGCAAAATAACTGGATGGCAAAGTCCCCTAATCTTTTATATACAGCATATACCCGTTTTCGTCTGATAGCAGCCGGTAATCGCGGTCTATCAAATCGAAAACCGGCGCGTACCAACCGGGTAAATAACCGTAATTGCCGCCGGTTTCCGCTGTAAAAATGGCGATAATAGCAGGCTTCTTTGAAAGGACATCTTGTAAAAACTCTTCCCGCGCAGTAGGAAGATGGTCAAGCCCGGAGCCTTGATAAATATATTTTGACGCCGCGTTACGTTTTGTAAATGGATAGATATACCCGTTAATGCCAAGCGAAATTATCGTGTCGTCCGGCGTTGTGTTTTCATCTATCATTTTGCCGGCGCGTATCAACTGTTTTCCCGATTCATCTTTGAATGTCCCCAGCGCGTCGTCAATATATTTGAGGATGCCTTCCGAACAAATAACACAGGCAAAAAATACAAAGCATAAGGTTTTGTGTTTTATATTTATAAATTCCCGGCTTATGCGTTCAAGAAAAAATGATAACACGGGAATATAATATGGAACCAAAACAATATTGTAATGGGTGCCGCCAGGTGAAATAGCAAGAAATAGTACCATCAAAAAGTATGAGAATGTGTAAGCAAAATAATACACGGCATTTTCTTTTTTCCCGCTCTCCGCCATAAACCCGGTGATGATGTTGAATACGCCGTAAATCAAAGGAATAAAAGAAAAATTGCGGTTCAGGACAACAAAAAATTCTTTCGCCGTTTCTTTTATACTAAAGCCCGAAAACCCTCTTGACGCGCCCCCAAAAATAACCTGCCGCAAAAATTCATCGTATATTCCATTCAGTTTTAGGTACAAATATACAGGAATAGAAGCAATCAGTATTCCCGCTATAAAACCAATTATATATTTGGCAATAGAAGCAAAACGTTTTTGAACTATCGCTTCAACAAAAATTACCACGCAGAATCCCGCCCATAGCGGAAACATATTGAGGCGTATCAAAATGGCGCAGGTAAAACAGAAGCCTAAAATAACTAATTCAAAAAAAGACGTGTTCCTTTCCGGCAAGAAAAAGTATTTGGTAAAAAGATATAACGAAATCATTAGAAACGGCAATGAATATTCTTCGGTTCCCGCGTTGACGGTAAAAAAGGCATACATCAACGCAAAGGCGCAGGCTGTACCGGCAAGCGCGAAATATTTTTCC
>JAIROZ010000162.1 GCA_031257255.1 Spirochaetaceae bacterium | reverse complement strand
AGGCTGTTGCTGCCGCCCAGTCCGGCGGAAATTTCATAATGAACATTGTTATCGCCATTCTTGTTGTAAAACACATACACCCGCGTAAACGGCGTGTTTTTCTGCGATTGCAGGTTGTTTTTGTTCGCCTTGTACTGCTCTTCGGTGAGCAGTATCATCGGAAAATCCTCGGTCTTGTTGAACAGCGTTGTGTTCAGCGGCAAACCGTGTCCTTGAGCGTGCGCCGGAATGCCGCCTATCAGCGCGTCCGCCCGCAAATCACCCTTGAACGCCACCAGCCGGAAATTCGTGTTGTTCCTCACCAAAATCGAGTAGTCCGTGTTGTGGCTCTCAAACGCCGCATCCGTCAGCGTTCCGTCCCCATTGGTAATGGAGTTCCCGCCGGCGTCTTCGCTGCCGTCATCGCCGTTAAGGTCGCAGGCTGTAACGGCAAGAACCATCATGCCGGCAAGCGCCGCCGCTAGAACCGCCGCCCGCAACGGCAATTTTGCCGCGCAGAACGCCGGACTTTTGCTAAAATTCTTCATTTTAACTCCTTGCGCCGGATTAAACCGGCTTTTTATAGGTTTCGTTACCTTAGTTAGTGTAACGCCATTCAAATTAGCAACCTAATTAAGTGTTTGTCAAGTGGGCATTACACTAATTAGCGTAATATAGGGACATGGGATTTAAGGAGACACTAAAAACTGAGTTGACATATCAGGGTTTGCTTGTAAAGGAACTTGCCGAAAAATCCGGCGTCCACAAACGGGCTATAGATAACTACCTTAACCAGCAGGGCTCGCTGCCCTCCGCAGATGCCGCCGTCAAAATTGCCCGCGCTTTGGGCGTTACCGTCGAATACCTTGTTACAGGTGAAATTACCCCGCCGCTCCTCGATGTCAGACTCCGCGCCCATGTCCAAACAGTAAAAAACCTAAGCGAACACGACAGAGACATCATCTTTGAGTTGAGCAAACTTATGCTGCGGGGATAGCAAAATCAAAATCAGTATGCCGTCCGCAGCGTCATAATAAGAATGTACAAATCCATTGACAAAGAGTGGAATTTCCAGTTATGATGTAAAATCAATTTATATAGCAAACAAGGAGGATATTATGTCCCACACGGAAACAAAAAACGCGAACCCTGCCCCATTAGGGCTTTTGGGTTTTGGCATGACAACTGTTCTTTTGAACCTGCACAATGCGGGTGTCATAGAACTATCGGCGGTAATAGTGGCAATGGGGCTGGCGCTTGGCGGCGCGGCTCAACTTATTGCCGGCGTAACCGAATTCAAACTTGGCAATACATTTGGCGGCACAGCATTCTGCTCTTACGGGCTTTTCTGGTGGTCGCTCTGTCTTATCTGGCTGCGCCCCTTTGGAAGCATAGCCCCAGCAGACGGCGCGGCAATGGGCTTTTATCTTCTTTTATGGGGAATATTCACGCTATTTATGTTCATCGGAACATTGAAGCACAACCGCGCTACACAGACGGTATTTGGTTCGCTAACCGTGCTATTTTTCCTGCTGGCAATCGCCGACTTTTCCGAAAACCACACGCTAAAAACGATAGCCGGCATTGAGGGCTTACTTTGCGGACTTTCGGCAATATATTCCGCGCTGGCGCAAATTGTAAATGGCGAGTTTGGCAAAGAAATAATGCCGCTAGGATAGACTAAAAAAATAATGCCGCCGGGGTAGACTGCGGGAATAGTTACGAAAGCAGCATTTCGTCATTTTCGAGTTCCCGGTGTTTGGCGGCTCTAAAGCGTTCCTGAATATCGGCAAGGGTAAGGTTTTGCTTTTCGCCGCCTGCTATGTCGAGTATTATTTCGCCGCCGTCCATCATCAAAAGGCGGTTGCCTGTTTCGAGGGCATGCTTCATATTATGAGTTATCATAAGTACGGTGAGGTTTTGCTCGCGGGCAAATTCGCGTGTTAGATTCATTACCAACTCGGCATTTACCGGGTCGAGCGCGGCGGTATGTTCATCAAGTAAAAGTATTTCGGGACGAGACATAACCGTCATAAGCAGAGTGAGCGCCTGCCGCTGCCCGCCCGAAAAAAGCCCTACATTGTCGCGCAGCCTGCCTTCTATGCCCAGCCCAAGCCTTTTGATTTTTTCGCGGTATTCGGCGCGTTTTTTGTGGTTTAGTGTATAAGTGAGTCCGCGAAATCCCTTTTTCTCGCAGATAACAAGGTTATCCTCCAGCGCCATATTCCCAGCCGTCCCAATAAGCGGATTCTGAAAAATACGCCCAATACGCCGCGCCCTCTTGAATTCACTTTCGCGTGTAATATCAAGCACATGTCCATCCGCGCCAGTCAACGTTATTGTCCCGCTGTCCACAGGGTAAGTGCCCGCTATCGCATTAAAGAGAGTTGACTTGCCCGCCCCATTGGAGCCGATAACCGTTACAAAATCTCCTTTGTCGAGTTGCAGGTTGACGCCCCTTAGCGCGTGGTTTTCGTCCGGCGTCCCTTTGGCAAAAATAACATGAACATCGTTAAGCGCAATCATAATCGCTTGTTAGCATAACATTCACGGCAGAAATGGGCAAGGTGTTTCCTGCCCTAACTGGTTAATCCGGTAGGAAACGAACTTCGTGATGTCGCCCAAAATCTGTTTTTGAACTCTGGACAGCACTTCAGCCTCCGGCAGCGGATGAATTTCCGCCGTAAAGAGAGCAGTTGGGTCAATCTCAAGCGCGGCGGCTATGCGCTCCAGCATTTCAGGCTTAGGGAATTTTTTTTTGGTCTCAATCAAGGCTATGTAATTGGTCGATGTATTCACTCTTTCCGCCAGTTGCTCCTGAGTAATGCCTAACATACGCCGTTGCCTCTTTATATTTAAAGCCAGCACCGCTCTTAAACTGTTCATATCCAAAATTTGCGCTTTTTTTCATTGTAGCGGATGAAGGGGACTTGATAATTTACGAAAGGTAAACTATGATATATTTACATTTAGGAAACTTTTATTGATAAAGAATAAAAAGCCTATGCCGGCGGCTTTTTGTAAGGGGCTTCTGGTTTTGGCTGTTCTTTAGCGGTGCAGGTTTCTGAATGGGGGTATTTTGCCCCGCGCCCTGCCTTGAGGCGGGATATATTGCGCCACCATAGTGGCAAAACGGTTTTCGGTATCAGTTGCCCTATGGAATTTACCGGCAACCGGCAGCCAAATACCGGAAACCACAAGGAGTTTACCATGAGTAAACAAAATTTGGACAGTTACGCGGAGGTTTCCAAAGAAAATCCGCAAACTGCGAAAACAAAGCGGCAAACGCTTTGCTCACCGGCGGGTGTTGAACGCAAAAATGCGCAAAGCGGCAGGCGTTTTGCGGCGTTAGCGGGAGGAGGAATTGCCGCGGCAATCTCTGTACTCCTGCTTTTATCCGGTATCGCGCTGACAGGATGCGACAGCGGCGGCGGCGGCGGCGGTGACAGCAATCCGCCTACCGACACCCGTGAAACTCCCCCGGCAAGCAGCGGTACAGATGTAGTAACAGGAAAGCAAGGTATTATTGGCAGTAGTAGTGCTATAGTGTATTTTACAACCGGAACTAACGGTGAAAAAACATATACTATACCTGCCAACGGCAACGAAAGCGGCACCTACACCTTTTACAACAGCACCGGCAACATCAACAGCGGCACAGTCGTTCTAAAATCGAACACCGCAGGCGATGCGTTGGTCGGGTTCCGTTATACAGTTAGCGGAGATGTGCTATCCCTTACACCGGCATTACTTATCAGCGGCGCTTCTTCTATTTACGGCGTTGAACTTGTCAGCGCAAATCCGGCAGCGTACAGCGAGAAGGGCGATGTTCTCTACGAATCCAACAGTCCAACAACGATTACTACAGCATCCGCGACTCAGACGACCTTTAGTGTGACTCATACTTCTACGGCGGATGTTCCCGCTGCGGCAACGGGCGCATATTGGGTCATAACAAGAACATCCGGCGGCGCTTCTTACCACAAAGCGCAGGTAACCTTCCGTTTAGGCGGGGCGTATGCGAAGTGGGAAACTTTTGAAAGTTTGCCTGCTGTGCCGCCCGCGTTTAGCATTACAGGCTACAATGGCGGAGAAGCACAAGCCATGCTATACAACGGAACGGGAACGCCATCTTTGAGAGACTTATACTATTCGGATGTGTATGGCGAAGTCTACTCAAGCGGCGGTATTGTCTGGAACAACACCCCCTCTGCGGGAACCTACATGCTCTATGTTATGTCGGAGAGCAGTCTTAAAAAGGCATCCGTTACTATCGGGGCGGGCGGCACCGGGACTGTCGCGTGGAGCGCGTTTACAAACCAAACTGAACCCGGCACATTAACTATTAACGGCTACAACGGCACGGCTGGGGCGCAGGTTACTGTTACAAGCGGTTCCGGTTCGAGCATGCCCGAAGGTATAGGAACAGTTGCCGCAAGCGGCGCGGTTACCTGGTGGTTTGCGCCTCCGAATGGGACTTACTATGTTACCGTAGAGAGCGGTTCAGATGAGTGGTACGCTACAGGCGTAGCCATAGCCGCAGGCAATGGGACAAAGGCGTGGAGCGAGTTCATAAGGATAGGCGGCAGCCTTACCATTAGCGGCTGGACTGGCGGTTCCGGCGATGTGTATGCCTGTTCGAGCAACCCTTCAACTACATCGCAGATTAGCAGTTACATGATTGGTTCCGGCACTGTAAACAGCAGCGGGACTGTAACATGGAGCAGCACGCCTTCCGGCTATTCCTCGTACTATATTGTCGTGAATTACAGCGGCGATTACTACAAGGCATCTGTGTCATCTTCAACAACGACACTTTATTGGAGCAGTAGTTTTAGCCAGTTATCATCTTCGTCAAGCAGCCTTTACATTAGCGGTTGGACTGGCGGTTCCGCCACCGTGTATGCCTGTTCGAGCAACCCTTCAACTACATCGCAGATTAGCAGTTACATGATTGGTCAGGGCACGGTAAACAGCAGCGGGACTGTAACATGGAGCAGCACGCCTTCCGGCTATTC
>JAIROZ010000147.1 GCA_031257255.1 Spirochaetaceae bacterium | reverse complement strand
GTGCCGCCCGGGTCGTTTGCCGAAAGCGCGATGGCTTTCATCTTGTCCGCGACAAAGTTTTCGATGTGGTCGGAAGTTACCTTGCCGTCAAGGTTGCCGTCCATCACTATCGCGTTGACGCCGTTTGCTTGCGCGTTGTCCTTTATGCCTTTTTCTATCAGCGTGTAAAAGACATGCTCCCGCGAACCTACAATGTAGCCGACCTTGTAGTCTCCGCCACTCTTCTTGGCGCATCCGGTAACGCTCAGAACACTGAACGCAACAAGCGCCAAACCAATAATCAACATTTTTCTCTGCATGTTGAATTCCTCCTGCTATCCTTGGCAAACCGCCGTCCGCTTCAACGCAAACCGGGGCTCCCCTGGATAGACAAATATAATAACCCTCAAGGGCTACAGTATTATACAATTTACGGCTGATAACTGCCAGACCGCAGGGCTGATTGATACCCATAAAGCAAATTTTCCGTTATACTGCTTTACGATGCGTACATACCTCTTAAAACTTGGCGAACTTACATTAAAAGGCGGCAACCGCGCCCATTTTGAGCGGGTTTTGCTCGGTAACCTTAGCCGTATGGTCAAGGGAACTGGCGCTCAGGTTACGGCGGCGCACGGACGTATATACGCGCATTGCGATGACGATGCCGCCGCCGCTGTGGAAAATGCTTTTGACCATCTTGCCGGCATAACAGGCTGGGCAGAGGCGCGAAAAACCGGCAAAACACCGGACGAGGTGTTAGCCGCCGCCTGCGAGGAGGCGGAACGCTGTTACAAAGCGGGAGCGCATACCTTCAAAGTTGAATCAAGAAGAACCGACAAGAGTTTCCCTCTCAACTCGTACGAACTGAACTGTGCGGCTGGAGACGCGATACGGGAGCGTCTACCGGAATTTTCGGTTGATGTACACAAACCGGATGCCCTCATCACTATCGAAATTCGGGAGAAGGCGTACATCTACGGACACGAGCACAAAGGGCTGCGCGGGCTGCCTGTCGGCACTGCATCGCGGGGGATGCTCTTACTTTCCGGCGGCATCGACTCGCCTGTGGCAGGCTACCTGATGGCGCTCCGCGGTATGAGGCTGGAGGCGGCGTATTTCCACGCCTACCCGTACACGCCGGACGAAGCGCGGGAAAAGGTTGTCGAACTAGCCGGCATTGTGGGCGGCTATGCGATGGGTGTCAAACTTCATTCGATAAATTTTACGGATGTTCAGATTGCGATAAAGGACGGAGCGCCGGAAGAATGGCGGACGGTGCTCCTTCGTATGGCGATGATGGACTGCGCGTCCCGCCTTGCAAAAAATGCCCGCTGCAAATGCCTTATTACAGGAGAAAGCCTCTCGCAGGTGGCAAGCCAAACCATAGAAAACATAACCTGCACGGAACGCAGGGCGGCGCTGCCGGTTCTGCGCCCGCTTATCGGCATGGACAAAGAAGCGATAATTGCCATCTCTGTCAAAATTGGCGCGTATCCTATTTCCATACGCCCTTATCCTGACTGTTGTACGCTTTTTGCGCCGCCACATCCGGTGCTTCACGCAAGACTTGCCGAGGCAACTGAATTGTACGAAAGCCTGCGCCTTGACCCGTTAATAGATACCGCGCTGAATAACCAAAGTTAATAGAGTAATTAGATTTTATTTTTATTCATGCTATTAGTACGGACCATCTATAATGATGCCTGTACCGCCTTCGCCGTCTGGTGTGCCTGCCGGGTTGCCGATGCCGGTATTTACATTGACCCAGTAATAGTCGGAAAGTCCGTTATATTTAACTTCGATTCTGGTTTTTGTGTAGAAGGTGTAAGTTTCGGAAAAGTCCGGCGGGGTTAATACGGTACTGCTGCCGTCTTCAAGCATAAAGGTGCATTTTTCGTTTGGAATGTTTATTTCTGCTTTTGTTACCGTGTTCTTTTGAATGACCTTCAAATCTTCCAAAGGTGAGAAATGCGCTCCAAAATCGTAGGATGTGATAGGGTTTTTTGCCTCTAAAGTCCACGACTCCCCGGAGACGGAATGACTGCCTTCATCCAAAAGGAGTCCGCAACCCCAAAATAGCAGGACGAGCGCCGCCGCCATAGTCAAACTTAGCGCTGTTTTTTTCATCTTAATTAGAGTGGGCAGTGAACAGATTTTCGTCCGGTATATCAGCGCTAACGATGTTATCTTCGTTAGGGAAAATATATCGTCCAGAACTACCGACAACCAATTACCAGCAACCGTTCACTACTCACTACCCACTACTCACTACTCACTACTCACTACTTAGGTACCGCTATAATTTTTTTGAGAGCGGGGTTCTTTTCCAAGTCCTTCTGCAGACCGGCTGCGCGAGCCTTGTTTACATAGTTCTTGTCCTGGAATGAGTACTTGAACTTTGTGTGGATGTCGTAAGTGCCGTTCATAAGGGCGTAGGCATCCTCTGTCATTACAAGTTCCTCGTCTGTCGGGATAACATAAATCGGAATTGGCGACTTATCCGCCGAAATGATAGTTTCGGTATTGCGGGTGCGGGCAAGGTCGTTCTTTTCCGGGTCTAGCACAAAGCCAAGTTTTTCCAGCCCTTTGCAGAATTTACTCCGCATAAAGTTGGCAAACTCGCCGACTCCCGCAGTGAATACGAGGGCATCGACATTGCCATCGAGGGCGGCGGTGTACGAGCCTATGTACTTGCGAAGGCGGTATGCCTCAATATCCTGAGCCAACTGCGCCTTTTTGTCGCCGGTTTTTACCGCTTCGTTGATGTCGCGGCGGTCGGAGTGCGCTCCGGTAATGCCTAAGAGCCCGGACTTCTTGTTAAGCCAGTTTTCCATCTCGTCATACTTGATTCCAGCCTTACGCGCCGTGTAAAAAGCCGCCGCCGGGTCGATGTCGCCGGAACGGGTGCCCATAACAAGCCCTTCCAGCGGGGTCAAACCCATCGAGGTATCGAAGGAACAGCCATTTTTGACGGCGTTAATGGACGCGCCGTTGCCTATGTGCGCGATGATAAGGTTAGTTTTTGACGGGTCTTTGCCGAGCAGGACGGCGGCGCGTTTGGTAACATAGAGGAAACTTGTCCCATGGAAGCCGTAACGGCGCACACTGTATTTTTCGTACCAGTCGTAGGGCACGGCGTACAAAAATTGTTCCGGTGCCATAGTTTGGTGCCAGGCGGTGTCCATTATCGCGCAATGCGGTACATTGGGGAGCACCTTTTTTGCCGCCTGAATCCCCATGATGTTGGCGGGGTTATGCAGCGGCGCTAAGTCCTGAATCTGCTCGAAAACCGCAAGGGTCGCGTCATCAACGATGACGGAGCGTGTAAATTTGTCGCCGCCCTGCACTACGCGGTGCCCGACAGCCTTGATAACGCTCATGTCGGTTATGACACCGTGTTCCTTGTCTGTAAGGGTCTGAATAATCAGATTTACCGCGTCCGTGTGATTCGGGCAATCCTTTTTGAGCGTGAACTCAGGTTTGCCTTTCGGTTTGTGCTCAATCCACGAACCGGGGAAAGTTACTTTTTCCACAACACCTACCGCCAGGACTTCTTTTGCGTCCCAATCGTAAACCTGATACTTTGCGGAAGATGAACCGCAATTTAAGACCATAATAATCATTGTAAGCCTCCTAAATGTGCCGCGCTTTCCGGCGCGCCGCCGCAAACCGCGCATTTTGCAGTCCGCAGCATATTTTAAGTATTCAGTATAGCACAGAATTTAACGGAAAGGAAGCCCCCTTGCTATTATCAGTGTCATAGTGTACAGTCTATCATAATTCATATAAATAATAGGAGTTTAGTATGAAAAAGATGATTTTTACTATCGTGAGTTTGTTGGCGGCAGCGTCTGTTTTTGCTCAGGCTGACAAAGTTATCAAGGTTGGGGCGACCCCCAAGCCTCACGCGGATTTACTCAATCTGGTTAAGGCTGACCTTGCCAAGCAGGGCTACACTTTGGAGGTAAAGGAATTTACCGATTATGTGCAGCCGAATGTAGCGGTGCAAAATGGGGAGTTGGACGCTAACTTCTTCCAGCACACACCGTACATGGAGAACTTTAACAAGGAAAGAAAATTCGACCTTGTAAATGCGGGCGGCATCCATGTTGAGCCGATGGGGGCTTATTCTAAAAAAATTAAAGCGCTCAAGGACTTAAAGCCGAATGCAAAGGTTGCCATCCCCAACGACCCCACCAATGAGGGACGCGCTCTGCTGCTGCTTCAGGAAGCAAGACTTATCAAACTAAAACCGGGTACCGGCGTTACCGCGACTCCCCGCGATATTGCCGAAAATACGGCAAAATTGGCGTTTCAGGAACTTGAAGCGGCTCAACTGCCCCGCGTTCTGGCTGATGTAGACCTTGCTATTATCAACGGAAACTACGCGATAGACGCTAAACTTAACATAAAGAAAGACGCGATAATTATTGAGGGCGCATCATCTCCTTATGTAAACATTGTAGCAGTAAAGAAAGGTAACGAAAAATCACCCAAGATTACCGCGCTCGTAAAGGCGCTCCAGAGCAAAGCCGTAAAAGATTATATCAACAAGGCTTATGCGGACGGCAGCGTTGTGGCAGTCTTTTAACGAAATTCATTTGCAATAAAATCGCGGTTGGACATTGCTTCGGCTTTTTTTGCCGGGTCTTTGACAACCGCGATGCCGCGGTCAAGCCAATCAAGCGCTTCACGCGGGCTGCCTGTCATATAACAGGCGCGGGAAAGTAAAAACATAGCATCCGCGTCCCCCGGACGGCTTTCCATATACCGCAAAAGTTGATATTTGCCTTCTTCCGGTTTATTCAATTCAAATACATATAGATTTGCAAGCCCGTAAATAGCCTGCGTGTACTCCGGTTCCAGTTCGATGGCGCGCAAGTAGGCGGCTTCGGAGCGGGCTAAGTACGATGCCGCCTCCCGTCCGCTCTCCCCGTTCGGGCGGTAGTCGTGCATCGATTTTGCCGAATATGCGGCATTTATGCCGGAAAGATAATGAAGGGTCTCGTCCGCCGGAGTGTAATTTATTGCCTGTTCCAGCGCCTTTAGCGCTTCGATGTACATTTTTTTATCCTGAAAGCGTGTGCCGAGTATCTTCCAGTAGATGCCCGTTTGCGAGACGGTTTTGATGTACTCCTTTTGAATCTTCTCGTACTGGTCTATCGCCCTCTGCAAATCTTCGATGGTGCGCGGTACGCCTTTCCGTGGACCAAAATCGGAAATACGCTTTGCGAGGTTGTAGTTATCTTTGTTGAAGTGTTTGTTGACGGCATACACTCCGCCGCCTATCAGTCCGGCTGCAAATATAAGCCCAATTATGCCAACCACCGATGATTTTTTTCCGATGCGTTTTTTCTTCATATTGCCTGAGTATAACCTAACGGCTGTATGCGGGTAAGCGGGCGCTTGTACCGTCCGCGTCTTAGGTTTACAATTTGAATATGGATTTATTTCGCGGCGCTATGACGGCGCTTATTACACCGATGAAGGATAACGGTGATGTCGATTATGACGGCTTTCGTAATTTAATTCGTTTTCAATTATCAGAAGGAATTGACGGGCTTGTTCCGATAGGCACTACAGGCGAGACTCCAACGCTGGACGAGGCTGAGGAAGAAGTCCTTATCAAGATTGCTGTGGAAGAAGCAAAAGGAAAGGTGCCGCTAATAGTAGGCGCGGGTTCCAATTCCACGCGCCATGCCGTTCAGTATACAAGGCGGGCAAAGGATTTGGGCGCTGATGCGGCGCTCATTGTAACTCCGTACTACAACAAACCCAACGATTCCGGGCTTATGCGCCATTTTGAGGAAGTTGCCGCCGTAGGGCTGCCGGTAGTTGTCTACAATATCGCGGGACGCACAGGGCGCAATATACCTGCCGCAATGATGGCGCGTCTGGCGCAAATACCCAATATATGCGCTGTAAAAGAAGCCTCCGGCGATATTAACCAAATGGGCGATATTATCGCGGCGGTAAACGCGCCGGACGGCGGCAAAAAAACATTCCCCGTACTCTCAGGCGATGACGCGCTAACTCTGCCCCTTATCGCGCTGGGCGGCGCAGGAGTAATTTCTGTGGTGTCTAATCTATTTCCGGCAATGGTAAAAAAAATGACCGCCTTTGCTCTGGAAGGAAACTTTACGCAAGCCCGTTCCCTTCATTATCAACTGCTGCCATTTACAAAAGCGGCATTTATCGAAACAAATCCGGTGCCAATAAAACGCGCCATGGCGCTTGCCGGACTCCCCGCCGGACCTACACGCCTGCCCTTAGGGGCGCTCGCGCCGGAAAACGAAAAAATACTTGCCGCCTGCCTTGCAAAGTTAAAGCCGGACTATCGCGCCGGCGGTACATCTAAATGATGCCTCTGCTCGAAATAACACATCTATCAAAGGCGTTTGGCGGCGTACAGGCTATAGACGATTTTAGCATCTCTGTTAAAGAAGGGATTATTCACGGGCTTATAGGACCTAACGGAGCGGGCAAAACGACTATCTTTAACTTGATTACCGGCATTTACACACCCGACTCAGGCAAAGTCTGTTTTTACGGCGGCGGCGAAAATGTCATAACCGGCAAAAAGCCGTGGGAAATTGCCCGCGCCGGACTTGCCCGGACTTTTCAAAATATAAGGCTGTTTGGCAATTTGACAGCGCTGGAAAACATAATGATAGCGGCGCATGAATACATTCGTTACAATCCGGCGCAGGCGCTTCTCCGGCTGCCGTCATTCTTTCGCGCCGAAAAACAGACGCGGGAATACTGTTTAAGCCTTCTTAATGCCGTAGGGCTTGCCGATAAGCAAACCGAGATGGCAAAAAATCTGCCTTATGGCTATCAGCGCCGTCTGGAAATTGCCCGCGCTCTGGCGCTTCGTCCCAAACTCCTCTTGCTTGACGAACCCGCCGCCGGCATGAACGGCGAAGAGTCGCTCGAACTGGGCGGCTTTATCACCACAATAAAAAATAAATTCAGCATTACCATTCTACTGATAGAACACCACATGGATGTGGTAACAAGCCTTTGCGATACGGTAACGGTACTAAACTTTGGCAAAACGATATGTTCCGGCACTGTAAGCGAAATAAAAGCCGATGCGCGTGTTATCGAAGCATACTTAGGAAGCGGCGGCGAGGTATCGTTTGGAGGCGCATTATGAGTGCCGCAAGTTCCGCGCTGCTGGAAATTGACAATGTTTATGCTTCGTATGGCGGCATAAAGGCGCTAAAGGGTGTGTCTTTTTCCGTACGGGAAGGAGAAATTGCCTGCGTACTTGGCGCAAACGGCGCGGGAAAATCTACGCTGCTAAAATGTATTATGTGCGCGGAAAAAATCACGGCAGGCAGGATTAGTTTTTGCGGAATGCCGCTTACCCGCCGCCCTCATCCGGCAGTACGCGGCATTGCCCTTGTACCGGAAGGACGGCAGGTATTCACGCATTTAACGGTGTATGACAACCTGCTTGCCGGCGCATATTGCCGCCGCGATAAAGCAGGCATTAAAAACGATATAGAAAAAGTCTTTGCGCTTTTCCCACGCCTAAAAGAACGGATAAATCAGTATGGAGGGCACCTCTCCGGCGGCGAACAACAAATGCTGGCGCTAAGCCGCGCAATAATGTCGCGCCCCCGCCTTTTGCTGTTAGATGAACCTTCGCTGGGGCTTGCCCCCATCATTGTTGACCAGATTTTTGACATCATCCGTGAAATTAATGCGGAAGGCACGGCGGTACTGCTTGTTGAACAGAATGCCCGCAAGGCTCTTTCCATTTGCGTCCATGCCGTTGTACTTGCAAGCGGCATAGTAGAGGCGCAGGGAACCGGCTCGTCCCTGCTTGCCGATGATACTCTCCTTTCGGCATACCTAGGCGGATGAAAGCCGCATCGCATTTTCTGCCGTTATTTCCACACAAACCAGAGGAACAAGGCGGCGGCGGTTGTTGTTATTACCGTGAAAGGAAATCCTATTTTAAGCCAGCCCGGAAAATTTAAGTGGATGCCTTCTTTTTTTAGTATGCCTATGGCGACAATATTCGCGGACGCGCCAAAGTAGGTAAGGTTGCCTCCCAGACACGAGCCTATAAGCAGCGCAAAAAGGTACAGTTCCCGCTGAAGTCCCAACGCCTGCGCCATATCCTGCGCCACAGGAAGCATCGCTATAGTATATGGTACATTGTCTACAAAGCCGGAAACAACAATAGATACTATCAGTATCAGCATAAAACCGGCAAAGACATTCCCTCTGGTGATAACCCGGAGGAACGCGGCAAAATCGTTCAGTATGCCGGTCTCCGCCAGAGCGCCGACCACAACAAAGATACCGGCTAAGAACACTATCGTCTCCCAATCAAGCGATTTGACCAACTTCAATGTGGAAGCGGCGCTCTCTTTGCAGACTATTTTGTACCAAAGTATGCCTATAATCCCCAGCGCGAACACGAAGAATCCCGCTTCTTTGGATAGCCCTTCACCAAAAATGAACGAGGAAGCGGCAAGTCCGCCTATCATCAGAATCAGCAGGATGGTAGGAAAGAGCGACAGCACAGGCGTTTTTTCTATTAGGATTTTTTGTTTGCTGTCCTTGGCGAATATAAAGTAGAAATAAAGAGCGCCCGCCAGCATACCTATCTGCACAACAAAGAAGATTGAAGGCTTACCCTTGTAAATAACAAAATCGTTAAAGCCTATATTGGCAAAACTGGCAAAAATCATCGAGGGGGGGTCGCCCACAAGCATTGCCGTTCCTTGCAGGTTTGCCATTACCGCAAGCCCTATGATGAAGTAAGTGGGCGCTATGTCGAGTTTTTTTGAGAGAGCAAGAGCGATAGGCGCCATAACGAGGACTGTAGCGACATTCTCCACAAACGCGGAAATCAAGCCTGTAATGATGAGTATGATGACTATCGCTATGCCTGTGTTTGGGGAAGCATTTACTATGTTGTCCGCGATACGCGCCGGAGCGCGTGAATAAACAAAAAGTTCGGCTATTGCAAGACTGCCGATGTAGATAAGCAAAACATTCCAGTTGACAAATTCCGTAAGCGCTTGGTATGGTCCTATGATTTTGAATATGATGACAAGCGCCGCAGCCGCCAGCGCGGTATGCGCTTTTTTAGACGGCGCTAAAATAACAATGATGTACATTACCACCGTTATAGCAAGCGCTATCCATTTCGGTTCAAGGTTCATAAAGTTAGTGTAAAGTGAAAAGCCGCTAGTGGGCAGTGGGCGGGCATCCTAGCGGTGTTCCGCCGTCATTCAATTTTGAATTTTGATATTTCGTCAAATAGAGTGTTGATGTGTTCTTTGTTTGCGTTGATTATATTGCTAACACGGGTTACCGCCGTATTTATCAGCCCGGCGCTGTGTGACATTTCGTCTACGCTGGCAGAAATTTCGCCGGTTGACAATTCCAGATTATGGCTTTCGGTTATTACCGCTTTGCTTCCGTCCAGCATTTTTTCTGAGTCTTCTTTTACCATACGGGTTATTTCGTTTAAGCGCCCCATCGCGTCCAAAACCTGCCGGCTGCCTTGACTCTGCTCTTCCATTGCGCTGCGGATGCCGGATTCCTGTTCAGATACGGTGTGAACCCGCTCATCTATCGACTGGAATTTTTCCAGCACGGCATTGGTGGAAACCGTGATTTTGTCGATGGCTGTTTTTATTTTTTTTAGCACTTCCGATATGGTCTTTGACTGGTTGCCTGAATTTTCCGCCAGTTTGCGTATCTCGCCGGCTACAACCGCAAAACCTTTGCCCAAATCGCCCGCATGCGCCGCTTCTATTGCCGCATTCATCGAAAGCAGATTCGTCTGACTCGCTATGTTCTCCATTACAGAGTTTATTTCCAGCAGTCCTTCAGATTCCCGTACAATTTCCAGCACTTCCTGCGACACCCCTTGTAGACCGGCGCGTCCAACATCGGACACATCGATAAGCCCCTTCACATTACCGGCATTGCGTACAAGCGTTTCCGTAACATTTTTGATATTGGCAAGCATTTGTTCAATCGCGGTTGATGACTGCGACACACTGGAGGTTTGGTCATCGACAGTACGGCTAAGTTTGCCGATACTGCCGGTAACCTGTTCCATTGCGGCATTAGTTTTTGCAACCGAGCCGGACTGCTTATCTGTTTTATCTCGCACATCCTGTATGTTGCCGTTAATTCCGGCTGCCGCCGCCGCTGTTTGTTCCATAGTGTCCGCCAGTTCACAGCCGATATTATAGAGTTCCGCCGCCCTGTTCTTAATTACGGCTATAAGGTTGCTTATTTTGTCCAGCGTAAGGTTAAAGTAATTTGCCAACTCTCCGATTTCGTCATTGCGTAAAATGGTGATGCGTTTTGTAAGGTCGCCTTCTCCGGTGGATATTTCCTTTAGAATGGCGCTGACTTTTCCCAGTCTGCCAAAAATTATCCGTAAAAAAATAAATATCAGGACAATACCTGCTGCTATAGAAAGCGCCGATATGATAATCTGCCGGATAGCATTCATTAGCATGGAGTGCATTAGTTCGTTTGCGTTAAAGTCGCAGCCGGCAAGCCCTACGATTGTTCCTGTGGAATTTTTAATGGGGGTAAAAACCGAAACCAGCCAGCCGTATTCTTTGTAGTACACAATTCTGCCGCTTTGAGTCTGCCCTGTCTTCCATGCCAGCAGCATGGCATAGTCCGAAGCGACAAGTTCAACAATAGTGCCCAGCGGCGAAAAATTTTCAGAATCGTCCGGCGTCGTACTGCCGTCAATTATGTACATCCATTCGGTGCTGCTGCGGGGGGACATTGTATACAGGTATTCACAACTCGAAAGCAACTTGTAGTCTAACAGCCGTTTTTGCGTCTCTATATAAAATGAATCATTCTTGTTCAATGTCCGCGCCAACTTTTCGAAGGAGTCCCCGTCTACAAGAGATGCCGCCGCCTCCGTTACCGAAACGCCTTGTTTCGCAAAGATAAATGAAGTAACCTTCATTGTCTCGAACAAGCCGAAGATTGCGGTTATCAGGCTGATAGCGATGATAAAAAGTGTGAATAACAGCATAAAGCGGAATTTTAGGGAACTGCGAGCCTTCATTATTAACCATTTTTATATACAGTACAGACAAGGAAATTACAAGGGGGAACTGCCAAGTCTGAAGCACTTTGTTCGGCTATTGTATAAATGCTTTTCTGCCGCGCCAGCCGGAGGGCTTGTCGATGGATTGCTGTCTGTGGAAAAAATGAAAGATGGAATTGGAATACACAACCGGCATAAGCCAGATGCCGGGCTTATAGGTAAGCGTATGCTGCGGCAATAATTATTCCTAAGAGGCAGCCTACAACGACTTCCAGAGGGGTATGTCCTTGAACTTCTTTTACGGGGTGGTAGTCAAAATCGCTTTGTTCGGCGACTTTCGAGCCTAAAACATTGAGAGTTTTTGCCTGAACGCCGGATGAGCGCCGGACGCCCATAGCGTCCCGCATTACAATAAGGGCAAGGAAAAGTGTTACCACAAAAAGATTCGACTGTGTGCCTTCATTTATGGCGGCGGAAGCGGAGAGCGATGAGACAAGCGCCGCATGGCTTGACGGCATGCCGCCTGTCCGCCATAAAAGCGATTCAAAGGCGGCGCGGAAACGCATTCTTCCGCCTATGCTAAGGGCAACTGCTGCCTTTATCAGTTGCGCAAAGAGAAAACTGGATATTGCGGAAAGAAAGAGCGGATTTTCAAGCAAACGCCGCCCGTCAACGGATAATATGTTCATTGATGCCCAAAATCTTACATATTTTTGATTTTAGTATTTCCGGCTCGAAAGGTTTTGTAATAAAATCCTTAGCGCCCGCGTTGATTACTTGTGTAATAAATTCCGGCGTAGGGTCAAGTCCGGTAATACAGATAATAGGTATGCCGGTCTTATCAGGCATTTTCTTTAATTCCTGAATGAACTCAAAACCGCTCATTCCCGGCATTTCAATGTCAAGAAGTATGAGGTCGATGGTCTTAGTTTTGACTATGGCAAGTCCTTCAGCCCCGGACTTAACAGGCAGTACATTGTAGCCCTTATCAAGAAAAACCTTTATCATCCGTAAATTCATCGGTAAATCATCAATTGCTAATATTACCGGAAGCGCAGAATCTGCCATATTTCATCTCCTTAGTTTAATGAGTAGTGGACAGTGAACAGATGTCCACTGTCCACTACTCACTACCCACTACTTAACCAACTGACCTTTTACTCCGGTGAATACCTTATCGGCAAGCGCCTCGTACTCGGCAAGCAGGGCGTCAGTTTCCTTGTTTACCTTGTCCGCGTATGAACGGTCGGTCATCGCCTTTGTGTTGATGTACACATTAAGCGAAGCGCCCATAAGAGCCGCCTTGCAGAAGATAACCCCCACGCCGGCATCGCTTACGGCAAGTTTGCTCCCTTTTAAGGCAAACTGTTCGCAAACTTTGATGGCTTCCGCGCACTTCTTCATTATTTCGAAGGGAGTGGCGCAGGCATCACGGAGGCATTTTTCCATTACCTTCGCTTTTTCTGCCTTTTGCGCATCCGTATCGGCGGGCAGCCCATACGCCTTGGAAAGCGGCTCAAAGTCTTCGGCATCTTTATCAATCAGTTTGATAAGTTCCGCCTGTAACTTGTTGCACTGTTCCTGCAATTTGATAATCTCCGGTTCAACATCCGCATACTTCTTCTTACCTACTGTAAGAGAACCCACCATGTTGCCCAGAGCCGTCCCAACGGCGCCTACCAATGCGGAAGCGCCGCCGCCTCCAGGTACCGGCGCTTTGCTCGCCAGCACGGAGACAAAATCGGGAATTGTCTTTTGCGATATACTCATAACCTGCTCCTTTGCTCAAGTTTTTCTTTTTCTTTTGTGATTTTAGTGCGCAGACTGTCAAGCATTTTGTCAACTGCCTGCAGTACATCGTAGGCGCTCTCCTTTACATGAGCCTGTACACCCCACTTAAAATTCAGTGTGGATTCGGCGCTGTATTCGGCAGCTTCCTTACTCATTGTAACGCGGAAGTCAACAATCATGTTCTCCGCGTTACGAATCCGCTCTATTTTCTTTTGTATGTAGTCCTTCTGCTCTTCATCAAGCGTAAAATGAAGCGCTTTTATTTCTGTATTCATATATTCTCCTCTTATTATTAGACAGAAATTACACTATCGTTTATGTTCAAAACCTTCGCGGAACTTCTTTAACACCATTTCGATTTGTTCCGGCTTTGAAATGCCAAAAGACGGAAGCACCGCGCTTTCCAACTGACCTGGTAAAATTCCGCCATCGTCTATCAGGCACATCATATTGGCAAGGTATACCGCATATACAAGGCTTTTGTATTTTGCGGGCGCGGAAAGCGGGTCATGATGATACCGTATCGCGGCGGTAACAATATCTGGAAAATTCCATTTTTCCGCAAGCAACGCCCCGATTTCGGCATGATTCATCCCGGCGGCTACATCTTCCAATGTGTTAGTAGGTATTGCGCGCTCTTCGCAGAACAACCTTACCTTGTCCGCTATATCCGGCGTAGAACGGGAAAATACAATTTTGCCCATATCGTGAAGTATAGCGCCGACATACACATCATCTATTATCGACTTATCTTGCGCCAGATTTTTTACAAGGTTGTAAGCGTAAAAAGCGGTTTTGTAAGAATGTTCCCAGAGCGCTTTTTGTTCAGGCGAGTCATCGCCTATGAGTTTTTGCGTCCCATAAGAATAAAGCAGATTTTTAATTCCCTTTATACCGATGATGGTTACCGCTTCCGCTATGTTGTTCACTTTTTTTGCCATCATATATTGAGCCGAATTGACAAGTTTGAGCATGTCCGCCGTCATCGCGGGGTCGGTAGAAATGAAGCGGGCTATGTCCGCCATGTCCGATTTAGGGTCGCTTGCCCGCTGCTGCACCGTAATGATATTTCTAGGAAACTGCGGAAGCGTGGTAATGTTGTCTACGATTATCTTTGTAAGTTCGGTTACATTGTTAATTTTTGCCTGTTCGAGCGGTATGCTAAGACTTGCGATAGTTTCGTTCCCCTGACCGGTAACGCTAATGCAGTCCTCGGATAGCCCCATTTTTTTGAGCATAAGAACCATAACAACAAGCCCAAGCCCCGCCCCTTCGGAATCATCTAAAACTTGTGAGAAGGCGTCTTCCATGCTGTTATATTGACGGGCGCGGGAGAGCCTTTCGTGAATCCGCACCAGTTCTATGCGGGAAATCTGCGCGTTGTTCCTCACCTCAAAAAGGAGTTTGTCCGTCTTGTAGAGCATATTGATTTTGACATAGAAGTCGTTATCCTTTTGAAGTTTGAGATAATGCGCAATGTTATCCAGTGTATCCTGCTTGAAGGTCATCATCCCTGTCTTGTAATCTTCGGGATTTGCCAAATTCAGCCTTTTTTCCAGAAAGTAAACCCGTTTTGTGTTGGCTTTTTTAGCGTTTACGGCTAATTCCGAAATGCAGTAATTAACGTAATCTTTGAGTTTTTCCTGCCCTGCGGCACGGAGGAAGATGCCTATAGTCCTCTCGATTTTTACCTCCATATCGTGAGGCAGGGTATGTGTAATAATGTTCAATGCCATACCGTTCTGCACGGCTTTTTTTATCTGGGCTTCGTCAACAACATATTCAGTATCGTTCATTCGTCCACCTATTAACTTTTTGAAAGGGATAGTTCAAATCCCATAAAGAAGCCTAGCGGACGGCGGCGGCAAAGTCAAGAGGGCGCATTGAACTGCGTATTTATACTCAAATTGTTTCTGAATATACCCTCAAACTGCCTGACAAAAAATGTTGAGGGAAAAATTAGGCAAGATTACAGCGTTGCCTTAGAATTACCCCCTCTCTTGACAATTTGCAAATAGCGTCTTAGGCTTTTGTAAAGCCAGAGAAAGTCGCAGATGCGATGTATGGCGAATTTATACCGGAGCGCCGAAGAGCGCATCCGGCAACTTTTAAGAGGAGAAAGGTATGAAAAAACTAGTATTAGGTGTTGCCCTTGCCGTTATGCTGGCAACGGGCACGGTGTTTGCAGACCATCCGGGCGGATGGGGAATTGGTGTTGAGTGGCGAGGCAATCTTTATAGCAACAACTTGAGGGGAGGGGCAGTATCTCTAAAAATCCCCGGCATCCCTGTTTTCTGGGGCATCAATTTGGGTTTTGGCAAAAATTATTTTGGCATAGGTGTAACCGGTGATTTTTATGTCCTCGACAAAACAATTTCTGGACCGTTCGGCTTTTATGTTGGCATCGGCGGTTATTTTGACTTTTATTCTTGGAAATGGAGCGGAAACAAAGATTATTCCTATACTGTCCTTGGCATTGGAGCCCGCGTCCCCATAGGCTTGAGCATACAGCCGATTTCCTGGTTTGAGGTATTTATTGACATAGCGCCTTCTCTTGGGCTAGGCATTGATTTTGAAGGCAAGAAAGATGGAGTTGTCTACCATAAAGGCAATGTAGGCTTTGGCTTTGGGCTGCCGTTAGAAATAGGCTTACGCTTCTGGTTCTAATGGAAATATATTCCGCGCTATCCGGCAATCCGGACTGCGCGGATGTAATGTTTTGTATATAGAGAATGAAGAATATATAACAATACCGCAAATTTAAACACAAAAATAACGAAAATTATAAACACGCCGGCGCAAGGTGCCAAACAACGCAAGGTAAAACCCGATAAAGATTGTGCTTTTTTAGAAAAAACGCTATGCTAAAAGCAGGAAGATAGCAATGGCAAGAGCAAAGGAAAAGCCGCAAAGAGGCGTTACTTTCGAGGATGTTTGGGCGGCATTATTAAAGACAGACAAACAAATTGCCGAAATGGGCAAGCGTATGGACGCAACCGACAAAAAGTGGGAAGAATCCAACCGAAGATGGGATGAGTCTAACCGGCGTTTGGCGGAAGACCACAAACAATGGGAAGAATCCAACCGAAGATGGGAAGAGTCTAACCGAAAATGGGGCGAACTCTCCAACTCTATTGGCGACCTAACAGAGGCGCTGATAGCATCCCGCCTCTGGGAAAAATTTGAAGGCTACCCGTACAATTTTAAGCGGGCATATCTCGATGTGCAAATTTTCGATGACGAAAACGAACAGGTAGGCGAAATCGATATACTCCTTTCCAACACGAAATGGGTTATGCCTGTTGAGGTAAAGCGAAAACTGAAGGTAGGCGATATTGAACATCACCGGAAGCGTATGGAACTAATGCAAAAATACCCGCCTGCTGAGGCTAAAGGAAAGAAGATGCTGGGCGCGGTAGCCGGCGGCTTTGTTTCTAAAGAGTCGCGGAATGCGGCATTTGCCGCCGGTTTTTTCGTGATAGAACTTACCGGGGAGAATGTCGCCCTCTGTCCGCCGCCTGCGGGTTTTAAGCCAAAAGAATGGTAACGGCGGCGGATATGCGCCCGTCATAACACTCCCGCCGACACTTACCCGTGTATTTTCTTTAACAACCAGACTATATTTTCGCCGAGATTTCTCATCGTTTCCATGCCTTCGGCATCTTTGGCGGCATCGCCTATGTCGCGGGCAAGGCTCATATTAAGGTAACTTGAGCCGGGTATAATCATCCCATTTATCAGAAAAAAATGCTGAATAGAATCGAGCGCGTGAATCCCACCCGCCCGGCGGACAGCGGCGCAGGCGGCGGCGACCTTCCGTTTGAACGAAAAATCGTCCGAACGGGACATATACCCCGTCCTGTCCATTACCGCCTTAATTTCGGGGCTAAGGTCAAAAAAGTAGGTCGGCGTACCAAGCAGCAACGCATCCGCCGCCTTCATTTTGGGATAAAGGTCATTTATCCAATCCTTTTGCGAACACTCGCCTTTTTGTTTCCGGCACATCCCGCAGGCTTTGCAGCCGTTTACTTCACGCCCGCCCGCCTGAAAGAATTCAGTTTCCAGACCGCCCGCCGCGCACACATCAAGTACGGCACGGAGCATAGTCTCAGTATTCCCGCCCTTGCGCGGACTTCCGTTAATTGCCAGAATTTTCATAATAACTCCTTAATTCCGCTTTTTTATTTTGCGGCAAAAATGCCGCGTTTATATTGTTTATCATAAGTGATAATATTTCTTCCTGCGTAAAAATGCCGTTATCGTAGAGCAGCATATATTCATCAATAAGTGAGGTAGAAAAAAGCGTTGGGTCATCGGAATTTATTGTAACAAAAAGTTTATTATCGTAAAAAGTTTTTACAGGATGTTTGCTAATTTCTGATACATATTTGCGTGTAAACAAATTGCTTGTGGGGCAGACTTCCAGCGGAATTTGTTTTTCGGCAAGATATTCCATAAGTTTTTTATCCTGAACAGCGCTAATGCCGTGCCCAATGCGTTCAGGCTTTAGGCAATTTATAGTTTCCCATACCGCTTCCGGTCCCATGTCCTCGCCGGAATGTGCGGCAACATGCAGTCCGCTATCACGCGCTTTTTGGTACACCTCTGCGTAATCTCTTGCGGGACCAGATGCTTCCGCGCCGCCAAGCCCTATGCCTATAACATCCGGCGAGCGGTGCTCCAGTGTCAGGTTCAAGTTGGACATAGCGTTTTCCATGCCGAATGTACGAGACACATCAATTAAATATTTTATTTCGATTCCGTATTTTTGACGGATGGACTGAGCGCCCCCGCTGAGCGTCTCGATAATCTTTGGAAAACTGAATCCCATCTTGATAAATTTTGTCGGCGCAAAAAATACTTCGGCATAAACAATGTTATTATTTTTTAGATACTCACCGGCATCATTTATCAGATACGAAAAATCGCTTTCGGTTCTAAAACTATTTTGCACTATATTGATAAAAACACCAATAAATTCGTCAAGTGTTTTTATCTGGAACCTGCGCCGTAAATCGTCCAAATTCCGTACACCATCCATGCTTATTTTGTTTTTTTGCCACAAAGTCCAAATAGACTCCGCACGCGCCATCGCCTCCAAATGTACATGTATTTCCGTTTTTGGCAGAGAAATCAGGATATTACGGAATTCATCACTTTGACTATTCATATTCTCCTTTCCTGTTTTATTTTGCTTCTAAAGCATTTGTTTGTCTAGAGGATGGAGACTAACCGCGCCGTTTATTCTTCACCAAAGAATTCGGCGGCATCCACATTGAGTGCTTGGGCAAGGTCGAGTACGGCAAGTTTGTAGTTCAGTTGTTCCATCAGGAGATTTTGACGAGACGAGGCAAGCGCCGTGCGGTCATTTTCCAGAGTGAGGAAATCCGCCGCCCCTTCGCGGAATGCGCGGGAACTCATCTCATAAGCGCGGCGGGCTAGTTCTACGCTCTGGTTCGCAATTTCGATATTTTGCCAAGAAGTGCGAAGCGTTTCGCAGAGCGAGCGAATAACACGCCGCGCTTCCTGTTCTGCGTCCGCGAGGTCGAGCCGTGCCTTCTCAACATTGCTCAGAGCAGAAAGTTTATTCTGATTCGCCGTAGAGCCCGGTATCCAACTTTCGAGCGGCACACTCAAGGCAAGTGAAAACGAAAGCCCGTCCGTATAGTCCGAAAAATCATTTGCCGGCTTACCGCTATAACTTCCTCTTAATGTTAATGAGGGAATTTTGCCGTCCATATTTTGTACCGTGTATCGCAATTCGGCGTTTTTTACAGCCTGATGCGCCGCCGCTATATCGGGACGGGACGGCAAAAATTGAGAGATGAGCGCGGCGGCATCAGGTTCATGGCGGTGTACCGTTATAGTCCCTTCCAGTCTAAAGTGCTGCGCCCCGGACGCGGCTTTATCTTCCTCGCCTAAACTGAGCAGGAATGAGTCAAAATTCTGGCTGTAGGCTGATTCGGCGCGTCCTAGTTCGTACTGCGCCTGACGGGCGGAAAGTTGGGAGCGGCTGTAGTTTACCTCGTTCATAAGCCCGTTGGCATAACTTACCCGCGCCTGCGCCGCCTCGCGTTCCGCCTGCGTCCGGCGCTCACGGAGTATCGCAAGATTTTGTTCTTCCGCCAGAAGCATATAAAATGCCTTGGTTACTGTTAAATCGAGTTGCCGTTTGCCTGTTTCGTATTCCAAAAGCCCGCTTTGATACGCAAGTTTAATAAGGTTCATAGATGCGCCAAGCGAAGCGGACAGTTGCAGGCTGAGACCTGCCGAAAGCCCCCATGATATTTCCGCATTTCCGTCATTTGCCGCCTTTACTATGCCTATGCTTCCATAAGAGGCGTTCGCCCCCAGACTAATACCGGACAATACCTGCGTCCAAAGATTATCCCGCGCCCGTTTTGCCACCGCAAGGTCGATGGCGTTTTTTTGCAATGTCCGGTTTGATTTTTGCGCCATATCAAGCGCATTTTGTAATGTAATGTTGATAATTTCGCTGTTTTGCGCTTCTTCTTCTCCGGTCAGTGGAGCGGCAAGCAGAGCCGCAAGCGCAAGCAGCAGCGCCGGTTTATGGCTTGAAATACTGGTTTTGCCGGGGCTCATATATGATAAACACTATAAAAGCGCCTTTGTTACGCTGAGGCTTTTTGTGTGCCTTATTTGCCGCGCTATCTTTTTTAGCCGCGCATTTTTGCCGATAATTGAAAAATGAAAGCCGTTGTCCTCGTTTTTGCGGGTAATATTACCCGCGAGGCATTTGAGCCGCTTTTAGAGGGAAAAAGCGCCTTCCGCATGACCCTCGAAAAAGCCGCGTTGTTTCCCTATGCAACAAATATCGCGCTGTTCGTATCAGATGCGGATAAATCCGCGCAGCAAAATTTCAAATCAGAAATCAAAAATATAAAAATGCCCGTTCAAATTATTTCCGCGCCGGCTTGGAATACAAAAAATTTTCTGGCAGGGCTTTCCCGCGCAAGCGAGGGCTTTGATTTTTCGTACTTTATTTGGGGCGACTGCCCTTTTGCTGATGTTGAACTTGCCGCCGCCATGCAAAAGCGCCACGAAGCATACCCAGCCGAATATACTTACGCGGACGGCTTCCCCTATGGGCTTGCGCCGGAAATTTTCTCGCCCGGAACGCTCGGCGTTCTTTGCGCCCTTAACGGCGATGCGGAAGATTATGTTGAGCGTGATACACTTTTTAATGTACTGCAAAAAGACATCAATTCGTTTGATATAGAAACCGAAATATCCGCTGTGGATTTACGCTCCAGCCGTATTATGCTCTGCGCGGATAGCAAACGGAATTTCTTATTGCTGCGGCGTTTTATTCAGGCGGGATATAGGAATTACAATGACGCGGAAAATATAATTCAGCATAAAAAAGAAACCCTGCGGACTCTGCCCGCTTTTTTTAATATCCAAATTTCCAATGTATGTCCGGTAAAATGCGCCTACTGTCCGTATCCTCTGTATAAAAATTCTGGCGCGCAAAATGAATTCAAAGATGTATCAAATTATGATACAGAAGGCGGATTCATTAGTGTATCAAAATTCGATACACTAATGAATAGTATAGTTAAATTTACCGGCAGCGCCGTAATTGATATTTCTCTTTGGGGCGAGGCGGCGCTTCACCCCCAGATTGTGGAAATTGCTGATTCAGTATTAAAGCATGAAGAATTGTCTCTTGTAATAGAAACGGCGGGGCTCCGCTGGAATGACGAAACACTCGAAAAACTAGCCGGAATGGCGGTAAAACTCCCTCAAAAGCGCTCATTTGGAACAGCGCCGCTTACATGGATAGTTTCTCTTGATACAAACAATGCAGAAAACTATGCCGCTCTCCATAAAGACGGCAGCGGCTGCGCGAAAGATTTTGACGAGGCGCTTTTATGCGCCGAAAAATTGTTTTCGTTATTTCCTGGCAATGTATATGTTCAGGCTATACGCGCAAAAGGCAACGAAGACGATATTGAAAAATTTTACAAACACTGGAAAACAAAAACCAACAATATCATTATTCAAAAATATGATAGTTTCTGCGGCAGACTGCCGGATTTGCTTTCTGCCGATATATCGCCTGTAATACGCGAGCCGTGCTGGCATATTATGCGTGATATGTATATTCTGCTTGACGGCAGCGTTCCTGTATGCAAAGAAGATATATGCGCTCTTCAAGGTAAGGGCGAATTTGCGCTGCTTGGAAATGCTTACACAGAAACCCTTGAGGATATTTGGAAGCGCGGGGAAGAATTGTACCGTCTGCATTGTGATATAATACAAAACGGAAAACAATGGGATAACCTTTGCGCAAAATGCGATGAATACTATACCTTCAACTTTTAGCGGACGGCTGCCGCCTTATACAGTAGTGGGCGCGGAAGCGGACAAAAATCTTTCTGGTGTGTCCGCAGTTGTACTGCCAAGGCGCGGACGCATGGGACGGCGGGCATTTTTTGAGGAACTTGAAAAATGCGGTTTTGACCTTATTGTATCTGTAGAAAATTCCACAGGCGGCGGTGCCGTGGCGGGCGGCGTTGAGGAATTGTACGCGCTTTCCGGCGCGGCGCGGTTTTTGCTGATAGACGAAAAAGTTAGCGTTGGCGCAAAGATAAACGCCGCCGCAAGCGAAGTAAAAAGTCCTCTCTTCTTTGTGCTCTGGGATGACCAGCGTATTTCCGGTATCAAAGCCGAGCGTATCCACGAGCGCCTAAAAATCGGACTTAAACCGCCGGCAAATGCGGCGCCTCAAAATGAGATGCCGGTGTCGCAGGCGGCAGCGCCGGACATTTTTTCTTCCGCTTATAAGCGACTTTGCACTGTACCGGTCATGCAGAATCAGGCGTTAGAAACTGTTCCCACAATGAATGTTCCGGTAGCGGCGGCAGACTTTGCTTCTAAAAAAACCTCGTTTTTTTCCACTAATGCCTCGTCAAAAAAATCCGCCGGAAAAACCGGCTTTTTTCGGGGTAAAAATACATTTGAGTGTGTTCCAATTTTGCCTGAATACGATGAATTTCCAACCCTCTATCCTTTTGATGCCGCCGGCGTTTATGACCGCGCCCGGTTTATCAGGCTCGGCGGCTTTGACGATGCGCTGGACAGCCCATACTGGCAATACCTCGACTTAGGGCTCCGCGCATGGCTTTGGGGCGAGGAAATCCGCTGCGATAAACCGCTCCGCCTTAGCGTGGAAGGTCAGATTCACCGCGAAGATACAACAGCAGACGCATCTTACCGCCGCTTCTTCTTAAAGAATTTAGCCCCTGTATTCCGCAGAAGCGAAAAAAAAATCACATTAGAGACAATAGCCGCCGCCTCCGAAGGCATTGTATCAGAATCTACAGACGGCGGTGTCCTGCCTCTTGTTTATTTTTTCCCTTTTGCGTTAAAAAGCGGCATGGGGATAAAAACTTCGTGGCGGCTTTTTTCGGGAATCCGCCATTGGGTAAAAGACAACTCCAGCCGTTTTGTCACAGATTCGCGTACATTATTTAGAAACTGGCTTGGTAAAATTATACAGAGTGATGTTGATGTTTGATAAAAAATTACGAACGGCGGTTGTTTTGCAAGCCCGTCTTGATTCTAGCAGGCTGCCCAGTAAAGCACTGCTTCCACTTGCGGGAAAGCCGGCAATTCAGCGTGTAATGGAAGCACTTACACCCATAAAAGCGGACGAATATGCGCTTGCCTGTCCCGAAGACTGCGTACAGGTGTTCTCGCCGCTGGCGTGCGCATGCGGCTTCAGGCTTGTTACCGGTTCAAAAGATGATGTGCTTGACCGCTATGTTACCGCCTGCCGAGCATTAGGCTTTGACAATGAGCCTTGCGCCCGTATCATCCGGGCAACCGGAGATAACCCGTTTGTCTTCGCTGATGCCGCTTCCGCTATAAACGAAGCCGCCATCGCCCGCAATGCGGACTATGCCGCATACGCGGAACTCCCCTACGGAGCGGGCGTGGAAAGCATCGCCGTACGCGCCCTGCTCCGCGCCGGTAACGAGGCGTCTGCGGCAGCCGAGCGTGAACATGTCTGCCCTTACATCTACGGTCATCCCGAAATCTTTAGCCTTTACCGACCAGCCGCGCCGGACAAATGGCGGCATCCCGAACTGCGCCTTACTATAGATAACGGCGATGATTACAGGCAGGCGTTCAGGCTGGCGGAGAGAGCGCGTCAATTTTGGGAAGGCGGAATGAGCGGCGAGGAACTAATAGAAACGGCGCTTTCCCGTCCCTCATTTTGGGAAACATCTCCATTGCCGCCTCGCACGAAAATGCCAATAAATAAAAAACCAAAAATCAGGCGCTCTATTCCTGCCGCGCTAACCGTGCTCCCGGCATTACTGCTTTGCCTTAATGTCCGCGCTTCTGAACTGCCGGCAAGCGCCGCGTTGTCTTCGCCGGAAATAAACGCTGTGGAGAATACCGCGCCTGACTTTGAACGCCCTCTGCGTTCAAAAGCCGCCGCCGCATTACCGCCGAGGCTTGCCGCTTACAAGCAGGAAGACCGCTCTTCAACCCATGAAACAGAATCACACGCCGAAGCGCCCCAGAATGAAGAAGCCGGGAGCAATTTATTGCCCGCCTATCCGCTGCCCGGACTTGAACATCCGCTTACTCAGAGTTACATTCAGCGTTATACATCGCCTGCTCTAAAAAAGTGGATTGAATCAACATTAAAGGCGGGAGAGCCGTACATTGCGTTTATACGAGACGAAATTGAAAAGCGCGGGATGCCGCCTTACTTACTCTATCTGCCTGTAATAGAGTCCGGGTTTAAGCCGCAGGCGCTTTCCAGTTCCGGCGCAAGCGGGCTGTGGCAATTTATGCGGAACAGTATCAAGCCATATATGCGCATAAATGATTGGGTTGATGAACGGCGCGATTTTTACAAGTCAACCCATGCGGCGCTTTCCAAACTGGAGGCGCACTACCGCGAATTCGGCGACTGGCATCTGGCACTGGCGGCGTACAATTCAGGCGGCGGAGAGATTGCCCGCGTCATCAAGCAAACGGGAATTCAGGATTACTGGAAACTGAACGAAATTGACAAACTGAAAAAAGAAACATCGGTATATGTACCCAAGTTGCTTGCCGTTTACCACATTGTTACAAACCCGCGCCGTTTTGGACTCAATATTGACTGGTCAAACGAAGTTTACGAATGGGAATTGATACCAATACCGCGTCAGGTTGACATAACTTTGCTTGCGGAGTATGCGGGACTGAAACAGGATGCCCTTCGTACCTTTAACCGTGAACTGCTTAATAATGTAACGCCGCCGCCCACGCCGGACGGCAAACCCTACGAACTAAAGGTGCGCAAAGAAAATGCCGCCGCCGTCCGCGCAGCGCTGGAAGACGGCGGGCTGCCGCTTATACGCCTATGGCGCGTGGAAAAAGGCGATACACTTTACAGCATTGCCCGCCGTAACGGCGTTACGGTAGGCGCAATTGCCGCAAAAAATGGAATGAACCCCGAAGAAATCCTTAGCATTGGTCGTATTCTGGAACTGCCATAAAAGCAGCAGTGTTTTAAAAGGCTTTACTAAACCGCTTGGTAATTCCGCGTAAAAATTCAGTTATATTCAAGGAATATCCATATCCTTTTCTTCCTTCCTGCCCTTTCTGAACTAAGCCGGCAAAAGTCTACATTTTGCTTTGCGCGAAGAGCGCCGCGCCTATAACGCCGTTCTCCTGAGATTCCCGCGAGTAGATAAATTCCAGACCGTTTGCGGGATATGGGCGGCGCGTATGGGCGAGTATGCGTTCTTCGAGCGCGGCGCGGGGAAAGCCGTCTTGTAAAATAACACCGCCGCCAAGAATAACATGACCTGGGTCGAGTATGTTTATTTCCGTTGCTATTGCCGCGCCAAGCGCGTCCAGAAAATCAACAATGGGCTTTTCTTGCGAATGGCGGCGCAGCGCTTCGTCTATGGTAAGGGCGGGATAATGTCTGTCCCGGATTTCGGCAAGATGCTTGCCGGAGGCATACAGTTCGATGCAGCCGGAATTCCCGCAGCCGCATATACCGGTTCTACCCAAAACCGGAATGTGCCCCAACTCTGCCGCCGCGCCGTTCTTTCCGGTAACGAGTTTTCCCTGATACGCAATGGCGTTTCCAAGACCGGTACCGGCATAAAAGCCCGCGATAAAATCCTCCGCGCCGGAAAGTTTATGCTCATATATATCGTGCAGCAGCAAAAAGCATACATCCCGTTGTACATAGCACGGAAGATTGAGCGCCTCCTCGACCATACCGGCAATGGGAATATCATTAAGACCCGGTATGTTAGGCGTTGAACAAATGCGCCTGTTTGTTTTGTCTACAGTTGAAGGAACACCCAGCGAAACACAATCAGGCTTTGCGCTATGCTTTGCCGCAAGTTCCGCGATATACGCGGTAAGTTTTTTGCCGTTGCCGCCGGCAGCAGCGGCAAATACATCTTCTGTTTTTGTTATTAAAAAATCCGTAAGGCGCAAATTGCCGTCAACAAAACCGCTGCGAATATTTGTACCGCCTATGTCTAAACCGAGAGTCAGCATATATGCAGTCCGTCAAAATTTTGTTTCATTTTATCCCATGCCGTATTCAAATTGGAGTCCAGCGCGAAAAGCCCGGATGTGCCGAGTATGTATATTTCCGCGCCCGCATCCTGAAGCATTTTGAAAGTTGAAGCATTGCACGAGCCGTCTATCGAAATTTTGTAATTCCAGCCATACTTTGCTTTCCATTCTTTGCACTGCCGTATTTTATCAAGCATTTCAGGAATGAATTTTTGCCCGGCATATCCCACATCAACTGTCATTATTGTAATAAGGTCGAGACGCCCGGCATAATGTTTGATATATTCCAGCGGAGTTGCCGGATTAAGCACCACGCCCGCTTTAGCGCCAAGCGATTTAATTTTGTTTATTACACGAAAAGCATCCGTATTGATGGTTTCCGCATGAGGCGAAATAATATCCGCGCCGGCGTCCCGTACAAGGTCAATAAAATCGTTCGGATATTCCACCATAAGATGAACATCAAACGGAAGGCGGGCAATCTTTTTTACAGAACGCATAAAATCGGGCGAAAGCGTAATGTTCTTGCAGAAATGCCCGTCCATAATATCAATATGATAATAATCTGCCTTTGTATTCAAAATTTGTACTTGTTCTTTAATGTTAAGATAATCAATACACATAAGTGAAATTGAAAATTCAGGTTTCATATATACTCCTATTTTGCCATCTTACTGCTTGCCCCAAAAAAGCGGTCAAGCGTTACCGCGATAATTATCATAGAGCCCATTGCTATCTGCTGATAGAATGATGAAAGTCCTATCATATTTAATCCGTTGTTGATAACGCCTATAATAATGCCGCCTACTACAACCTTTGGTATTACGCCCTGCCCGCCAAAGAAACTCGTGCCTCCAATAATAACGGCGGCTATCGCGTAGGTTTCGTAGCCTGTGCCGGCGTTAGGTTCGGCGGCGGAAAGCCGCGCAACATTTACCATTCCGGCAAGCGAGGAACATATACCGGAAATAATAAACGCAAGCAAGGTATGTACTTTTATGTTTATGCCGGCAAACCACGCCGCCTGAGCATTGCCGCCTATCGCGTAAATGTTGCGTCCCGCTTTTGTTTTTAGCGAAAAAAATGTAAGCACCGCCGCCGCAAGCGCCGCGATAATAAACGGATTGGGAATAATAAACAGTGTATGCCCGGCAATGAACCGCGAATACGCGCCCGGCACTCCGGCAACCGCCTGCCTGTTCGAGGCTATCATTGTAACGCCGCGGAATACAAGTTGAGTGCCCAGCGTAATGATAAAAGGCGGCAGCCCTGTAACATTAACCAGAGCGCCGTTAAGAGCGCCCAAAAGAGCGCCCAGCACGACAACACCGAGCAGTACGGCAATAACCGGATGGAATCCCGCCACAAGGAATTTTGCGGTAACAACGCCGGAAAGCGCCATTACGGAGCCTACCGAAAGGTCTATTCCGGCAAGCAGTATCGCAAAGAATTCACCGCAGGCAAGCAAAATCGTTATAGAACTTTGCTCGGTAATTTTTATCAGGTTGTCGAATTTAAGAAACGATGAGGGTTCCAATATGCCGAATACAAGCACCATAAGCGCCACAATAGCTCCCGTAGAGTACTTGTCCCAAAATTGTTGAAATTTGAATTTATTGTTTTTCATGCCGCGTTCTCTCCTGTTTTTGCGGTTGCCGCCTTTAACAGCATTTCTTCCGTTGCTTCGCGCCCGTTGAATTCTCCAGAAATCCTGCCGCCCGAAAATACAATGATTCTGTCACAGACGGCAAGAAGTTCCGGCATTTCTGATGATACAACAATAACGCCGATATTTTCGGACGCAAGCCGGCGCAGAAGTTTATATATTTCCGATTTTGTGCCTACATCTATTCCTTTTGTCGGTTCGTCAAAAATAATGATGCGCGGCATACTGGCAATCCATTTTCCAAGTATCACTTTTTGCTGATTGCCGCCGGAAAGGTTTGTAATGTTTTGCTCGACAGATGCGCATTTAATACTAAGCGCTTCCTTTTGCTCCTCTGATATTTTTTTTTCGTAATCCTTGTTTACAAGCCCGTAAAGACCGCCCCATTTTGAATTTTTTAAATAACTCGCTATTGATATATTATTTTTTATTGAAAAATTTTTGAGGAAGCCTGTTTCACGCCTGTTTTCTGTTAAGAGCGCTATGCCCTGTTTTACAGCGTCATAGGTGTTCGTTATATGCGCTTCTTTTCCATTTATATACAGAACGCCGCTTTCTTTTTTTTCCGCGCCGTAAATTGCGTTCATCAATTCCGACCTGCCCGCGCCGATAAGCCCCGAAAATCCCAGCACTTCGCCTTTATACAAACTGAATGAAATATCAAACGCTTTTTTATCTTTGCGGGTAAAATGCGAAACTTCAAAAATAGGCTCGCCCTGCTTTAATACCGGTTCCAAATTATAGCGCTCATTTATGCTCCGTCCTACCATCATAGTAATAATTTCGTCTTCGGTAATAGACGCGATATTCCTTGTGCCTACATATTGTCCGTCTTTGAGTACCGAAACGCGGCTGCCGATTTTTTTTAGTTCCGAAAGCCGGTGCGAAATATATATGATTCCGCGTCCTTCGTTTTGAAGCGCGCGGATTATCAGAAACAATTTTTCTACTTCGTTTTCTGTAAGGGACGATGTGGGCTCGTCCATAATAATTACTTTTGCGTCAAACGCGACAGCCTTTGCTATTTCCACGAGTTGTTTTTCCGGTATCGAAAGGCTGCCGACAAGCGTGTCCGGCTTTTTGTTAAGTCCTACGCGGGCAAGAAGTTCCGATGTTTTCTTTCGCATTGCCGCGCCGTCAACAACATTAAGTCCCAGAAATTTTTTCTCCGCAAGGCGTCCTAAAAAAATGTTTTCCGCTATCGAAAGTTCGCTGATAACGCTAAGTTCCTGATATATTATGCTGATGCCCGCCTGCGATGATTCACGGGGGGTAAGGGAACGGTATTCTTTGCCGTCAATTACAAGATGTCCGTCTGTCGGCTGATACGCGCCGCTCAGTATCTTCATCAGTGTTGACTTCCCCGCGCCGTTCTCTCCGCACAAGATATGTACTTCGCCGGGTAGTACATCAAAATTGACATTATTGAGCGCGGTAACTCCGGGGAATTCCTTGCGGATATTCCGCATTTCCAAAAGTGGTGTGATTTTTGCCATATTAAAAATTTGCCCGCGCCGGTTCTGTCAAGCGCGGGCTTGCGCGTTACTTTGTTACAAGTTGCGCTTTAGCGCCGACAAAAGGCACTTCGGCATTGGGGTCGATTTTCGGTTTGTTCTTGTATGTATCATACATAAGTTGAACACCTATTCCGCCTATGCCCCGTGTATCCTGAGCGACCGTTGCGGCAAGTTCGCCCGCCTTTACCGACAGAACCGCATCTTCGTTTCCGTCCGTGCCTACAACAATAATCGTTTTGCCTGAGCGTTTTACCGCTTCCAAAGCGCCCATCGCCATTGTGTCGTTGCAGCAGTAAATCCCTTTAATGTCCGGGAAGCGCGTGATAATGCTGTTTGCCACATCAAAAGCCTTGGTTCTGTCCCAATCCGCCGCTTGGCTTGCGGCAATTTCAAAACCGCTCGCATTTCTAAACGCTTCGGCAGCGCCGTTTTTGCGGTCTTCGCCGGATTTATTGCCCGCCATGCCTTCGATAATGGCAACCTGTCCGCCGCCGGGAAGCAGGCTAACGATGTAACCCGCGCCGATGCGCCCTACCTCAACATTGTCCGTTGCGCAAAAGCCCTGCACAGCGCCGCCCTGCGATTTAAGGTTTTCAAGATTTACCATTTCGTCAATGTTAATAACATAGACGCCTTTTTTGGCTGCCTGCGCGATGACAGCATTAAGGTTTACCGGCGAAATCGGCGAAACACCGATTACCTTGTAGCCCTTGGAAATGCAATTTTCGAGCAGTTGAACCTGACCTTCAATGTCGTCCTCTGAATTCGCCGCGTAAACGTCTACTTTGATGCCGAGTTCTTTTGCCTTACCCTCGACGCCTTCCTGAATACCGCGCCAGAACGGAGAAGCAAGCGTTTTAATAACCACCGCATACTCATTCGGCTGCTCTTTTTTACAAGATGCCGAAACTGCGGTAAATACCGCCGCAAATGCAAACGCCGCAAACAGCGCCGCAAAAATTCTTTTCTTCATTTTTCCTCCAAAAGATGTAAAAGATTGTTGTTATGCTAAAAAATAGTGTTTTGTTTGACAAGGGGGCTCTCCACAGCCGCGCCCTCTACCCGCCTTGAGTTCTTTTCCTGTATACTGCGTTTATGAACCTGCGAAAGTCCGGCGAGGGCGTTTTATTTTTGGCGGCGTTAGCCCTTGCCTCCTGCGTTTCAATAACCGAGGGCGCGGGGCGGATTTTGGACGGAAGCGCTTTTGCCGAAAAAAAAGCCGGCGCGGCGGCGTCCGTTTCCCAATATACCTCTGTTACTCCCATTATCAAAAAAAATGGAGAAAAAGCGCTTGTCATTCAAAATAAGCGGCTTCCCGCCATCAAACTGTATGGAGGGATGCCGGGCGATGGCGGGCGTTTTTCGATAACGGGTGCGCGGCTTTTAAGCGCCTCGTACGGCGGCTGGAACGAAGTTTTCTACGATGTATACGCGGAAGGAGTATATACTCCGTTAGAAGACGCAAAGTCCGCGTCTATCAAACTGGGGACATATATCGAAACGGTGAATATAAGAGCGGGCGCTGTACGGAGAGGGGCTACGCGGCTTGAGGGTGAACGCGCTCTTGTGGAACTGCGCCGGCGCGAGGAACGGATAGACGCGCTTGTTGCCTGGATGAAGAAAGAAGGCGGTGAATTTACGCTTAAAGCGGAAGAAGGCAATTTGCGGACGCGGGAAAAATTTGACGCATACTGGAAGCCGGTGCTCCTTCCGGAAATAAGCCCCGCAAAGAATCGCCCGGATATGTATAAAAATTTGATAAACGAAAATAAAGGCGGCATAAAATATGAATGGGGCGAGGATGTATTTTGGAACGCTGATTATACCTCGCTTATATTCCCGGAATATATGCGCCGCTTCCGCGACAGCGGGGCGCTATGGCGCGACTGGGACGAAGCGCTTGACTGGATATATCTAAAATATATATGGGATGAACTGCCGGAAATTTTAGGAATGCGCTGATTTTTAGCGCCTCTTACACGGCAAAAGGAATATATAATGAGTTTATTTACATTTTTTAAGATGGGCGGATTTTTTATGTGGCCCCTTCTGTTGTTTTCTATAGCGACTGTAAGCATCGCTATAGAGAGAGTGATATATTTATTTTATCACAACCTCCGGGTAAGCGACTTGGAAGATGCCATATTGGAATGTATCAAAAAAAATGATATACAAGGCGCAAAGGCGCTGGTGGGAGACCGCAAGGCGCGGCGTATGGCTGCGCCGATAATGGGACGCCTTTTGGAAAACGCGCATTTAGGCGAGCATATAATGGAAAAAGCCGCCGAAAGCGAGAGCGCCGCCGTAATTACCCGCATGGAAAACGGCTTTGACTTTTTAACGGCGTTAGGCTCGCTTGCCCCTATAACGGGGTTTTTAGGCACTGTAAGCGGGATGATTGGCGCATTTAAGTCGATAGCGGAAGCCACCGAAGTAAACGCGCAAATAGTCGCCGGCGGCATCTACGAAGCGCTCATTACAACAGTTTTCGGGCTTATCATCGCTATTATAGCAATGGTTGCCTCCTCGTTTCTTACACACATCGTTGATAAATTCGCCGCAGACACCGAAAAAGCCTGTTCCGAAATTATCACTCAGTTTGCCGTAACAAATACAGTTAATTCCGGTGCCGCCGGCGCGTAATAATTCATAATGAAAATAAAGCGGCGTAAAAAAAGAATCTTTCCCGAATCAAGCGCGACCAGCGACATCGCGTTTTTGCTCATCATTTATTTTATTGTTATTGCGGGCTTTAATATAAACAAAGGCTTTTTAATGAACCTGCCCGCCAAAGATTCAACGCGCCTTGTAAAAAAAGATGATGTACTCCGCTATCAATTAGACGAGAGCGGGAATGTTTTATTCAATGGAGAACCGCGTTCAATGCGTGACGCGGAAGTTGATATAAGAAGCGCGGTAAACGCTTCTCCGAACCTCGCTTTAATGCTAATAATATCTCCAAAAGCGCCCTGGCAGAATGTTGTATCGTTTGTAGAGATGGCAGAAAATCTGAATGTTGATTCATTTTCGTTCCGCATAGAAAAACCGGAGGACAGCGAATTATGAATATCAAGCGCGGAAAAAAGATGACGGTAATTCCGATGAACGCGATGAGCGATGTGGCGTTCCTGCTTCTCATTTTTATTATGCTTGTTTCTCTTATCAATTACCGCAAAGAAATAAAAGTTGACTATCCCGAAGCGCGGGATGCCGTTCAGCGTGTAAGCGAGCGCAAAAATCTGGAAATCTGGATAAACAAAGAAGGCAGCGTATTTCTTGACGGCGAGAGCGCCGACCTTGAACTTGTCGAAGATGTAATTGCCGATTTATACCGCACCGCTCCGGCAACCCGCGTTCACATTATCGCCGACAGAAATACGCCGTTTGAAAATGTCAACAAAGTACTTTCGATAATGCAGTTGCTTGAGTACCGCGTTGTATCGTTTGTGGTAAAGGATGACTAGCGGTGAAGACTGAGCGTAACAAAAAGCAGGCGGCGGACGGACAGCGGGGCAAACAGCCGCCTTCGCGTACATTTATTTTTGTTCTTGTAGCGCTCGCCCATATTGCGCTGCTTTTTTTGCTTGTATTTTCTGTGGAGACTGTAGTTCAAAAAGGCGAGGAACGGGCGCAGGTTGTAAAGTTGGCGGACATTCAGATTGAAAAGCCGCCGCCCCCGGCGATAGAGCAGCGGGTCTCCGAGGCTGTTGCCGAAAACATTGTGGAAACTGAGGAGACGCCCGATTTGGTCAAGCAGGAGGACGCGGCAAGCGAAGGGGATGCCGAGAACTATCTGGGACAGAGCGAGGTTTCCACACTCCCTCAATTTGATGATATGTCGATAAGGCGTTCCACTATATATCCGCCAATAGCGCTCCGTGCCGGGCTCGTAGGCAAGGTCTACCTTGAGATTTTTGTTGACCGCGAAGGCTATGTGCGGCAGGTGCGTGTGTTAAAGGAGACGCCGGAGGGGCATGGCTTTGGCGAGGCGGCGGTAAAGGCATTTACCGGCAAACGCGGCAAACCGGCGCTTGCCAATGGCGAGCCTGTTGCCGTCCGCTACCGATACCCTGTTGCGTTTCAAATACGGTAGCGTGTACCCTCTGTCAATTCACGCCGGTTTCCGGTATTATTTAGCGTAATGGCGGATTTAGATTTTTTTTCGGACACCGACTTTGAAAACTATAAAAGGCTTATCTATAAAGAAAGCGGTATTGTCTTTACTCCCGGCAACCGCTCTGTGCTGGAAGGAAGGCTCCGTGAGCGTCTTAGGCAGAACAAAGAACAGTCTGTAAGCAATTATTTTAAGCAAATATCTCAAAACAAACAAGAATTAGATGCCTTTTTGGACGCTATAACCACGAATCTTACAAGTTTTTTCCGCAACATTCCGCATTTTACCGCTTTGGAAAAATTTGTCATTCCAGAAATTATCAACGCAAAGCGCGACAAGGTAGAAAAAAAAATACGGATATGGAGCGCCGGCTGTTCCACCGGAGAGGAGCCTTATACGATAGCGATGCTGCTCTCCGAAAAATTGCCTATGCCGTGGACTTTTGATATTGTGGCAAGCGATATTAGCCTAAAGTGCCTTATGACAGGCAAAGAAGGATTTTACGCCGCCGACCGCATTGTTGGAATTCCAGATGCCTATCTGGAAAAATATTTTGACAAGCACGAAAAAGGCTTTAAGGCAAAGGACTTTATCAAATCCAAAATACGCTTTGACTATCATAATTTGCTAAACATTTCTCCTTGGTTAAATTTTGATATAGTATTCTGCCGCAATGTACTCATTTATTTTGACGAAGCTGTGCAGACGCAGGTAACAAATCATTTTTGGGACTGTATGACGAACAAATCTTTTTTGTTTATAGGACATGCGGAATCGCTTTTTGGCTTGAACACAAAATTCGACCTTGTAAAAACGCAATGGACAACACTCTATAAGAAATGGGTTAGTTGATTTATGAATGATAAAATCGCTGTGCTGGTTGTTGACGATTCCAGTTTGATGCGGAATCTGATAAGCAAAATGATAGACGGAACAGAGGGACTCTTTGCCGCCGGCACTGCGATAAACGGCAGGGATGCGCTCGAAAAATTACCGGAAATTCAGCCTGATATTATCGTGCTTGACATTGAGATGCCGGAGATGAACGGTATTGAATTCCTAAAGGAACGAAAGCGCCGTGGAATAAAAATTCCTGTGGTAATTTTGTCTTCGCTTGCCGAAAAAGGAGCGGCTGTTACAATACAGGCTCTTGCTCTTGGAGCAAGCGACTTTTTACAAAAGCCTTCCGGTTCAGTCAGCGTTGACATTAGCGCGGTAAAAGAGCGCCTTATCGGGATGTTGTTTGCTTTTGGCGAGCGCTACCGGCGGTATAACAAAAAAAGCAAACCGCCCGCAGCCGTAAAGCCGGCGGCGGTTCCAAAAATAGTGCCAATGCGCCAGAACGGGCGCATAGAACTTGTATGCATAGGAATTTCCACAGGCGGACCGGACGCGCTTCGTGTTGTATGTTCTACATTGGACGGCGACCTTCGCATACCGGTATGTATAGTTCAGCATATGCCGCAGGGCTTTACTCTGGAATTTGCCCGCAGTCTGGATAAAATATGCCCGCTTGATGTAAAAGAAGCAGAAGATGGAGACGAACTAACCGGCGGACGCATACTGATAGCGCGGGGCGACTATCATCTCGAAGTGGAAAAATTGCGGGGGCGCGGTTATGTCCGCGTTACACGGGAACCGCCTGTAAGCGGGCACCGCCCTTCTGTCGATGTGCTTTTTGCTTCCGCCGCAGTTTCGTATCAAAACCATGTACTTGGTGTAATAATGACAGGCATGGGCAAGGATGGGGCGGCGCAACTAGGCAACATATACCGAGAAGGCGGCATAACGCTGGGTCAGGACGAACAAACTTCTGTAGTCTATGGAATGCCGCGCATTGCTTATGAGCAAGGCTATGTAATGGAGCAAGTGCCGCTGGAACGCATGGGGCGGCGCATAAGCGAAGTGGCAAAACTGAGCAGGCTGTAATACAGCCTTGCCTGCCATTCGCGATTCAACGACTTTAGAGGATGGGGCGGAAATATGGACAAACCCTCCGGCTTCCGGTGGGCTTGCGTCCGCCGTTCTTTTTGGCGGTATGCCTAATATTTACCTGTCATTTCAATATTGTTTAGCGCCAGAATTTCGGGGCGGTATTCAAAATGCATTGTGTCGTAAAACGCCCACTTGCCTCCCCAGATAAAGCCATAAGATTCAAAGATTTTGATAACGGCAACAGGCGGTTGATAACGGGCAGAATACGGCACATTCCACCAGTCTTCGCGTTTTTGCGATGTCCAAAGCCAGTAAGTTTCAAGCCCTCGTATGTTTTTTGGTTGTATATCAACTGCAATGCCATAGGCATGATTGCTCGTACTCTGCGTGTCCGCTATGTTGCGCCAGTTCCATGCGCTAATTGAGCCTATGCCGTCCAGCCATTGGCGTACTAGTTTGTTCGTCCGCGCTTCCCGCTTTATTTGCAGTTCTATTAACGCCAATTCTTCCAAAACAGCATGGTGTACAAGTATGCTTTTGTCCAAAAATCGTATCGTTTTTACCTGTTCCCACGCATCGGCGCGGTTGTGAATGCCCCAGAGTTCATCATAAAAGAATTGGGAGCGAGCCTGCCCGCCTCCGCCGCGCCGCAAAATGGTAAGTCGGGAAAGCCGTTCCGCTTCTTGCTTGTCCGGGCGTTTCCATGCGGGCATTTCTTTTGGATAATTGTAAAAAGGTTGAGGGTTGAACGAACCCGCCTGCGGCAGAAGATTTTGCGGGAGTATCTTTCCTTCGGCATAGAAAAACCATTTGCCGTTAAGTTCTACAGCCCAGTCGCCGTCCGTATTGGCAATATCTTTTATCCGTTTTGGGTGTGATTTGAGCAAGGCATTCATCACTTGTTCGGCGCGAGACGGCGGGGCAACTATGTTAATTGCGGGAGTAAGCGGGTTTAGTTCAAAAACTGGCGGCACATTGCTTACTACCGGCAAGACATTATCGTCCGCCGTATCAAATACGCCGCTGCCGGGCACCGATGCGACAATCTTACCCGGTTCCATTCCCCCCAGCGCATAGACACAAGGAAACACGGACAGCACAAACACGAGAAGGAAGACTGCCCTTATTAAGCGTAGACGGCTATTTCTTTTCGTCTTTGGCTTTTTCCGTTTTTTCGTCAGCAGGGGCTGCCGCGCCTTCGGCAGGTATTTCTTCGCTTTCCTGCGCCTTATCCTGACGGGCAAATTTGACAAGCGCAATTACTTTGTCGGGTGCCGAGACAAGTTTTACGCCGCTTCCTAGACTTAGGTCGCCCACATGAATCGCCTGATTAGCCCGCAATCCGCTTATATCAACAACAATACGGGGCGGCAGGTCAGCCGGCAGGCATTCGACTTCAATTTCGCGCAGAGGCGTTTCGAGGATACCGCCATCTCGTACCCCTATCGGATTCCCGGTTGTTCGGACTGATACCTTAGTACGAAGCACCTTGCCTGTTTCGATTTCATAAAAATCAACATGAAGAATTTTACCGGAAGTAATATTCCGCTGGGTGGTTTTGACAAATGCGTCCCTTTCTGTCCCGTCAAAATTTACTTTAACGATGGTACTTTCGGTTATGCCTTTGATTCCGTTTACAAATTCCCGTTCGTCCAGGTCGATGGAAACAGCGGGGTTATGCCCGTAGATGACGGCGGGAATACGCCCCGTTCTTCGTAAACGCGCCGCAGCAGCAGAACCGGACGCCTCTCTCTTTTTTGCGGCAAATTGAACATTAGCCATTGTTTGCTCCTTAAACTACTTTTCTAGGGAAACGCTGATTAACTCGATGCTTCGGCAAGCCTCAAAAATTAAAGGCTTGCCGCATCAGCGTTTCCCTTTTTATTTGCTCATTCTATTGCGCAAATAAAGGGAAAGAAAGCACTGAAAAATGCTCGTTTGTATTTTCCAGTGCTCTCCTAGTGGCGAGTGGGATCGAACCACTGACCTAGAGGATATGAATCTCTTGCTCCACCAACTGAGCTACGCCACCATCCATTGCGCTTCTCAAAAACGCAATGCCATATTTTACGATAGTTTAAGACGGCAGGTAAAAAGTGTCAACAGCCCTGTCCATTATCACACTTGCCGCGCTTCGGCGATAGTTGTTGACATTTTAGTTGACAAATCTTCTGTAGTTGCTCTATAATGAATTCGCTATGAGAGCAGACTTCACGTCAAGCGCCAAGCGCCAAGCGCCAAGCGCCAAGCGCCAAGCGCCAAGCGCCAAGCGCCAAGCGCCAAGCGCCAAGCGCCAAGCGCCAAGAATTTTTTAGGCTCTGATTTTTTTGTCAAGAGGGCTGCCGCGCTCTCTTGTTTGTCCCCATTCTTTTTTCCATCCGTTAGTTCTCGTATTTTCCGTCCGTGCTTTATGCACTATGCGCGTCTTGCCCGACGTAAAAGAACCTGTCCGCTGGACGGGGTATATAATTTTTTAGATTCAAGGAGATTTTAGTGTGAAAAAATTGGTAAGTGTATTGGTGCTAGTATTTTTTATTTTCACCCCGGTCTTTGCCCAAGATGATGACGAAGACGATGATGAAGACCAACAAAGTGGTTACACATTAAAAGACGCAGCCAAGGAAGCGTGGGGTTTGTATAAACAATACAAACGGCTTACAGATAATGTCGAAGCATATTGGGAAGCGGAAATAAAAGAAGGTATGTCTTCTGGTACTTATACGCGGTCCGGCAGCGAGTATCAGAAAATAAAAACTATTTTTGATACATTACTCACATCAAAATATATAAATCGCAAGAAATATGATTGGCGTATATATCTGCAAAATACAAATGAAATTAACGCGAGTTGCGCCGTTAATGGAATTATTATCATAAACAAGGGTATGATTCAGTATTGTAAAAATAAAGATGAACTTGCCATTGTCATAGGACACGAGATAGGACACATGACTCGAAATCACCTTAAACGGCGGCTGGGTTCTGGTGTGGTTAAAGATTTTATTGCCGAAAAAACTGCCGCATATATAGCCAAAAAGAAAAACAAAAGAACCGGAGATATGAGCGAAATGTCCGACAAGGAGATTGAGGACAAAGAAATGTTTAAGTTGATATTCGGGCTTGCCGGAGATGTGGCACTCTTAAAATATAGTCGAGGACAGGAGCAAAGAGCGGACGAAGAAGGAGCAAAATACGCCGCAAGTACAGGCTTCGATTCAAACGCCGGTTACGATTTATGGACGCGAATGGCAAAAGATTTTAAAAATCCCGCGTTTGTGATTTTAAGCTCCCATCCCGCGTCAGATAAACGCGCAAAACATTTTTTGGAAGCGGATTATCAACGTAAGTATGGAAAATAATTTTGGAGGAATAATAAATGGTGCTAATATTATTTGCGGCAGTATTTCTTCTTATACTTTTATGGGCACGTCACGCCGAGAATAAAAGAGAAATTCCGCCGCATAAAAATACAGATGAAGGGTTTTTCTTATCAGCAAGAAAAGGTTGCGGATTTATAATAGGCATAGCAATTGGAATAATAATTATTTTATTTGTGATCGTAATGTTTGCCTACGGTGCATATTGAAGGATATTTATACATGTTAGAAATAATAAATAAATTTAAGAAATTATCTAAATTCAATTTGTTTTTGATATTTTTATCACCAAGTCTTGTCCTCGTTTGTATATTAGTTTTTTCTGTTCTACCTCCGCGAGAACAGGAAACTGAATATAACAAAACGTTTGAATCATTGCAAAACCGCTTCGATGGACAAATCAAGATTTTGTCAGAAAAAATTGAAGAATTAGAAACAGAATTACAATTACTTCGATATGAAATATCCATAAAACAAATAGAAAGGTCAGACGAAGATATTATTAACATGGTAAAAAATACTATAGACGCAAAAACAGGGAAACCATACAGTAACACAATACAAACTACTATAGAAGAGGGTGCAAAAAAAAACACCCAATATAAATGGAGTATTGACTACAAACCTGAACATGGTATTTATATGGCTTCATTTGTTGATACTGTTGAGGAACGCGGTAAATTTTGGGAAGTTGATTTAAATAATAAAACAGTCCGAAGCATTACAGACAACTGGATTTTGAAACTTAAATACGGAATTACGCCATTGCGTGATGATAAATTATTTACACTATCTTCTATTGACGAAGAAGAAGTTTACACAAACGAATATAATGGTTATAGATATTCTTATTATTCTTCTTATACAAATGAAGGGATTGTATATAAAATAAGCGGTTATATTAAAAACAATACGGGAAAGTCAATAACATCAGGCAAATTAGGGGCAAATTTAGTTGTAGTTTATTCAGACCAGAAAGTGATAGAAGAAAAAGATTACGAAGTAAATTTTTCAAAACCATCAACATCAGACCCGTGGTTTCCTAACCGGACAAGAGAATTTACAATTACAACAAAACCTTATGATATTATCTACAAAGATTACAATCCTGTCCGCGCTGTTTGTTTTTTAACACTAGAAGCCGAAGATTTATTAGGATTTGAATACTCAGGGGCTTTTGTACAGCGTGATGTAAAAAGATTATTCGAGAAACTATAAGTAGTTTTTCAAATAAATATTTTTTGGAGGAATTATTATGAATTTAAAAGTAAAGAAGATTAGCGGCGCAGCATTACCTGTGTTTTGCTTTTTGTCAGCGGTTCTGTTTTTATGTACAACTGCCGGTTGTTCAACAACGGCGCGTTCTATAACAGAAATAACAATTACTTCGTATGGCAAGGACAAACCGGATAAACCTAAAAAGGATGATGTAAAGCCGGTTGCTATAGAACAATTTATTAAAGATTTCAAATCAAATAAATTGCGTGCGGAAGAAATGTATTTAGGAAAAATTATCGTGATAACAGGCACGGTAAAAAGCGTAGAACGAAGCGCAATACGCAAACGCCCCCGCGTTACTTTTGCCAAAGACTCGGTGCCTATTGCCGGTGTTGTACTTACCGACATTGATTGCTACTTCCCAGAGGGCGCTGTTGAACAATTAAAAGGTTTAGATGCGGGAAAAAAAGTAACCATTCGCGGTTTCTGTAAAGATTCAGATACATTTACAGACTGCGAGATTGTAAAATAACCCTTCCCTACCTTACCCTCGCTATCTCCCGCTTGCCGGTGAGCGCCATAATGAGCCTGTCCATGCCTATGGCAACGCCGGAGCAGCGCGGGAAGCCGCCGTTTTGGGCAAAAATGCGCCAATAGTTCGCGTCTATGGCGTGGGGGACTGCCGCCGCCTTTGCTTTTTCCGCAGACTCGCGCTCAAAGTAGCGGCGTACTTCGCCGGCGTCCGTTTCTTCCGAATAACAGTTTGCCGTCTCTATGCCGCGCACATACAACTCCCATCGTTCACACCACGCGGACGCGGCATCATCGCCGCCGGCAGCCGCTTTATGTTTTGCCAGTGTGGGGACTATAGCCGGATAATCAAGGAGGGCGACCGGTTTTTCGCGGGGGAGGGCGGGCTCAACCTTGTCTATAAAAATGATGTTGTAAATATCGGCATCCGAAAATTGCGGGGCTATGTTCATTCCAAGATGTTCCGCCTCTTGCCGCAAAGTGCCGCGTTCAATGGCGGAGGCTAAACTAAAGCCGGCATACCGGACAAATGCTTCTTCCATAGA
>JAIROZ010000114.1 GCA_031257255.1 Spirochaetaceae bacterium | reverse complement strand
AAAACCGCACACGCTCACGCCCAATGTACATAGACCTCGTGCCGCGCCCGCCCGCGAACATGGCTTACACTCCTGTCCCTCCTGCGTATTTTCCACCTAATTCGTGAGAATTCTCACGGCGCGGGCGGGATGAGCGGCTGTAAAATTACAATATTATACAACAGGAGGATTTTATGTTTGTAGAAGAATTTACAGCCGCAGGAAACGCGGCAAAGGCAAAGTGCGGTTTGCTGTCGCGCAATCCCGCAGGGTACTTTTTTGCGGCAATGCTTGCCGGAATCTATGTAGGCTTAGGAATACTGCTGATTTTTAGCTTGGGCGGACAACTTGCCGGAGCGCCGTATACCAAATTGATTATGGGTGTTTCCTTCAGCATTGCGTTAAGTCTTGTAGTAATTGCCGGCGCGGAATTGTTTACCGGCAACAATTTAGTAGGCTTTGCCGGCATAGTACAAAAAACCATCAATACGGGGCAACTTGTAAAACTCTGGATAGTATGTTTTTTAGGAAACTGGGTTGGTTCCATAATTGTAGCGGCGCTTTTTTATGCCGGCGGATTGTCAACAGGAGCAGTAGGCGAATTTATCGCGGCAACGGCGGCGGCAAAAATGAATGCCGCGCCCCTCGCGCTCTTCTTCCGCGCAGTGTTATGCAATACACTTGTCTGTCTAGCCGTATGGTCAGGCTTTCGCTGTAAAAGCGACAGCGGCAAACTCATCATGATATTCTGGTGTCTCTTTGCCTTTATTACTTCCGGCTATGAACACAGCATAGCAAATATGACGCTCCTAACTGCCGCGTTATTTGCGCCTTTCAAGGCGGCTGTAACATTAAGCGGATATTTTTACAACCTTGGTATTGTAACACTGGGGAATATGGCAGGCGGAGTATTCTGCGTAACATTGCCATACGCGCTCATCTCTCGTCAAAAGGAATCATAAATAGGGTTGTTCGGGTTACCGGACAACTCCAATGAGGTATTTATGGGGTATATATTAAACAAAGACACATTCAGCAAGGCGCTGGAAAAATTAAAAGATGAGTATATCATCTATGCGCCGGTCTTGTACGAAAAAGGCGCGAATTTTTCCGGCATGGATTTGGTCAGGTACGGCATTGTCAACGCGGCGGAAGAAATTGTATTTGACAAAAAATCAGCCAATTCGTACAAGGAGGCGCTTCACGCGCCATCGCAAACTCTCTTCTATTTTACGGAAGATGAGGTACAAGAAGCAAAGACGGGCGCGAAAAAAACGCTTGTATTTCTTCGTTCCTGTGATATTCACGGGCTTAAACGGCTTGATGATGTCATGATAAAAAATGGAGAGCCGGATTATTTTTATGAGCGGATGCGAAAGAATATCCGTTTTGCGTTAATGCCGTGCAAAAGCGCGTTTGAAAATTGTTTTTGTGTTGATATGAAAACAAATCAGATAGAAGACTATGACTTTAGCGTAGAGAAAGACGGCGATGAGTACAAAATAAATTGCCGCGCTGAAGATATGTCTAAAATTTTTGCCGGCGGCGCCGGAGGCAAAGAAACAAAGGTAACGGTTCCATTCGTCAGCGAAACACAGACTCGTGTCAACATTCCGGCAGCGCTTGCCGGCGCTCCGGCATCCGCTTTGGCGGCATTGCCGCTCTGGGATGAATATGACGGGCGGTGTATCAACTGCGGAAGGTGTACATTCGGCTGTCCTTCGTGTTCGTGCTGGACTATGCAGGATATGTTCTACACAGATAACGGCAGCGCGGGAGAGCGCCGCCGTGTCTGGGCATCCTGTATGGTTGACGGCTATTCCGATGTGGCAGGCGGCGGTTCGTACCGCAAAAAAAACGGCGAGCGTATGCGTTTTAAGGTCTTGCATAAAATATATGACCATCAAAAACGCTTTGGATATCCTATGTGTACCGGCTGCGGCAGATGCGATGATGTATGCCCTGAATATATATCATTTTCTAACGCTATAAACAAATTGAGCGCCGCCCTCGCGCAGTCAGATAAAGGAGGCTTATGATGGCAGAAAATTATTACATTCCGTTCAAATCGAATGTAAAGGAAATTATTAAACATACCGGACTTGAATACACATTCCGTATGGAATACAAAGGCGATGTAAAACCGGGACAGTTCTTTGAAGTGTCAATTCCGCATTACGGCGAAGCGCCTATCTCTGTTTCCGGCATTGGAGATGGCACTGTCGATTTAACAATACGCCGTGTAGGGCGCGTTACCGGGGAAGTATTTACACGCGGCAAAAATACATCGCTTTTTTTGCGCGGTCCTTACGGCAATGGCTTCAATGTTGAGGACTACAAAGGCAAGGAATTGTTTGTAGTAGCGGGCGGCACGGGAGTCTCGCCGGTGCGCGGCATTGTGGATTATTTTGCTTCCCATGCGGACGAAGTAAAAGGACTCACGCTTGTCGCCGGATTTAAGACGCCGGAGGATATACTCTTCCGCGCCGATTTTGAAAGATGGAAAAAAACGGCAAATATCATTTTGACAACCGATAATAACGGCGGAGATACAACTTACAAGCAGGGGCTTGTTACCGGATATGTACCTCAATTTGATGTACACGATTTGAGTACGGCGCAGGCTGTTGTTGTGGGACCGCCTGCTATGATGCGTTTTACAGTCAAGGCGCTTTTGGAACGCGGTTTTGCCGAAAAGAACATTTGGATTTCTTACGAGCGGAAGATGTGCTGCGGGCTAGGTAAATGCGGGCATTGCAGAATCAACGATATTTATGTTTGCCTAGATGGTCCCGTGTTCAATTATACTCAGGGTAAACTGCTGACAGATTAAAAGGAGGAATTATGGACATTGTAACAAAAAAATTAAAGAAGAACGCTTTTCGCGTAACTAAGGTACGCGGAAAAACGGCGTCAAGGATTCGTGTGCCCGGCGGACATCTGGACGCTAAATATTTGGGGCTTATTCAGGAAATTGCCGAAAAACACGGCAACGGCACAGTGCATTTAACAGGCAGGCAGGGCTTTGAGGTGCCGGGTATTCCCTACGAAAAAATGCCGGAAATTAACAAACTTCTGGAGCCGGTAATAGCGGGGCTTGATATTAACCACAACGAAGCGGGCGCGGGCTATCCCTCATCGGGGACGCGCAACATTGTTGCCTGTATAGGAAACCGCGTCTGTCCTTATGCCTGCTATGACACCACAGCATTTGCCAAGCGTATCGAAAAGGCTGTATTCCCCAACGACTTGCATTTCAAGATAGCCTTAACCGGCTGCCCCAATGACTGCGCGAAGGTGCGTATGCACGACTTTGGCATTATCGGCATGACGCATCCGCAATTTGAGGCGGAACGCTGCGTTACCTGCGGCGCTTGCGTCCGGTACTGCAAAAAGAAATCGGTAGAAGCGCTTGTCCAAATAAATTACCGCCCGCAGCGGAACCACGAAAAGTGCATAGGCTGCGGCGAATGCGCCCTGAACTGCCCTATGTCCGCATGGACGCGCAGCCGCGAAAGTTATTACCGGCTGGTAATTATGGGGCGTACCGGAAAACGCAACCCCCGTATGGCGGAAGATTTTGTCAAATGGATAGACGAGGCTTCTATTATCAAAATAATTTTGAATACCTACGATTATGTAAAGGAGTACATTGACCCGTCGGCACCGGGCGGCAAGGAACATATAGGCTACATTATTGACCGCACAGGTTTTGAGGAATACAAGAAATGGGCGCTAAAGGATGTAAAATTGCCTGCCATAGCGGAAGTAACTCATCAGGTATACTGGGGCGGAAAGCGCTACTGAATTTTTGCGGTGCTGTGCTGCGCGGTCAAATCGGGGGTAGGAATGTCGAGCAGACGGCGCAGCGCCCGCAATGTAGCGGGACCATTCTGTCCTATAAAGCGTCCGCAGAGGTCAATATCAATGTTTGGGATGGTACTCAATTCTTCAAACATTTTGGCAATCTGGGTTTCGTTTTTCATATTGACAAGGGCAAACACGCGGACTTTTCTTTCGGAGAAAGAAATTGACGGCATTTCTTCGGCAATAATATGACGTCTTGCAAGCCGCCATGTTTCGCCGGAAATTACAATGTCTGTGCCGTACGGTTTGTTATAGGTTTCGAGTGTATCGGCAAGGCGCACATTCGCGCCGGCGAGGGCGAACTCCAGCCGCTCTTCTGAGCCGACGGTGCCGGCTACAACGGTGCCGGTATTTATCGCGCAGCCGATTTTTATAGGCGGCGTTCCTTTGCGGGTTCTGTTAAAGCAGCCGAGGGCGGCGCGCATCATAAG
>JAIROZ010000040.1 GCA_031257255.1 Spirochaetaceae bacterium | reverse complement strand
CTTATTTTCGTCTATAACAAGAATGTGCCGGCGGGACGGTAGGGGGAATATCAATCTTTTCTTTCTGAATACGCAGCAGTTCTTTTGATTGCAGCAGTAAATAGTCTTGCAGCATATCGTCAAGTTTATTGAAAATTTCCACTAATTGTTCAAGTTTGGCATCGGGCGGAGCGGCGCTGAACATCGCGCCCGCGCCGGATTTTAGCCAGTCTTTATTCACATTGTAATGCGAGGCAATCAAATGAATAATGCGTTCATTGATGTTACGGTTGCCCAATTCCATTTCGGCATAAAAACTTTGGCTTATATAAACACGCTTTGCAAATTCGCGCTGAGATAATTGTAACGCCGTTCTAAGCGCTTTTAACCGTTCGTGCAATGCCGCCATCCTCTTTCCGCCTTCAGCATAAACTATCATAAACTCACGATTGCTACAAGATTACTCTGCGATTTTCTACGGCAAAGGTACGATTACTATGGTTAAAAAAACACTTGACATATCGGTATGAAGTCAGTATAATAATTCCTATGAGAACAGTTTGTTGCGCCGGGCAGGAAGAAAAAGCCGAGAAGAGGGCGATTTTGAGGCAAATCTACGGAGAATTGACTTATGAGGGCAAGGACAGGCTGTTCAAAGCGGCTGAACAGTTGTTGAACGCGCAGTTGTATCTTTGCGTTTCCGGCAGTGAGGCGCAAACACCTGAAAAACTGCTTTGGGAAAGCGGCATTGGAGACCAATATACGACAAAGCGGGAATAATGCTGTGAAAAATCTCAGAATAAATAAAATTGATTTTTCTGGATCAATCTGTGACGGTCCGGGTATCAGAACAGTTATCTTTTTACAAGGTTGTAAAAAGCACTGCGAAGGATGCCACAATCCAGAAACATGGAATATAAATGGTGGAAAAGTTATGCCGATTTCGGATGTTGTGCGCGCAGTATCTTCAGAATTAAAAACAAAACGTGTAACTATTTCAGGCGGCGAACCTCTCCTACAAAAAGAATCTGTTCTTTTATTAATTACTGAACTAAAAAAAAGAAGTTTTGATATTGCGTTATATACTGGATATTCTATCACGGATGTTCCAGATAATATTCTTGATAAAATCGACTATATTAAAACAGGTGAATATCGCCAAGAATTGCGAACATCTGTAGCCGCTTATATAGGTTCAACTAATCAAACTTTTTTGCCGCTAAACAGTCATACTTGGAGGAAATTATGTTAATTGTTATTGAGGGAGACAACGGAACCGGAAAAGATTCGGTCGGCGCACTATTCGTACGCGATGGTTATTATGTTCCAACATACGAAAAAACGGCTGTAAAATTATCCCAAGAAGCCAGAAAATTACCGCGGCCGGAACGCACACCGGCTTTCCTTAAATACAGCGCTTTTTGCGGACAATGTACTTTAGAACATGATAAATCCTTGATTGTCCGGTACTGGATAAGTACTCTGTCTGCTGCTTATGCGGATAACGTTTTTGATTTGGCTGAAACACTAAAAAAAGCACGGGAATTATATTCAAAATTTCCCGTTCCTGATTATGTATTTTTTCTAAGATGTGATTTTGACGAACGCATTCGCAGAATCAATGCGCGGCAGATTGATTCTGATGATGACCGTACAATTGAACGAGCCCGTAAATACGACCATATCTCCGGTGAGTTGTCAAAGATTATTCAAAATTGGTACATTATAGATACTACTGAATCAACTCCAGAGTTAGAATATATGCGTATGCGGCAAATTATTAATTCCAAACCTGAGGATACAAATGGATAAAATTTGGAATGAAGACGCCGCTATAAGAAAATCCTTCGCAGGTGAAATCTATCAGATTGGTGTTGCAGAGGCAAAGAAAGCAGTATTAAATGCGCTGCCAAAACACTATTGTGATTTACATATAAATGGATATATCCATATTCACGATTTGGAAGCCTATGGTAAAGTTTATAACTGTTCCACTCCGGTTACATTAAATTATTTTGCGCATAAAGATTTTTCAAAACTGTCTGATTATGGTAAAATCACCTCGATTTTCAATGGATATAAATCTATTATTATGAATCTTGCTATGTGCCAATCAGGCGGAATTGGTTTTGCAAATTTTGATACTGAAATAAGCACCCTTTTTGTTGAAAACGGCGTATCATTTACAGCAAACAACGAGTCTTTCTTTTACGAATGTGTAAAAGACTTTGTTGAATGGATAAATTCAACACGGACAAGATATTGCCGTGAACCATATTATTTGTCTTTCAATATTGGCTTAGACATATCAAAATGGGGACGGTCGGCAACAAATGGTTTGCTTTCGGTCTTCAAAGATTCTCCCTTATCATGGGTCAGACCTAATATAATATTTAAAGTCAATCATAATATCAATTTTAATAATGATGCGCCTAATCATGACCTGTTTATTCTTGCTCTTGAATGTACTGCAAAACGTATGATTCCAACTTACTTACTGACGGATAGTTCATCCAATATGCTTTGTTATCCCGAAAAAATAGGCATAATGGGCTGCCGTACAAGGGTTTATCAAAATTGTAACGGCGAAGAAACAACTATTGGACGCGGTAATTTAGCCTATACCTCTATTAATCTGCCAAGGATTGCGTTAGAGAATAGTAACATAGAAGATTATTACAATAAACTTTATTCTATTATGGTTGATGTTTCCGCGATACTTGAGGCACGCGCAAAAGCATTACTGAACTGCGGTAGTGATTATTTTGATTTCATTAAGGAAAACAAACTTTGGGCAAATGGCGGAGATATTAACGAGTTACTAACGCAAGGAACCCTGTCTATCGGGTTCATAGGACTCTCCGAAACGGTTGAAATTATAACCGGGAAGAAATTTTACAAGGACGAACAAGCCTATGATATGGCTTTAGCGATAGTAAACTTTATGAGAGATTTCGTTGATAATCTTCGTAATAGAAAGAAATTAAATTTTTCTTTACTTGCTACGCCCGGAGAAATGATATCAGGACGTTTTTGTGAACTTGATAAAATAAAATTTAGCCATAAAGTTAATAAAAAGAATTTTTATACTAATTCTTTTCATATAGACGTTGATGCCGGAATTCCACTATTAGAAAAAATAGATAAAGAAGCGCCGTTTCATAAATTATGCAATGGCGGTTGTATTACATATATAGAATTTCGTTCTGCTCCGCTCACTAATACTTTAGCGCTCTTAGATGCGATACAATATGCCGAAGAAAAAGGCATATCGTATTTAGGCTTTAATTATCCGCTTGATATTTGTAATATATGCGGCATTAACGGTACATTTGATGTTTGTCCAAAATGCGGCTCGGACGATATAAAACGTATTCGACGTATCTCCGGCTATTTAGAAGATTTGAATTATTTTACACAAGGAAAAAACGCGGAAGCTAAAATACGCAAAGCTAACGCATAGGAGCGGACATGGAATTATTGGCACCTGCCGGCAGCATGCAACAAGCAATGGCAGGCATAGAATCCGGCGCAGATGCCCTGTATGGCGGACTAAAAGAGTGGAACGCAAGAAATCGCGCTGTAAATTTCTCTGTTGAAGAATATAAGATACTCCTTTCAAAATGTCATAAGAAAAATGTTTTGTTTTATCTTACAATTAATACATTACTTTCTGACGAAGAAATTGATGAAATAAGAACTCTTTTCCATTCTGGTACATTTGTTTTACCTGACGCTGTTATTGCCGCAGATGTTGGATTTATACGAGTGTTACGCGATGATTTTCCTGACCTTTCCATCCATGCTTCGACTCAATTTGGAGCAATATCTTTATCAGACATTCTATTTCTTGAAGAACTAGGCGTACGCAGGGCTGTTTTGGCGAGGGAATTAACGCTTGCCGAAATAATGATATTACGCAGGAATACATGTATGGAATTAGAAATATTTGTATTTGGGTCGCAGTGCATTTGTTTTTCCGGTCAATGTCTATGGGCGTCAACATATAAAAGAGGAAGCGGGAACAGAGGGCGGTGTACAGGAATGTGCCGTGATGTTTACCGGCAAGGCAATATTTCGGGACAGTATTTTTATCCACAGGATATAGACGCATCCGCATTATTATCAAAAATACATTCTGCCGGTATAGACAGTATTAAGATTGAAGGCAGGATGCGCCCAGCACAGGAAACTGCTGAAATTGTAAGTAAATTCAGGACTGCTCTTGACGGTAAGATGCGTGTTTCTTCTGGATACGGCGGCTATTTAAACGATAATATTCCTGTGCATGGGATGTTAAACGCCGTTAATCCAAGGACATTGATTTATTTGTCACAAAATGATAAATCAGCAATTAGACCCGGAGTTACTTCTGATACAATTAGTATTCTGCGCGGTGAAATAAATGCCGGGGCTGCCAATGGACTTGTTCTGTACCAGAACAAGTCCGGTATCAATTTATTGAACAATTTAGAAGAGTTTACAGTAGAAACAAATAAATTTAGTTTTATACCATTCTTGATAAATAAGGGAGTTAAAACAATAATTTTTGATTTTACCAGTATTGACCAATTAAAAAAATCCTTAAACTACAATTTGCGGAATGTCACACTTTTTTATAAATTACCACTTCTTGATTTTTCTAATAAAACATCTGATATTCTTTTTTTACTGGAAGGTAAAAATATTATGATAACAAGGATTTCGCAGATTGCCCAGATTAAAAAATTAAAATTTAATCAGACAGCGGCTGATTATTCTATAAATGTTTGGAATAGATATACATCTCAATATCTTAAAGAGCAGGGAATTATAATCGGTACTCTTCACCCGGAATTAACAGATAATCCAAAACACTTTTTTAAAAATAATCAAATAATTGTTTATGGTAAAATACCGTTAGGTTATACAAGAGCATGTTTCAAAGAAACCGGATTATGCAAGTCTTCTGATTGTACCGGCTGCTTTACCGTTGAAAACATAGCAAAAGGCTATTCAATAAAGATTGATTGTAATAACGAATTCGGTTTCCGTAAAATTGAGCCGCTGGATTATACGAATCTTTTAACATATAATTGGCGCGGATTTAACCGGCGTATAATCTTAAATGCCGGTGATTATGCGTAAATATTACCGCTTACTTTTAGGCAAGGGCAGTTTTTTGCTGCCCGCCCCGCGCCTCGTCCATTGGCGCCGCCTCTCTTTTGACACGGAACCTCACCGCCCGTAACATTACCGCGCCGCGCCGCCGCATTTTCACCACAGTCCATCGCCTATATGCGTGGACGGGCGGGGAATGCGAACGGCATTTTGGAGCAGAAATACGCTTTGGGCGGCGTTTCAAGACCAAGGCGCAGGCAAGTCCGTCGATAGAAGTGTGTATTTGTTTAACACGATATTTCAGGACTTGACACCGGCAGCCAACTACTGTTTAGCCGCTTTTGCTTCTTCCAGTTGTTTTTTGTTAATCTGTTCAATCACATCCTGCGGGATGTGTTCGGCTTCCTGAAGTTTGTACCAGCGCTGCCGTAACTTGTCGAAGTAGTATATACAGCCGTCTTCTGTAGACGGATACTGCGCTCTTCTTTCCATAACATAAACTCCTCTGCGGGAATACCCGCTTCTGCTGTTACCCCAAGGGGGTACATATTCAGTCTAGTGTAAGCATAGAAATCTGTCTAGAGAAGCATCGGCATACTTGAAAAGCCTTTCACACTATATTATTGTAAACACATGGTAAAAGTTCCACGGCAAATAGTTTTTGTTACCGCATTATTGAGCGCATGGCTTGTTTTTGCCGTTATTTTTGCCGGGTTTTTTGTCATTGCGGAACAGCAGCATGACCATACAGGCAAAAATTGCCGCGTCTGTCTTGAATTGCAGATTGCGCAAAGACTCATCGAAGCTTTTGCGCTGGCAGGGGCGGCGGTACTGCTTGCGCGGTTTGTAAAATCAGTTACGCCAATTAAACGGCAAGTCTTTATTTTTGCGGCAACCCCTCTCACTTTGAAGGTAAAATTGAATTGTTGATGCCCCGCAGCGGGCAATTACATAAGGCAGTTGCAAAAACTGAAGTTTTGCGCCTGCCTCGGACTTCCTCATACTAAAAATCCGGGTGAGGACACTTTTTATTCTGGAGTATATATGAAACAAATTTTTACAGGCATTTTAGCCTTATTTTTTATTGCGTTTTTCCCCGCTTGTGAAGGGAAAAAGAGCGCCGCCCCAAAAATGGGCGGACTAAAAGTTGTGGCGGTCAACTTCCCCGCATACGATTTTGCGCACGCCATTACGGGCGGCAAGGCGGACATTCTTATGCTGCTTCCGCCCGGCGCAGAGAGCCATTCATTTGAGCCGACTCCTAAGGACATTATCACTATTCAGAATAGCGATGTGTTTATCTATACAGGCGGAGAGTCGGACGCATGGGTTGACAGGATTTTAGAGTCCATTGATACCTCAAAAAAGAAAATCGTCCGCATGATGGATGCCGTTGACACTGTTGAAGAAGAAATTGTCGAGGGCATGCAAGATACGCCTTCAGATGAATCTGAAGATGAGCAAACTGAAGAAGTTGAGTATGATGAACATATCTGGACTTCTCCAAGAAATGCGCAGCGTATCGCGCAGGCTATAACGGACGCATTATGCGCCGCCGCCGAGGAAAAATCCAATGCCGCAGATGCCGCGCTATTCCGGCAAAATTCCCTTGCCTATATCCAAAAACTTGCGGAATTAGACGCGGAATTTCAGGCTATAGTTGACGGCGCGGCGCGGAAGACGATTGTTTTTGGCGACCGCTTCCCGTTTCGTTATTTTGCTGACGCTTATGGGCTAAAATACTTTGCCGCCTTTCCCGGTTGTTCAACCGAAACGGAACCCAGCGCGGCAACGGTTGCTTTTTTAATCAACAAGATTAAGGCAGAGAAAATTCCCGTAGTATTCCACATAGAATTGAGCAACGAAAAAATGGCGGACGCTATAGCGGCGGAAACCGGCGCAAAAAAATTGTTACTCCATTCCTGCCATAACATTTCCAAAAAAGACTTTGACAGCGGGCTCACTTTTTTGGAAATACAAAAGGCTAATACAGCGGCTCTAAAAGAATCTGTGCAATAAGGAGTATTTATGAACAATAAATCAGTAAAACTGAATTTAATCATTGCCGTTAGCGTATTTGCGGTTACGGCTATCTTTTTTGTATTTCGTCTGGTAAATACCAAAAAGAAGGTTGAAGAATTTAACGCCGTAGTGGGAAAAAATGAAGCCGTTACTGTTACACAAGCGGCGCAAACCCTCTTGAATGACGATAAAACCGGCACATTTGAAGAAAATGTCAAGTTTGAAAATACGCGCAATAAAAAGGACGGCGTTATCGAAATAAAAGAAAAATTGTTTCTTGCGCAGACAAGTGATGTATACCTAAACCCGGATGACTATTTGGGCAAAACCATAAAACTGGAAGGTATTTTTATGCGGGAACAATTTGCCGGAACTGATTATTGTTTTGTGATTCGCTATGGACCAGGCTGCTGCGGGAATGACGGTAACGCAGGCTTTCAGGTGGCGTGGAACAAACCGGCTTTAACAGAGCCCTATCCCGCCGCCGGTGAATGGGTCGGCGCATCCGGCGTTCTAAGTACCTACACAGAAGACGGTAACCCCTATTTGTATTTAGACTTGATAAACCTTACGGTAATGGATAAACGGGGCGCGGAATTCGTTAGGCAATAATACGCAGACGGGGCTGTTTTAGCGGAGAGTGGAGAGTGAGTAGTGGGGCGTTCGGCGTATCCCCTTACCCAAAGCGTTTTTTTGGGGTAATGTTGGATGTGCGGAAAAATGAACAGCATTGAAATTCTGGACACCACTTTACGGGATGGGGCGCAGGGCGAGGGCATTAGTTTTTCGTTCCACGATAAACTTGCTATAACCGGACTCCTTGATGAACTGGGAGTTGCCTTTATAGAGGCAGGCAATCCGGGGAGCAACCCCAAAGACATCGAATTTTTCCGCGAGGCAAAAAAATTGCGTCTGCAAAATGCCCGCCTCTGCGCCTTTGGCTCCACACGCAAAAAAGGCATCGCGGCAAAAGATGACGCCAATCTGCAAAGTTTGCTTGCCGCCGAAACCGCCGTTGCCGTCATATTCGGCAAAACCTCGCGCCTTCATGTAGAATCCGTGCTAAAAGCCTCAACACAGGAAAATCTGGACATGATAGCGGAGAGCGCCGCCTTCCTGCGGGAAGCGGGACGCGAGGTAATTTATGATGCCGAGCATTTTTTTGACGGCTGGAAAGAAGATTCCGCCTATGCTCTGCAAACGCTCCGCTCCGCGCTCGAAGCGGGCGCAAGCCGCCTTGTACTTTGCGACACCAACGGCGGCTCTTTCCCATGGGAAATCGAATCCATTACACGCGCCGTTGCCGCCGCGCTGCCCGCGCCGCTCGGTATTCACGCGCACAACGACATGGGGCTTGCCGTATCTTGCAGCCTCGCCGCGCTTCAGGCGGGGGCGGTACACGCGCAGGGTACGCTAACAGGCGCGGGGGAACGCTGCGGGAATACCTGCCTTGCCGCCCTCATTCCAAGTCTGGAACTCAAATTAGGCAGGCGCTGCCTGCCACCCGGCAAACTGTCGCGCATAACCGAGTTGACACGGAAGGCGGCGGAAATTTCCAACATTACGCTGCCGGGCGGACTGCCGTATATCGGCGCGTCCGCCTTCGCGCATAAGGCGGGTATGCACGCGGATGCCATCATCAAGACCCGCGCTTCGTTTGAGCATATCGACCCGGCGCTTGTGGGAAACGGACGCCATTTTTTGATAAGCGAGATGGGCGGGCGTTCCGCGATAGCCGAGCGCCTGCGGAGCCTTCTCCCCGGTGTTACCAGAGACGCCCCCGTTATCGCCCGCCTTTCGCGGCGGCTAAAAGAACTGGAAGCGGAAGGCTGGCAATTTGAGGGCGCGGAAGCAAGTTTTGAGATTCTTGCCCGCAAACTTTCCGGCAGGTACGAAAGTTTTTTCTCGATACTCACATACCGCGTGGCAAGCGAATTTTACGCCGGTCTGGAAGAGGCATTGAAGCCGCGAATATATCCGGCAAATGCCTGGGTAAAAGTACTGGTTGGCAGCGAAGAAGAGATAGCCGCCGCCGAAGGCGATGGACCTGTAAACGCGCTAGACCAGGCGCTCCGCCGGGCGCTGTCGCGTTTTTTTCCCGTCCTGCGGGAGGTGCGGCTCGACGACTACAAGGTGCGCGTAATAAACGGCAGCGATGCGACCGCCGCCAAGGTGCGCGTCCTTATCGAATCAACAGACGGATGTACAACATGGACAACGGTAGGCGTCTCCACAGACGTTATTGACGCAAGCCGCAAAGCGCTGGTCGACTCTATAGAATACAAACTATTTAAGCGGAAGGAGTAAGCGCGGAAAATGCGCAAACTCCGCTTCAAACAGCCGCCGCCTTTAGAAAAGCCTCAATGAACATATCTATCTCGCCGTCCATTACCGCCTGAATGTTGCCCGACTCAACCTTTGTGCGCGTATCTTTTACCAGTGTGTACGGCTGAAAAACATAATTACGCACCTGATTTCCCCACGAAATATCTTTTTTTTCGGCGGCAAATTTTTCGTTTTCCTTTTCTTTTTCCGTTTTGTAGTGCTCATAGAGCCGCGCTCGCAGCATTGACATTGCTGTGGCGCGGTTCATTGTTTGACTGCGCTCGCTTTGACAGGCAACTACAATGCCGGTGGGCAGGTGGGTAAAACGGACGGCGCTGTCTGTTTTGTTGATATGCTGTCCGCCCGCGCCCCCGGAGCGGTAAGTGTCAACGCGAAGGTCTTCCGGCTTTATTTCCACTTCGATAGAGTCGTCAAGTACGGGAAAGGCATAAACAGACGAAAAACTTGTGTGGCGGCGGGAGTTCGCATCGAATGGAGAAATTCGCACAAGCCTGTGAACTCCCGTCTCACATTTGAGATAGCCGTACGCATAAGCGCCGAGTACCTTAATGGTTGCCGATTTGAGTCCGCCTTCCGCCTCTTGCATATCAACTTCCTCAATCTTAAAACCGCGCCGTTCCGCCCAGCGTAGATACATCCTGAAAAGCATACTCGCCCAATCGCAAGCCTCCGTGCCGCCCGCGCCGGAATGGACTGTAAGAAAGCAATCATTGCCGTCAACCTCGCCGGGCATAAGTTCCAGCAAATTTTGCTGTTCGTAATTGCTTTTTAGCGCTTCAAATTTTGTTTCGATTTCGTCTGCTTCGCCTTCGTCAGCCGCTTCCAGCGCCAATTCTAAATGAACGGCAATGTCGCCGGCTTCGGTATCAAGCGTAATCCACGGCTCATAACGCATCTTTAGCGCCTTGAGGGCGGTGAGAGTTTTTTCTGCTGCTTTTGAGTCATCCCAAAAACCGTCTGCGGTACATTCTGCCTCCAGAGCGGCTATTTTTTTTGCAAGTCCGGCGTCTTCAAAGACGCCTCCTTGTTCCGCTGATTTTTGTCCCTAATTCACGAATTGGGGCGCTTAATTCTTGTAATAACATATTTATATCTTACCAGAATACCGCAGAGATTTTATACCGGTCTGAGCGCTTTGTTTCAATGCGTCCTGCACGGACGGGTTGTACATAGCATAGGAGTTCAGTATGAAAAAAAATTATTTGCTTGCGCTGACGGCGCTAACTTTGCCGCTTTTTTTCTCGTGTTTTGGCAGTTGCGGCACATACACCGGCGCGGAAGTCCCGGTCAAGAATCAAACGCTCAGCGTGGCATCGTGGAATGTGCAGGCTTTGTTTGACGGCAATGATGACGGCATAGAATATGAAGAATACAGGCACAGTTCAGGCTGGAACGCGGAAAAGTACGAAGCGCGGCTAATGGCTGTTTCGGACGGCGTGAACAGAATGCGCGAAAATGGTCCTGATGTTACAGTCTTTATAGAACTTGAAAACGGCGCCATCCTTGATACGCTTGCCGGAGATTACCTAAAAAAGTCCAATTACCGTTACAGTTTTTTTGCGGGAAATCCGGGTTACAGTCTTGGAACCGGCGTACTCAGCAGATATAAAATTTCAAAAACGCTTACTCATTCCAGCGACAAACGCGGCGTAGTGCTGCCTCGTCCAATTGCGGAGGTTTGGATAGAAGCAGGGGGCAGTCAGGTTGCGCTTTTTGTTTGTCATTGGAAATCCAAACTCGGCGGAGAGGAAGAGACGGAAAAATTGCGGCGCGAGGCTGCAAATGTTATTTTACGCCGTTATGGAGAAATACGCGCCGCCGGCATAGATACACCGGTGCTGATTTTGGGCGATTTGAACGAAAACCATGATGAATTCTACAGACGCGGCAGAGGTACTATTTGCGCCCTTATGCCCGATGACCCGGAAGCGGCGGCATACTCCGGTTTTACAGAGTCCGCCCCTCAGGATTTTTTGGTGTTAAGCGCCGAAAAACCGCCGTATTCCGCATACTTTCCTTATGCTCTGGGCGTTTTCTACTCACCATGGAACGGCGATATAGAAAACGGCTCTTATTTTTACAAAGGCGAATGGGAAACTATAGACAATCTGCTGCTCTCCCCGGAATTTTGGGATGGCGGCGGCTGGAAATATAAAAACGCATCCGCCCTCAATATTGAGCCTTTTGTAAATTCCAAAGGAAAGCCCGCAATTTACAACCCGCGGACAGGCACCGGTCTTAGCGACCATTTACCAATGCTTTTGGTATTGAGTTTGGAATAATGTCTGTGCCGCCGGCATGTATGTCAAGAATTTGATTTTTTCTACCGATACTCAAAATGGAGTATTGTAATGAAAATGGCGTTTTTTGTCCTAACAGCCTTATTTGCTTTTTCTTCTTGGATGCTGTCCGCGCAGGAAGCGTTTATGATGCCTGTTGCCGCCTCGGCGCCGGGCGGTACAATACGAGTGGAAGACCGCATAGAAGACGGTATCGAACTTTATGGTCTGGGTCGTTTAACTGAGGCTATACAGCAATTCCGTATGGCTTGGCGTGAAGCATCCAGCCCGGAATGGGCGGCGGAAGCATTGTTCTGGGCTGCCACAGCGGAAATTGCCATAGGCGAATACGAACAAGCGCTTTATGATTTGGAGGATATACGCCGTACCGACCCGGCAAACATTCGTGTTTTTGAAGTTCCTTACCATAAAGGACGAGCGCTTTTTTATTTAAGGCGCTATCCAGAGGCTATAAGAAATTTTCAGGAGTATGAACAAAAGATAAGAATAGACGGCAGATACATTAATGGCTCACGGGGCGCTAACTTCCCGTTGGATGCTTCGGGCGTTAGTATTCAGATTGAATACAACAAGAAAGCCGCCGCGCTTTACTGGATTGGCGAATGTTATCTGAATATGGGAGATACGCGGCAGGCGCTGGGCTATTATACTATCATCGTGGAACAATATAAGGAAAGCCCAAAATACGATATTTCTAAAGAACGCATTGCTGTTATCAACCAAACACAAATTGTAAATGAATTTCAGGAAAAAATTAAAACTTTAGAAAAGAATGCCGCCGGCGCACAGCCTTTGCAGGAAACTTACACAGGCAGTTCTCCGTACGATGAGGCAATTATAGCGTACCAAAACCGCATAGCGCCGTATATTATGCTGCGCGCTTTGGGCGAGGAACAAAAAGCGGCGGGAGTATCTTCGCAGACTATTCCTAAAACCGTGCCGCAAGGGAGCGGAATACCACTGTCAACATCGGGTCAAAATTATGATGTTACCAACCGTCTGCTGGAATTAAAAAAAGGAGCGCTGGCACTGTGGGACAGGCTTATTTCATCATTAAATATGTATGAATCTCTTGTGGAAACTCAATATAGGTAATATATGAAAAAGATTTATATATTCATTTTTAATATACTTCTTCTTGTTACACGGGTATATTCGGTTGCGGAATTTTCGGACGGACGCATCAAACTTGTACTTGATGACAGACATGGAAGATTTTCGCTTTTTTATATGAGCGATGTCGAAAAGAAAACTTACGAACCTATGTTCTATGACAAAAATAGGCGTACCAGTTATCTTACTGTTTTTGTTGACGGGCGCACTTATGTACTGGGAGACCACCCTTATTTTAAGACAACTATACGCGGGACAGAAATTCGCCCCGCTTTAGTATTTGAATCCCGCGATGTTTCCATAACCGAAGAATTTTCGTTTATTAGAACGTCCAGTTCCGGCGTTTCAAACGGCGTCCGCATAGATTACAAGATAGAAAACTGGAGTTCCAATCCCGAAAATGTAGGACTTGGACTTTTTATTGACACATATTTAGGCGAAAAATCGACGCCTCACTTTCGCACCGACTTGCGCCCCATAGAAAACGAAACACAGATAGACCGTTCCAGCAATGACCAGTGGTGGGTATCCCGCCGTAACGAGCGCATGGGGCTTATGGGCAGCATTTTTGTTACAGGACTTGAATCGCCAGACTTTGTTTACTTTGGCAATTGGAAACGCATGAGCGAGTCCCGCTGGAAGCCTGAGTATGTACAAGGGCGCAGTTTTACATTGCTGCCGCTTAATAAAAATGATTCGGCTGTAGCGTACTTTATGGATGTAGGGCGTATCGAGCGCTGGCAAAAACGCCAGATGACCGTACTTCTTGCTGCCGAAGATATTTACGGTTTTGAATACAACAAAAATATGCCGGTTTATCAGAATGTGGAACAGCGCGAAGCGCCTACGGTTATCATTGCCGAACCGCTTGTACAAGCAGCGCCGGCTCCCGTACTCAATCAGAATTTGCAGCAGAATCAAAACGGCATAGCGCCTCTGCCGCGTTCAATACCGCAGAGACCGGTGCTGCCGGTCAGCGGACGAATACAAATTGATATTGAAACCTTACGCCAACTCATCGCCAAAATTGACGAATATATCTATTTTAAGACGCCTATAACTGAGGAAGAACTGCGCGGTATGGAAGCGACACTCCAGCGTCTGCGCCTTCAGTACGGGCTCTCGCTATATTGACGCAAAATTGCCCGCTTATGGATGTTCTTTCCTTGCCGCCCTCATGCGTTTGGCGTGCCGCAACTGCCGCTGTCTATTGCTTAATATCTCTAGCGGGTTTACACTAACAAAATGAAACAGAGCATTTTCCTTTTTGTATTAATAGTAGTAATGGGCGGCGCAAATCTTGCCGCTCAAGAATACGGAGCGCAAAACCAGCCTGTTCCCGGTACGGGCGGCGCGGCATCCGGCGGAACGGACAATTCACCGGTAGACTCAGCAGAATTGCAAAGAAATTTGGGTCCGGTGGAATTTATCAACAATAACGCATCTCCTACAGTCGTTAATACACGCCGTCAAATCTGGGAGATTGGCAACCGGCTTGGTACGGCAGTGCGTAACAATACCGGCGAGGCGGGCGGGCGCGCCAGTTACTTTGTGCGCCACAACATCTATCCGCCGGAACTCGACAAACTGGATGCGGACGTCTTCGGGCTTGGTCCTAGCGCGGGCGTTGACACGATACGCAACCTCCGCTGGATAATTCAAGGCTACCTTGAGGGCGCGTACAACTACAGCACGGACGATGCCGCCCTTCTTGCCGAATTCATCACAATATACAATGCGGTCTACCGCAAAAACCGCGTCTACTTTGCGTCCCGCTATAAAACTCCTCTTATGAACACCCTCCAGCCGGAAGGAAACGAAGGGCTTTCCACACGCTGGAATGAATGGGCGGGGCAAACCCTCATGTTGATACCGTTGCGGACGGCGGCGGACGGCTCGCTTTCCGCCATTGATACAAGCGCGATAACTTCCGAGGATGTAATAAATGAACTCCGCAAGGACGATGACCGCGGCATAGAACAGCGTCAGGCTATGGTCGATTTGAAGGAACGCGAAGCGGAGGCTGCATCGCAGAAAGCGGAACTCCAGAGGGAAGCGATAACTGCTGAAGAAAAACGCCTCGCGGACGAAAAGGCGCGTATTGCCGCCGAGCAAGCGGCGTTAGAGCAGGCAAAACAGGAAGGGGCGATTTCGGACGAGGAAGCCGCCAAGAAGGAGGCGGAATTAGCCGCGCAGGAAGAGGCGGCGCGTCAGGCGGAAGAAGACTTGCAAAAGCAGCGCGAGGCAGAAGCGGAAAACATTGCTCTTGCCGAAAAGAAAACTGAAGAAGCGCAGGCGGAGCGTCAGGAGATAGCGAAAGACCAGGCAGAGACACTGGGGCTTGACCAGCAGCAAGGCGGACCGCCGCCAAGTTTGCTCGGCGTCCGGCTCAATCCGGGCGCATCAACCGGGCGTGTAGTTCGTGTCAACGCAAACAATGCCGCTCAAATGCAGAGTTCGGAATTGAATACCCTCAATGCCCGTTCCGTTACCTTTGTGGGAGGCAAACTCCTCGCGGTAGCGGCATCCGGCGGTAAATTTTACCTTGTGGAAATTGACCAGACAACCTTGCAGGTAACAAAACAAGGCGCGGACGAACTCAACAAAGACAGCATTATCTGGGTAAACGGCGCTAACCTCTATGCGATAGCCTCCTCCGGCGGCAAAAATTACATAGCCCGTTTTGATATGAACCTTGCGCTGCAAGCGCGGTCAACCGGCGAGGTGCACCCGCTTGCGACTGTCATAGTGCAGGGTGACAAGGCGCTTACTCAAAATCCGAGCGGCGCGGTTGTCATTCTGAACGCGCAAACTCTTGTAGAATAAATATGATAGTAGCGTCCATCGACTTGCAAAACGGAAAAGCCGTCCAACTGCGGCAGGGCAGCCAACTAGTCCTTGAGCGGGACAACCCGCTCGAACTTGCCGCCGAATTCGATAAGTATGGCGAGGTTGCCGTAATCGACCTTGATGCCGCAATGGGCAAGGGAAACAACCTCGCGCTTATTAAGCCGCTTTTGCGCCGGGCATCGTGCCGTGTGGGCGGCGGCATCCGTACGCCGGAACAAGCCGCCGAACTGGTAAGCCTTGGCGCTTGCAAAATAATTGCAGGCTCGCAAGCCTTCCGGCTTCCTGATGGCGGTTTCGGCATCAATACGACATTCCTTGAATCGCTTTCGCGGCGCATAGGTCGGGAACGGCTTGTTGTTGCCGTAGATTCGCGGGACGGCATTATTGTTGTTGACGGCTGGAAAACATCTACAGGGCTGCCGCTGCTGGAAACCGCCGCCGGTCTTGAGCCGTTTGCCGGCGGGCTTCTTTGGACTTGCGTTGAACGCGAAGGCGAAATGGGCGGCATAGACCTTGTTCTGGCGCAAAAGTTACGAAATTCTGTAAAAATTCAAATAACAGTTGCGGGCGGCGTTTCAACTTTGGACGAAGTAACGGCGCTCTCCAAGGCGGGCTGCGATATTCAACTTGGAATGGCGCTCTACACGGGCAAAATCTCCCTTGCGGACGGCTTTATCGCCGCGCTTGACTGGGAAAAACAAGGCGGACTCCTGCCTGTTATCGCGCAGGCGGCGGACGGACAAACGCTAATGCTCGGCTTTGCGGACAAAGAAGCCGTAGCGGAAACCTTCAAGCGCGGCAGCCTTTGTTTTCATAGCCGCTCGCGGGACAAACTCTGGATGAAAGGCGAAACCTCAGGCAGTACACTCAGACTGCTCCGCCTCCGCGCCGACTGCGACCATGATGCCATCCTTGCCGCAGTGGAGCCGGCGGGCGCTGTCTGCCATACCGGCGCATGGTCATGTTTTGAAACAGGACGGCGCTACACACTTGAATATCTGCAAAAAGTAATTGCCGAACGCTTATCCTCGGCAAAGGCAGGCTCGTACACGGCAAGCCTTACGGACGAGCGTGTACGCCGCAAAATTATGGAAGAAGCATACGAAGTCTGCACGGCAAAAACACACGAAGAGGTTGTCTGGGAAGTTGCCGACCTGCTGTATCACAGCATGGTGCTGCTCTCCAAAGAAGGCGTCTCCATAAACGAAGTTATTAACGAACTGGACAGACGGCATAAAAAGTAGAGGCTGCAAAGAACCCGTTATAGAAAACCACCGCTGTTCTTCCTGCGCTCCGCAAAAATTTACTTACATTTTACTGTCATTCACTTTTTATTTTACAAGAGTATTTTAATGTTTATGGCAAGGAGATTTGTTATGAAAAAACAAACAATTTTTAGCGCTCTTGCGCTCGCCTGCTTATTTTGGGCAGGCTGCGGCGCAATGAAAAGCGGCGATAAGAACACCGCATCTGTTGATTCCGGCGGACGCGCCAAGTATGTGTTCCTTTTTATCGGAGATGGTATGGCTATGTCCCAAATTAGCGCGGCGGAGGTATTTTCTACAGCGCGTTCATCAAAAGACATAAATGTTACCAAACTCAGGTTTACCCGGTTTCCTGTGTCGGGACTTACCACTACTTTTGATGCCGGCACCTTCATTACGGACTCGGCATCTGCCGGTACTGCGATAGCGACCGGCAACAAAACTCTTTCCGGTGTTATCAACATGGATGCCGGTAAGACGCAAAAGTTCAAAACGATTGCCGAGTACGCCCGTGATGCTGGCAAAAAAATAGGCATTGTATCGTCTGTTACTTTGAATCACGCCACGCCTGCTTCGTTTTACGCAAAAGTCCCTTCACGCGGTAATTACTACGACATCGCATGCCAAATGGCAGATTCGGGCTTTGATTATTTTGCCGGTGGGCTTGTAGACCAGCGTACAGGCAAGAACAAAGACAAACAGGATGCGGTAGAAATTGCCAAAGCCGCCGGCTACCTCTATGTTGACAGCAACGAAGGGTTTAACGCTCTTAAAAAAGGCGCCGGCAAAGTAATTGCGGTAACACCGCATCCGCAGGATTCAGGGGCAATGAAGTACGAAATTGACCGCAAAACGGATGAACTTTCGCTTGCCGACTACACAAAAAAGGGCATAGAATTATTGGACAACCCCAATGGTTTTTTCCTAATGGTGGAAGGAGGCAAGGTTGACTGGGCTTGTCATGCAAACGATGCGGGCGCCGCGATTTACGATGTTCTGTCATTGGATGCCGCCATCCGCGCCGCCCTAGACTTTGCCGCCGCTCATTCCGGCGAAACGCTTATCGTTGTAACCGGCGACCACGAAACCGGCGGACTCGCTATAGGATTTGCCGGTACTCAGTACGCTACCTTCTTTGACAAAGTTGCCTTGCAAAAACGCTCCTATGTAGCCTTCGACAGCGAAGTGTTAATTCCCTACAAAGAAAAAACCACCGCAAATGCGGCAAAACTTGCCGACCTTATTCCGGCAATACGCAATTCTTTCGGTATAGACTTCAACGAACTTTCGGACTTTCAAAAAGAACAGATTGAATTTGCCTTTCAGCGTTCTATGGGCAATGAACAGCAGCGTTCTTTTGCCGAAGACCAATATCTTCTATATGGAGGCTACGAACCGCTGACTGTCAAACTCACCCAGATAATGAATCAAACCGCCGGCATAGGCTGGACAAGTTACGCGCATACCGGTGTCCCTGTCCCAACATTTGCAAGCGGCGTTCATCAGGAATTTTTTTCGGGTTATTACGATAACACAGACATATTCCGAAAACTCGCTTCTGCAATGGGCATAAAGGTATGAGGGATTTGAGGCGGCGTGATGCGGTTTTTGTAGCCGCCGCGGGTTTGATAACGGCATTTATGTTCATTATTCCGAATGGTTTTGAAGGAAGCGCCCAGCCTGCCAACGCCGTCCGCGCCAAGGTACGGGTTATTGATGTAAACAACGAAAAACTTAAAATTATAGGTCCCGTTCGACAGGGCGAGCAGCAACTCGATGTGGAAGTTCTGCGCGGACCTTACAAAGGACAAGTATTTTCTACATCAAACAATCTGATGGGGAAGATGGAAGTTGATAAAGTATTTGTAAAAGGAGATGCGGCGCTCGCTGTTCTCAGTTTGAACGAAGATGGGAATGTTGTGTACGCGCAAATTATCGACCACTACCGCACCGGAAAGACGATAGGTATAGCCGTTCTGTTTATAGTCTGTGTTTTTTTGATAATGGGCTGGATGGGACTTAAAATTCTTGTTTCGTTTGTCTTTTCGGCGGCGGCGCTGGTGCGAGTACTTTATCCGCTGATACTTCGCGGTGTTGACCCTATTTTGGGCTCGCTTGTCATCGTAACATTGATAACGGCGCTCATTATGTTTTTGGTAGGCGGGCTTACTAAGCGGGCGCTGGCAGGATTTTTGGGCGCAGCGGGCGGTGTGTTTTGGACGGCAGTATTGGCGTTTGTATTTACATGGCAGTTCAAAATACACGGGGCGGTACGCCCATTTACCGAAGCATTGCTTTTTTCCGGCTATGGTCATCTTAACCTTTCGCGCCTTTTTATCGCGGGAATTTTTATTGCCGCTTCCGGCGCTATGATGGATTTAGCTATGGATATTGCCGCCGCAATGGACGAAATAAAAGAACAGCAGCCCGCAATAACGCGCATTTCACTTATGCGTTCCGGTTTTACCGTTGCGCGGCAAGCCGCAGGTACTATGTCTACTACGCTTTTTTTGGCATATTCCGCCGAATATACCGCTATGATAATGACATTTATCGCGCAGGGAGTCCCGCTCGAAAATGTTTTGAATATGGTCTGGGTGTCTGCCGAAGTCGTACATACACTTGCCGGCTGCTTTGGGCTTATACTTGTAGCGCCCCTTACAGTCTTTGCTGCCGGTATGATACTTGCGCCCCGAAACTGCCGCAGTTAAAGTGAAGAAAATGTTTTATTTACCCAAAGCCCCAAAAATACAAATGCTATGCACAAGACATTATTTAGCAAAATGTTTATTATTGCCTGTTTAATATTCCCGCTTGCAAAATATTGTACTGTTTCTAGTGAATATGTAGAAAATGTTGTATATCCGCCTAGAAATCCTGTTATTAACAGCAGTTTCCATTTTATATTTATATTGAATAAATCAAAAATGTTTATTAAAAAGCCGATTAAGAACGCGCCTATGCAGTTTACAAAGAGAGTTCCCAGCGAAAATTTATTGTGCGTAAGAGTATTTATTAGTTGAGTTGAGATATATCTTAATAAAGCGCCGGTGCCGCCGCCAATAATTACAAATATAAGATTCATATTATATATCCGGGATTTTCGCGGGCTTTGTAATCGTTGAGCAAGTCTCTAAGTGTAATTGAATCAATACATGAGTTTATTGCTTTGTATAACGAAAGCCATGCGTTTTTGCTTAAACATTTTTTTTCGGCTGGACATACACGGGCATCTACACAAATAGACGGTTTTAACGAACCTTCACAGGCTCGTAATATATCGCCAATACGGATTTTTTCGCAGGGAACAGCAAGCGTATATCCGCCGTTTCTGCCGCGTATTCCTTCTATCAACTTTATTTTACGCAGTTGTATAAAAAGTTGCTCAATATAACCTTCCGTTGTTTCGGCAGCGGCGGCAATTTCTTTTGAGTTAGCATATACGCCGTCTTCAAGTGTTGCAAGATACAAGAGCGCCGCAAGTGAATACCGCCCTTTGGTTGAAATACGCATATCCTCTCCTCATATATATTTTTGTTTATACTGGACTTGTTCTATAACCAAAACAACTCTACTATATGTTTTTACCTTAACGCTTGTTTAAGGTCTTCGATAATATCATTTGGATTTTCTATTCCCGCCGAAAGACGCATTAAACGCTCGTTTACACCGGCATTTAACCTCATCCTCTCCGGTATTGCCGTATGCGTTTGCTGCCACGGATATGTGATAAGGCTTTCCACACCGCCCAAACTTTCGGCAAAAAGTACAAGACGAACATTTTCCAAAATCTGACCAACAAGAGAAATATCATTTACATAAAAAGATACCATACCGCTGTCCCCCCGCGTCTGCCTGCGCGACAATTCATACTGAGGATGGTCTGTAAAACCTGTATAAAAAACTTTTTCTACCTTTGGATGTTCCCGCAGGAAATGCGCAATTATGCCGGCATTTGCCGAATGTTTTTCCATACGAAGACTGAGCGTTTTTATTCCGCGCAATGTAAGCCAACTGTCAAATGGACTTAGCGTTGCGCCTTCTCCCATCTGCGCATCCCGCAATTCCTGTTCATATTCTTCTTTTGAATGAACGATAAAACCGGAAAGTGTATCGTTATGCCCTTCTAAATATTTAGTTCCACTATGAATTACAAAATCGCTTCCATAGGCAAGCGGATTCTGAAGATACGGCGTACAAAAAGTATTATCGGTAATAAGAACGCCGTTTTTTTTGTGGATGAATTCCGCGCAGCGTTCAATGTCGGTTACCTTCATCATCGGGTTTGAGGGGGTTTCTATAAAAAGCGCCTTTGTATTAGAAGTGACTGCATTTTCGATACAACTAAAATTTGATGTATCGACAAACGAAAATGTAAACCCGTAGTTTGCGTAATATCTGTTAAACAAACGGTAAGTGCCGCCATATAAATCTTCACTTACAATGATATGGCTGCCCGGTTTGAATATTTTTACAAGCGCGGAAATAGCGCCCATGCCGGTTGCAAAGGCAAGACAGTACTTGCCGCCCTCCAGAATAGCGAGAGAATCTTCCAGCGCCTTGCGCGTGGGATTGTTCCCCCGTGAATAATCAAAGCCGGTCGAACGCCCCTGCCCCGGATGCCTGAATGTAGCGCTCTGAAAAATAGGGACGCTCACCGCCCCCGTGCGCGGCTCAAAATATTCCGCCCCCCGTGCCGTCAGGGTATCTAATGCCAATGTTGTTGACTTATCCTTTGGATGTCCTATGGTTTCCATTGCTTACATATAATAGCAGAGTAGTAGGATTTTTTTCTAGGTAGGCGCGGATGATTCTTCACGCGGAGGCGCGGAGATTAAAAGGCGCGGTTTAGAATCATGCTGCGCATATCGGAATTGCGGGGTTTGCCGCAACGTCCGTATATTTTGCCGCGCCGTTCGGGAAATGCGGCTTCCATAATGCCGGTAACAAGGCTCATTTGAGCGGTAAGGTAATCGTGTACGGCGTTGTTTGCCGAGCGTATACGCGCAACTTGCTTTTTCATATCGCGGTATACATCGCCAAGGGCGCATCTTTCGGCATACTCAAAATCGGCTATAAATGTATAAAAGCGCAACTCGCCGTTTTCATTGTCCTTGCAGCGCATAAGAACGCCGCGCTCATTTTCTATGCGTTCAATCTTAGCGCCAATAGCGCTAATAGCGCTCATAAACCTATCGTAATCTTCCCAGCGCTTGTCTCTTAATGCGCTGTTTACCTGTTCCAAAATGGCGCTAACCCCGCAAAGCGCCTCTAATTCATCATGAAGAGATGAGAGCAAAGCCTCATAAGTTCTATTTTTGTTCATTATTCCTCCCATTTTTAGTATCGGAATTGGCGCGCTTAGACCTTAGAGCATATACTACACCCATGAAAGCCGATGACCTGTTTGACAACGCGGGGACGGGGAGTGCTTACAAGCAGGCGGAAGCGGTAGCGTCCGTTCGTCCCGTAACAGAAACAAAGCCCGCCGCACAAGCGGTACGCCAACTAACGAAAAAGATACCGCATTGGGTTATACCGGTACGGCAGTGGCAGCCATTCTGTTTATTGTGGCGGATGTTTTGTTTATTGCGACAAAACACAAAAATGGAGTATCCAACGGCGAGATTGCCGTTTTCTGTTCTGCTGTGTATGTCGTGCGCAGACTCGATATGAGTAATGAGTGTGCAGTGTACTGGAAAAATGATAACGCAATATATCTAGCGTCAAGTATTAAACAAAATGCGGCACAGCGCGGCTGCCGTAAACGGACTTTAACCTTCGGCAGCGTCCAGCAGATGCTCGCAAGCCCCTGTTCCAAAAGCCTGCATGAAGCCTTGTTTTATATTACCAGACAAACTCGCCTTCGATTTCAACTGTTTTTATTACTGCCCGCCATTAGGCGGAAAAGCGCTTTTAAAAAAAGATTCTCTGGACAATAATTGGGGTATATCCCTGCTTAAAATTTCTATCATTTCTCTCGCGGCGTTTTGATATTGCATATATTCTTCATCGGTAAACGGGAGCACTGACGGCAATACTGTTAGTTTAGACCGTTGTAAATAAAGCAATAACATTTTATATTCAGTTGTTTCGGTCTGCTCTCTGAACAGACGGGGAATATGATACAATAATTCTGTGCATATTGTCGGGTTAAGCTGCTGGGAACCGGAACGATTATTCCGGTAGTCGGGGCGCTGAAAAATTGGTATTCTGTCTCGATAGGTGCTTTTTGAGTCTCCTCCATGGTCGCCCAATATATGAGTGTCATATATCAGGGCGGCAAAACTTTCAATTTTGATTTGCTCGTCTCTTTTGAACTTAAAAACAGCGCTGACTGTCGATAGTAGTGTAATTTTACGCATTTCCCAGATTTGCTGGAAATTATAACCTCTATGATTTACAGGATACGTATTGAAATCCCAACCGCGATGCGTATAGCGTTGATGTTCGCTCCCCGCCGTAAAGTCTATTTCCGCGCCCTGTGGAAGATTTTTTACTCCGGCGTTTCTTAAATTGTCAAGGTAGAATAAATTATACCCGTTGTATTGGTCAACCGTTAAATATGCCGCCTGCTCCAACAGCGAAAGATTTGCTTCGTGTTCAGGAAACTGAACGAAGGGAACGCCGAATAATACCCGCGTTAAATCTGAATTATGCGCCTCTTGAGGCGGCGCAAAAAGCGGCGAGGAGGAGCATACCATTAAAATGCAGGCAACAAGAAGCTGCTTTGCGCTAAAGTTCCTAGTTTGCATTCTCCATGCCTTGATAGGTAAAATCTATTTTCCCGGCTGGGCAGGAAAATAACAGGGTTTGCGGGACATCAAACGTTGTTATCGTCAGTTTGCATACATACTCCTGGTTTCTCTTAATCTTAACCGGGCTGGATAGTTTTAAGACGGAATACGCCTTGAATTTGTCAATATCCGTCCGTTTATTCCTATCGACTTTTTTTACCGCGTATTCTGTTCCTTCGCCGGCAATGTCTTCATTGGCAAGAATGGTAAAATGTATCGCGGAATCTTTGGATAAAAAACCCGCGGGGAGATTAAATTTAGCGCTTTTCCATTCAGTTGTGTTTTTTATCGGACTTTTTGACGAGATAAAAAAACAAAATGAAAAAATAGTAGCGGCTAAAAGCAAACCGCATATAATTACTGTCCCAAACGATTCATCAAGGAAACCTGTAATAAAAATCACAAGAGATACAATAGCGATAGGAACGAATACTGAAACTAATACGATTTCAATAATTGCAATATTTCCCCTGCTAAATGCAATCTCATCAGCCTGATATGTTTTTTTATCAGGAAAATATTTGTTAATAAAAGCAGGGTTAATAAACGCATCCTTGACAATTGTTTGTATCCGCTGCCGTTCCTGGGCGGATATTTCCAGTTCGTCCATAAGAAGACGCAGCGCTTCGTAATTTACCACGAGCGGCTGAGAGAGCGGGGGCAGTTCCGTTTCCCTTGCCTTTTTTAATTCTTTTATGGTTTTTTCACTCTGCTTTTTCTGCGCTTTGGTTTTAACTTTATCAACATTTTCCTTAACAGGAGCGATATAGTCCGCCAAATACTGTTCCTGCTGTTTTGAAAGATGCGTAACATTTTCTAATAAAATAGTATACGCCTTGGCAAGATTTTCCTTTGTTTCCGCTATAGCCGCCATATTCATATATGATTGAGCGGCAAAATAGCGCAATTCCCAATCTTTGCCTGATGTGTTTTTGATAAGTTCATCAAGGTATTGAGCGGCAATGCCCGCGTAGTTTTCATCCAAACCGTAAACATACGCCGCGGATATGACGGCTTTGGGCAATACCTGGGCATAATCGTAGTCTTTCCTGAAAATAGCGGTTTTCTTCCCACCGTATCTATCTACCGCGTCAAGGCACTCCTGGTATTGCTCAAGTTCATAATATGTCTTGGCAAGTTCAAGAT
>JAIROZ010000030.1 GCA_031257255.1 Spirochaetaceae bacterium | reverse complement strand
AGGTTACTCCGGTGTGGGAGTAGTGTAAAGGAAGCCTCTGCCGCGCCAATGGCGCGGCAGGGTGTATACGGTTTGTCCGGGTTGTCGGACAAGCATCCGCAAAATGTGTGGCATTTTGCTGAGGCTTTAAGCAACGCTCCGCAGGAAACGGAGCGAGAGGAGAAGTGATATGATAGCTGAGATTGTAGAAAAACAAGAACATTTTGTTACAGGTCTATCTGAACAAGATAAAAACAAAATTGAAGCAGAAATACTTTTGCTTGTAGATAAATGGATAGGAAAAGGAAATACAGTGCCATTTTCAGCGTACCAAATTGCCCCAATAGGTGATTGGTCTCAAATGTTTCTCAAACCTTTGAAGGATTTAGAACACAATAATCCAAAAAACGATGCTTCTGGTAACTTCGGTCATTTGTTATGGAATGTCATTTTAAAACATCCCAGAATATTTTTTGTAAGTGAAAGTGAGCACAACAACCGAATTGTAAAAAGCTACAGATTGATTACAGATTGATTTAAGTCATCTCTAAAAAACAGGCTGATTTTAGAGATGTCGTTATTAGGCTTGTCCGGGTTGCCGGACAAGCCTCAGCAAAATGCGCAGCATTTTGCGAATAATTTTTAGAAGGCGGCGAGTGCGGGGGCAGTTCATTATACTGGTAGGTCGACCGGCGGCATTGTTTGTTTGGACGATATACAATATCATAACTTAGCGGGTTGCCGCGATACTTATGAACATAAAACGGCGTATTCTTGTAATGGGTCCTGTATATTCCGGTAAAACAACACTTTGCCGCTGCCTTGCGGGGCTTCCTGTTATATACAATAAAACACATTCCATAGAAATTATTGGCGGCTCGATAGACACGCCGGGCGAGTTCCTCGAAAACCGCGCCCTTTGGCACCGCATCAAAGTTTCCGCCGTAGATGCCGGACTCATCCTTTTTTTACAGGACGCATCCAACCTGAATTTTCATTTTGCTCCCGGACAGGTCTCGATGTTCGCCTGCCCCGTAGCCGGCATCGCCACTAAAACCGATATAGCAAACGAAAAACAAATCTCTCAGGCGCTCGACCTCCTCGCCCTAGCCGGCGCATCGCCCCGTTTTGCCGTCTCCCTTATTACCGGTGCCGGCATGGAAGACTTAAAAAAATTTTTAGGGAAATACACTGGTTAGCATCGAGTTCATCAGCGTTTCCCTAGAAGATAATGCGGGATTAGCCGCGCCTATTCTATAATGGTAATTTCCACACGGCGGTTGAGTTTACGACCTTCCTCAGTGGCATTGTTTGCCGTAGGACGAGCGCTGCCCCAGCCTTTGTAGATAAACCGGGCGGCATCTATGCCCCGTGCCGTAAGTTCGTCAACTATACATTTTGCTCTGGCTAAAGACAATTCTTCGTCGCCCTCTGTCGAGCCTGCCGCCGCCGTGTGCCCTTCTACCAGAAAAGAACGCTCAGGAATTTGAGAAAGAGATGCCGCTATCGCGTCAAGCCGGACGGCATCGCCTTCCAGCATTTCGGCGGAATTCGGCTTAAACTGCAAATCCTTAATTGTAAGACGGACGCCTTGCTCAACCTTGCTCACTTCAACACCGCTAACCGCATCCAGAGTGGGACTAAGCCCCTCAACAAGCGCCTCACGGTTCATCGGGTTAATGCCCTGTCCAAAAACAAGCGTAAAGCCCCTAAAACGGACGGTTTTGCCGTCTGCCCATGTAAAGGTTTCGTCAAGATTGTCGCGGGAAAGCAAAAGTACGCCGTCTTCAAGCCGAATCAGAATGTCAACATCGTGTTTGCCGGAAAGAGACGCAAAAGGCTGCGGCATACCCTGCTCATAATTGTTTGTCCAGCCTATAGGACGGGCGCTTGCCATATTGTAGCGTGAGGCAAAACGGGCGCTTATCCTATGTACGGGTATATCTTTGTAGAGTTCAACACCCTTGTATTCGTATTCTGCAATAAAAGGCGCTATAACAACCGCGCCGTCATTCAGCGGGTCAAGGGCGCGTTCTCCCCGCGCCGTCCATTTTGCCCCCGGCTGTATGGTGCCGCCTTTGTATATAGGGAAATCACGGAACGAAGGAAAGCCGCGGTCGTTGTCTATTTCCATGCCGCCGTCCGGCTGAATACGGAAGTGGGCGCTAACAACCGCATTTACGGCGCGCGCGCTATGACGCAAATCACGAAGGGTGTCTTCCATAACAAAGAAATTTCCCTTAAAGGCTTTTGCGCCGGATGGAGCGGCATTTTCCGGCATTATAGAGGCGCGAACTTCGCGGTATACATGCCCAATATATTTTCCGTTGTCGTAACGCATCCAGTCAGATTTTTCCACAAATGAGCCCGCATTACTGTACAAAGCGCCTTCTAAATTAGAGAGCGCCGTGGCGGCATCCTCCGCTTGCGGCTTAACTCCCGCGCAGACAAGCGCGGCTATGTATAACACGGCTTTCTTTTTCATTTTGATATTCCTCATTGTAATTATCGGAAGAAAATAACTTAGTTATCAGGGGGTATGTTACAAAAATTAGGAAAAAACTGATTAACATAACGCTAATCAGTGCTTTCTTAGTGCCGGAGCGCTTTCTTGCGCCAAGTAAAGCGCTCCGCTATACTAAGACTATGAAAAAACATGTTCTGTCGGTGCTGGTAGAAAACCGCGCCGGGACTTTGAGCCGCGTTTCGGGGCTTTTTAGCAGACGCGGTTTCAATATCGACAGCCTGACGGTTGGCGAAACAGAAAATCCAGCCGTTTCCCGCATGACAATAGTTGCCGCCGGCGATGACGCGGTACTCGAACAAATTATCAAACAACTGGATAAACTTGTTGATGTCATTGCCATACGCGGGCTTGATAATTCATCATATATAAGAAGGGAAATTATGCTCGTCAAAATCAAAGCAGACGAAAAAACCCGCCCCTCAATAGTCGAAGTGGCGGCAATTTTCCGCTCGCGGGTCATAGACATATCGCCTTCTACTATTACCATCGAAGCAACCGGCGGAATGGAAAAAATTGACGGGCTAATCCAGTTGCTCCGTCCTTACGGAATTCTCGAAATGGCGCGTACCGGCTCCGTAGCGCTGGAACGGGGAAACAATGTACTCTCCGTAAGTAATGGAAATTAAAAGATGGATTCATATATCGAAAAATTAAGTTCCGCCGGACTGTCAGTTCCGGAAATTTTGCTCCCTGCTAAACATACCGACCTTGCAAAGTGGGCAGTCGTTGCCTGCGACCAATTTACTCAGAACAAATCATATTGGGAAAACCTGAAATACGAAATCGGCGATGCCCCGTCAACGCTCAATATGATACTGCCGGAAGCGTACCTCGAAGACGGCGGAATTCCTGAGCGCATAGCCGAAATTCACCAGACTATGCGGCGCTACCTTCAACGCGGCACAAACAATGTGCTTACCCTGCCGTACAATGCCGGCATCTATGTCGAAAGAATAACGGGAAATGGTACACGGCGCGGGCTTGTTGTAGCGCTCGACCTTGAATGTTACGACTGGAAACCGGATGCCAAAACTATAGTGCGCTCAAGCGAGGGGACAATACCTGAGCGTCTGCCGCCGCGTATGGAAATAAGGAGGGGCGCTCCGCTGGAACTGCCTCACGTCATTCTGCTTTTTAATGACGAAGAAGATATACTTTTTACCCTTACCGGAAAATTGCTAAAAGGCGCGCAGCCAATTTACAACTGCGGACTTATTGCGGGCGGCGGCGTTGTACGGGGACGGCTTGTCTGCCGTAAAACCGACTGGAATCTCATTGCCGGTTATTTTGCCCATGCTGAACGCTACGCTAAAACTGAATTCGGTGGTGATAATGCTTTTCTTTTTGTTGTAGGCGATGGCAACCATTCTTTGGCTGCCGCTAAGGCTGTTTGGGAAGAATACAAAGCAGCGCATGGAAATAAAACCGAAACTATGCGCCATCCTTTGCGCTGGGCGCTGGTCGAAATAGAAAATGTCCATGATGAGTCCCTCATTTTTGAGCCTATACACAGACTTCTGCTCAATACCCCCCTCGATTTGCTGCTTAGTAAACTGAAAGAACTGCCCGGCTTCCACTGTACAGAAATTGAAAATGCCGGTAAACTTGCCGCTTTGGTTGCCGGAACTGTCAAAGACGGGAACCGCTACGGCATTGTACAGGGCAGGCAGGCGCTGCTAATAGAAACCGGCGTTACGGCTATTGCCACAGTACATCTAGACCCGCTTATTGACGCTGCCGTTAAGGAAGCGTCAAATAACGGCAAGCCGGCGCAAATTGATTATGTACACGAATCGGCTGCCCTCATTGAGACGGCAGCGAAACGGGCGTCGGAAGGTGCTATAGGCATACTGTTGCCGCCTTTCCAGCGCGGCAGACTTTTTAGCACTATAGCCGAAAATGGTCCCTTGCCGCGCAAAAGTTTTTCTATGGGCGAACCTTGCGAAAAACGCTATTACATAGAAGCGCGGCGTTTGTTCGATTAAGACAAATTTGAATTTTAGTATGGCAAGTAAGCCCATTAACTTTTTATATGTTTTTGCGTACAATTATAGGCAGCAATGAAGGTTTATACATTTCCGCGGGGCGGCATAAATTTAAACGATAAGTCTGCTCCATCCGCCATAAATAGTTCTCTTTCTTTTCTGCCCGGCATAGCCGTTCTACCTATGATTCAACATAACGGCGTTCACGCATATCCTGTGGTCTCTGTCGGCGACCATGTGGAAGAAGGCGAACTTGTGGCACGAGGTCAAGGCGCGGGTTCCGCCAATATCCACGCGCCCGTGCCGGGAAAAGTAATTCAGTATGCAAGTTGGAAGTTGCCGGAAAAAATCAGCAATGGGGCAGTTGTAATACGAATGGAAGGAAAATTCGACCTTCTGGGTAAAGCAACAAAAGAGTATTCCTGGCAGGACGCTTCCCCCTTTGAACTGCGCCGCCTCCTTAGCGAATACGGAGTTATCGAAATGGAAGGGCGCGGGCGTCCTTTGTCGGAAGTATTTGCCGGCGCACAGAAGGGAAGCAACGGCAACCGCACTCTTGTTGTACGCTGCGTCTTTGACGACCCATGGCTTGCAGCCGATTACTGCCTATGCAAAGAGAGACCGGAAGCGGCAGCCGAAGGCGCGTTGATAGCCGCAAAAGCCGCAGGGGCATCCAATATTCTTATTGCCGCGTCTGCAAGCGAAAAAGTACTTGCATCCCTTATTGGTGATAAAATTGCGGCATTTTCTCCTTATCCTCAGCAAGGAGATGCGCCGGAATTGTATATGGTGCTTGTCGGGTCTAAGTACCCTCAACATGGACGAACTGAACTTACATGGTCTCTCCGTCAGTTTGAAAAAAAAGAAAACGCGCCGTTGGGCAATCTTATGTTTTTGGGACCATCTTCACTTGCCGCAATTTACGATGCGGTAAAATTCCACAAACCCGTACTCGACCGCTATGTCGCGGTGGGAGGTTCCGCCGTCAAACATCCGCGAGTGCTCAAAACACGGATAGGCACCCGTCTCCGTGATGTTTTTGCCGAATGCGGCGGCTGGAAAATACAGCCAAAACGAATAGCGATAGGCTCGCCTATGACCGGGCGGGCAGTATTCAGCACAGATGAACCTGTAATTAAAACTACTTATGCGGTTTTTGCTGTCGCGCAAGATACATTGAACGCAAGGTCGGTGTTTTTTGGCGGCAATTCGGTGTTAGACCTTCGTGCGGGTGGGCGCACTCCGGGAAAACCGCTTTCTAAGCGCTATTTTAGCGCTTTTGGAAAAAAGCCGGAAGGCAGGCGCTATGTTACCGCTATGCACTGCATTGGCTGTGGAGAATGCCGCGAAGTTTGTCCCACCGGGCTCGACCCGGAAGACATATACAAGAGCATAAGCGAAAAAAAACACGGCTTATCGGTTTCGCGCCTTGTTATGCGTTGCCATGGCTGCGGTTGCTGCGAGGCGGTTTGCCCGTCAAACCTGCCGCTTGCTACAGCGCTGATAAACCCAGCATTCAAGGGAGAGTAAATGATAGAAAGAGATATAGCGCTGTTTGAACGCCCGCTGCTCAGTTTTGCGCGGTCTACACGCGCTCGTATGGGTATAATTTCCGGATGCGCTGCCGCCGTTATTCTTCAGTCTGCTTTGAGCGATAGTTTTTTTTCGTTACTTATTGCATTGGCAGCCGTAGCAGGCGCTTTTTCTGCCGAACTGCTTGTTTCGTTTCTTCGCAAACAACGGCTTGTAAGCGACCTTTCCGCGCTTGCCTCCGCCCTCATTTTTACGCTTATGCTGCCTAACACCATAAATCCGGCTTTTGCTTTTTTAGGGACATTCTTTGCGCTTGCTGTAGTTAAAGGCAGTTTCGGCGGACTAGGTTCAAACTGGCTCAATCCGGCGCTTGCCGGCTGGCTCTTTGTCCGTTTTTCGTGGCCCGAATTATTTAGCGCTACATTAAGTTCATCTAGCATGGTTCCCATTGGCGCTATAGGAACATCCACAGCGGATTTTTACGGCACGAACGCGGGTTTTTTATACGCAAATATATGGCGCTCTGTTTACGGGACGGTGGAATTTTTGAACCGAACGGTGTTTCAGGTATTCTCTACAGAGATTCCTTCCGGGCTTGCATCCTTCCTTGTAAACACTGAACCGGTGATTATAGCCGACCGCGGCGTATTGGCACTTATCGCCGCAAGCATACTCATTTGCGCGAGCATGCACAAATTCCGCCTATCCGCGCTCTACCTTATCATTTACCTTGTGCTCGTACGGTTCTGCGGCGGCTGGACACCGTTTATAGAAGAAGGGGATATGTTTTACTGCCTGTTTTCCGGCGGTACATTGCTTGCGGCGTTTATACTATGCGCCGACCCCGCCACTTCTCCAAAATCTATGTCCGGTAAGGTATTGACGACTGTCTGCGCCGCTTTGCTCAGTTTTATTTTCCGTTATCTGCGCCTTGAATTGTACGGGGCGTTCTTTGCCGTTGCCGCAATCAATCTGATTTGCCCTGTAATCCGGGTTGAAGAAAGCAAACGTATATACAACCGGGAGGATAGCCAATGAATCTGCAAGAAACAAATAATTCAAATTCAAGGGCGAATTTGAATAAAAAGAAAATCGACGCGGCAGACTTGGTGAATATATTTATTTTCAGATTAAAAAAGTTTGCCGCCGGAACAAAAAAATTCATACTGAATTTAAATGAAGATACGATAGCGGGAATTTGGGTAGCGCTTATACTTGCAGCCGGAATGCTCGTTTGGGGCTTTACTGCCAAAACAAGGCTTGCCGGTATGGCAGGAATGGCAAACCGTCTTCTTACCGAGATTGGCGATACACGCTCGCTTGACCAGCCGGTTTCCTCTTGGGTACTCCCCGGCACGGCAAGCGCCGCAGGTTCCTGGTATATGACTAACTCCCGCGAAATTGCCGTAATATTCCTTGTTTTTAACGAAGGTGTGTTTAGTCCATGCCTTGTTATATTTACAGCCGATGGCAGAATCGATAGTTTCCTTCCGTTAAGTCGTCAGGCGCGGCTTTCTACTGAGCGCGCCTTTAGTAAATCGGTTTCGTTACAAAAGGCGCATATCGAAAAAACAGCACAGTCAATTATTCGCAAACTTGATGGAGGCAAATCGTGATACGGCATATAGTCCGCAAATGGGTATGTACTTGGACAGAACCGCCTTTTCTACCGCTTTGCTCCTCATTTTTACTAATCTCCGCGACATCCCGCTTTTCTTTCGCGCTTACCGGAATTGCCGCGCTTGCGTGGGTATTTTTGCTCACTCCGCTAGTATGCGTCATTTTACGAAAAGTGCTTCCTCTTTTTGGCAGAAAATTGATTATTATGCTGCTTGCCGGTTTCCTTGCCAGTTTGTTCTACATAGCGCTCTCTCTGATTGCTCCTACGCTGGCGGTTGAATCCTCGCTTTCAATAATGTTTATACCGCCGATTTACTGCTTAGCCGGTTTTAACTACGACAGTATGGGCGCAGGAATACGGGCAAAGAATGTGCAGCAAAAACCTGACGCGCCGTCTGTTTTTTCTGTGCTCCGCCCTCCACTCGAATTTCTAGCGTCGGTTTCTGTTATGATGGTTGGGCTTGCTCTTATCCGTGAGCCGCTTGGTTACGCTACGCTTTCGCTGCCGGGCGGAACAGACGGCATTATTGAACTTTTTAATCCAAATGACGATGGGCATTACACTTTGCACATAATTTCGCAATCTGCGGGAGCGCTGTTAATTCTCGGCTATTTACTTGCGCTTTTTCGCTGGCTCAACCACGAACAAGACACGGGAATTCACCCCGAAAAAAAACACAATCCGAATTCCGCGCCGGAGAATGCGCCGCCATTAGCAAAACCGACAGCGCCTTTAACTCCGCCTATACCGCCTACAAAAACGGTATCCGCGTCTTCTACCGCGCAGGATAGTAAAACCGGAGGCAAAAAATGACCGCAAATGTTTTGCTCTTTTTCTTAGCCGCATTCGCGGTAAATCTGATGATTCATCTGGGGTTAGGCTTTCGTGAAATGTTTTTTGAGCGGGACGGCGGGATGGGTGCGTACATATTCCGCGCTGTTAGCATGGTAATTTCGACCCTCATACTTTGGCATTTTTTTGTATACATACTTTTTCCGCTAACCTTTGGTTTGATAAACGAATTTCTGCTTTATCCTTTGTGTTTTCTGCTGGATTTTGCATTCAGAGGGGCTGCGGACATCTTGTCCGGGCGCGGTGCCGGACGGGACAAAGACGGCGGGCAGTATAAGGAGTCGGTATTCGGCGCGGTTTTTATACTCGCGTCCGTAATTTTTACGCTCAAGTTTGCGGCAAACAGCATTGAAGCCATTCTGTTGTCAGGCGGTTTTGCCATGGGCTTGGTGTTGTCGGCGCTCTGTCTAAAAGCGGTACGGTTGAGGATATCCAAAGAAAAAGCGCCGCTTACTCTGCGCGGTCTGCCGCTTATGCTGGTAAGTATGGGGTTGATTGCTCTTGTTTTTTGCGCTCTTGCGGGGATTATACTCGCGGAATAACAATGATTGGTCCCGCGTAAAAGGAAGTAGTTTTACGGAGTTTAATCCGCTAAACTACGAGATACATCTAAAACCAAAAGTTTTTCTGTGTATCTTGTAACTTGTATTTTGCGCTGAGGTTTTAAGTGAAGGATGGCTTTATGCCGGAATTGGAATTTAGGAGTCTTTACGATACGGTGTTTCCCATCCTATACCGTGTGGCGTATGGCGTTGCGCGGAGCGCCGAGGCGGCGGAAGACCTTTGTCAGGATGCTTTCTTCAAACTTTACGAGAAAGATATGGTTTTTCCCAGCCAAGACGATGCGAAATTCTGGCTCATAAGGGTCGTGAAGAACGCGGCGCTAAACTACGCCAAACGGAAAGAGCGGGAGAGGCTTGTCTATCAGAAAGCCTTCCGCGAAGATACGCGGAAGACTCCCACCGGCGAGGACGACTTGGTTCGCAAAGAAACTGCGGGCGAAGTAAACGAGGCGCTGGCGGCTCTTCCAGAAAAGATGAGGATAATTTTGATTATGACCGAAAATACCGACCTTTCTTACAAAGAGATAGGGCGAATTTTGGGAATAAGCGAAGGAAATGTAAAAATCCGCGTATTCCGCGCCCGCGAAAAATTGCATACTCTACTAGAAGCAAAGATGGGGGTTGAAAATGTGTCCCGATAAACAAATGCTATCAGTCTATTTTGACAATGAATTGCCTTCTCCATGGAAGGAAAAACTTGAAGCGCATATCGCTTCTTGCGAGGATTGCCGGCATGCTTTAGAAACCTATACAGGCATGTCTGCGGCGCTTGCATTGCCGGAATCTGGTGAAATTCCGGTGGAGGAAGCAAAGGCGCGGGTTTGGGAAGCAATATCCCGCCGTAAATTTGCCGAAAATTCCGGCGAATATGCAAACACAGCGGATGCAGCGACAATCAAACGCCGCTTTACGCAGAGCCGCGCTGTTGTGGAAATGCCTGTCCGCTTTATGGCGGGCGGTTCGTTATGGAGGCGCGGCGTTCATATACCGCTGCCTGTTGCAATAGCAGCAGCGGCGCTTATTGCGCTTATGTTGTTCTTTAAGACACCCGGCAAAGACGGACGCGGGCAACCGGTTGCCGTTATGCCGCGCCCGGCGGCAGAAAGCGCCGTTCAAACCGTTATGCCCGCTTCATTTGAAAGCGGTCTTTCCGCTACAGAAATTGAACAACTTGACAATTTTGGCTTTGAATTTCCCGCAGAAGGACAGGAACAGCCGCCGGATATGAGGGCTGTCTTACGTTTGCTGGAACAGGATGACTCACCCAATGTAGTTATCATCAAACTGCCGGAAAAAAAGCAGTATAGCGGTGTCGGCGGACCGGTAATACTACGAGCCATTGATTACGCGAAAGAGACAAAGGCGGCAGAAAAAAGATAATGAAGTTAAATGGCGTAATTGTACGGCGTTTGTTTGTTCTACCGGCAGTTTTGTGCGCGGCAAACGGAGCTTTTGCTCAGGAGCCGCCTCCGCCTCCGCCCGGTGTAGAACATCATCCGCCGAACATAACAGCGCCCGATGTCAAACATACCACACCGGAAATACGCTCACTTCCTCCGGCACAACCGTTAGAAGGAAACTTCCATCCGGCGCTTGGGGACAGAGCGCTTGTCCTCAATGTCTCTGCCCGTGTTCATGATGAGTCTGGCAGCGAAACATGGGCATCGGACGGCTCAAAAATCACTTTGCCCGGCAGACCTGTCGGAATCAGGCTTGTGGGGGATAATGTTGTCTGCGTGGTTCAGTTTACTCCGTATATAAGAGGCGAAGGCGATGTAATACTCATTGCGCAGGGACAGGTTTGGCTGGAACTGCCGGGCGGCGGCATCCGTTATGAAACTATAATTAAAACGCTGCCCATCAAATTTGGAGAGCAGTTGTACTTTTTTCCTCTAGGTAACGAAAATAAAAACGGCTCGCGTCTTGAAATACGCATTGATATGAAGCCGTATTCCAAAAATCCCAATTTTGGTCGCGCTCCTCGCAGCCATCAGGCAAAAAACCGCGAAGAATAAAGTCTGTATACTCAAAATCAATGAAAAACCTTTATTTTGTTCTGTTTTTTACCGGCTTTGTTTGTTTTGCGGCATTTGCCCGCGACATTACGATAACGGCGGTGGATGCCGACCTCGATATTGCGCTGGAGGGTGCCGTCGTCAACCTGCCGGACGGCGCGAAGGTAACGGCAAACCGGCAGGGGCGGGCTGTTGTTACCGTGCCGGATGGGCGCGAGACTTTGCTCCGCATAACCTACCCCGGCTATGAAACCTACCGCATCCTTATTCCAGCAAACGGCGAGAGCAGCACGATAACCGCCGCGATGCGTATGGGCACGATGATGGAAAACAAGGAACTGGTAATAGAAGCGGACAAAACAGCCGGCGGCGTGGGGACGCAGGCGGGGCGTAGCGTAAGCATATCCGGCGATAGTCTGCGGCAGACGGCGCAAATCGGCGTTATGGAAGATGTGATGACAGCCGTCAAACTGCTGCCGGGTGTAAGTTACACAAGCGGCGGACAGGTGTCGCCTTCGATACGGGGCGGCGAGCCGGGCGACATCATGGCGGTGTACGACGGCTACTATGTTACCAACCCTTATTTTTGGGGCGGGCAGGTTTCGATATTCGACCCCCGCGCTGTGGAAAAGGCGCAATTATCGCATGGTGTTTTTAGTTCACGCTTTGGGTATACCACATCGGGGCTTTTGGAATTAACCTCGCGCTCCGGCTCTCGCGAAGTTCCCGAATTTGAAATCGGCATGTCCACCACAACAGCCAACCTCAATATGGCGTATCCGCTCTGGGGCAAAGGGAGCGTTATGGCGATGGGCAAGATAACTTACTTCGACCCTGTTTTTTGGATAGCGAAAGAGTTGTCCAAGTACGACAAAACCCTCGACCCTATAAACGCATTCGACACCGCGCCGTACATACGCGCCGCCGCTCTTTCCGCCGGTTATGACATTATGGATAACCTCAAAATAAAACTGAACGGCTTTGTCGGCGCGGACGGCGTTGGCTTGGATTACAACAACGAAAATGACGCGACCAATACGGCAAATCAGGTTGAAGAGACTTTAGATAAAATCCGTTTTAAGTTTGATTACAAGAATTTTAAGGGTTTTGTTACCACTCAACTTACATGGAGCCCCGCGCCGCCTATTGCGGCAAACGTTACATTCGGCGCGGGCGTGATTGACGGCTATGTAGACGGCGATGTGTCATACAATCAGTGGATAGATTACAACGAGAATTTTGGGAAAGACTGGGCGTCTGTAACAGGGCTTGATTACTGGCGCTGGCTGCTTTATCATCCTACAGTGCCCGGTCATGATAATCAATTTAGAATAGACCAAATAATGCACATGGACTTGGAGCAAAAAAAGGAAGATTTACAGGGCAGAATTGATATTGATTATAATATAGGATATGGCTTTGTCGCCGCGCTCGGAGTACAGGAATTGTTTACCCGTTTTTCCAACCATATAAAAGGCGATATGATGGCGGAAATTCCGGTAAACAGTCTGGGGCAGTATATTACGGACAATCCAGAATTGGCGGCTGTTATTCAGGCTATTCCGCCGGAATTGCAAACAAAAGGATATATTTCACGCAAGTTCAATTATCCGCTCGATACTGAAAATTCAATATATAATACCGCCGGATATATACTCGGCGAATGGACAAGCCCGCAAAAACGTTTGAGCGCTGAACTTGGACTCCGCGTAGACCATGTATACCTTAGCAGTAAAGCCTTCAATATAAATACAATACCCGCTGTGGAACCGCGTTTTAATGTTGATTATACACTTTTTGAAGATAAAGGAATTTTTGACAAACTCGCGTTGAGCGTGGGCAGCGGGCTTTTTACTTCGATGACGGACAATTTGTATGTTCTGCAAACAATTAGCAATCCTGACACTAAAGATGATATTACCCCTAAACAAAATAAGAGTTGGGCTAGTATCCTTGGTTTGAAACTTGAATTCCTTGATTTCTATTCGCTTACATTTGAAGCATACTACAAATACGGATTTGACCGTGCCTACGGCATAAGTATTCCGAATGAAGAAGGCGAACTAAAAGACAATTTCTTTTTTGACGGGCAAAGTCATATATTCGGTTTTGATTTTATGATTCAAAAATTTTCCGGCAGGCTTTTTGACGGCTGGCTTACCTACTCATTTAATTATGCCCGATACAACGAACCGTATACATCAAAAGACAGGCATATAGCGCCAAACGACACTTGGTACTACCCCAGTTTTCATCGCTTTCATAATTTGAATCTGATATTTACATTCCGTCCAGCGCCCAAGTGGTCTATAACCACGCGCTTTGGTTTTGCCTCCGGGCTGCCCCGTTCAGCCCCCGGCGAAATTACCCGCTACCCTGTACTCATTCTGCCGGAAAATGACGGCAGCCCGTTCCTTATCGAAAAATTCAAGCGTTCAAGTACATACTCGGACACTCTGCGGGACGGTTTCGCGCTCCCGCTTGATGTAAAGTTTTCGTGGGCTTTATTCAACAAAAAAGGCGGCAAGGCGCGGGGCGAATGGTATATCGCCCTTGAAAACTGCTTGTTCTTTATTTCCACGCGGGAGCGCAACGAAACTTTTAATGACTATACCGGCGAAGTAGACCAGGGCAGCCAAACCGCCAGTTACAGCATCCCGATAGTAATACCGTCGGTGGGCTTTACATACAGTTATTGATGGTTTTCCTCACCACCCACTACCCACTACCTACTGTTCCCCCTCTTGCCCAAAACACCCGCCTCCTATACCCTACTCTCATAATGAAGAAGACAGGGACACCCGGCGTTACCACTCTGAACACAGAAACTTTCGCTAAAGTTTTGACCCAATCTGCCGACTCTCTCGCTCTCTCTCTCTCTCTCTCTCTCTCTCTCTCTCTCTCTCTCTCTCTCTCTCTTATTACATAGTATTGAATTCGCGCCTTCGCTATTGTGGCGGAGGGCAAGGGACAGGTACGCCCATATCGGTTGCCGGTTGTTGGTTTCCGGTTTCCGGTTTTTTGTCCGCAATATCATATCTTACGGCGCGGTCTGCGTTAGAACTCATATTACATACCGAACCAACCGGCAACCGGCAACTAGAAACCGGCAACTGCTTCGGCAACCGTCGTACCAGAGGGTGGGAATGAGCGCGGCGAATGGGCTATGCGGAAGCGGCGATTTTTTCGCGTGCCAGAGCGCCGATAACATGGGCGGGCGTGGTGTGTTCGGCTTGGGCGCGGTCGGCGATAATGCGGGTAGTTTCCGGGTCGAGCCGCACAGTCATTCCGTATTTACGGGCGAAAAATCCAGGGCTGCTTATATCCGGCATGATGTCGTTTTTTGTAAAGTATTCGTCCAGAGCGTCATATTCTTCATCGGTCAAATCGGGCATAGTGTTCTCCTAAAAGCCAAAAAAATCACGATATGCCTTTCGGCACTTCATCGCGTGAAAAACTTTGATAACGTTGTTATCAATCTCATTATACAGAACCTCAAGAGCAATCCCGCTGCGGCTTACACCGATAAGCAGGTTTTTATCTTCTTCGCCGGGCATTGGATGGTCGAACAGACGAATCCTCAAGGCGTGGCGAATGTCCTCCTCATCAATACCATGCTTGAACGCGGAAGGCGTGAAGATAATCTCAGGTTCCACACCCCATT
>JAIROZ010000026.1 GCA_031257255.1 Spirochaetaceae bacterium | reverse complement strand
ACTTCCCCGGCAATCACGCCGGCAGTCAAGCCGTACTGTTCTTGCAGGTAATCTTGCGGACCCACTGACCCGAAGCGGTCGCGGACGCCGTGTTTTTTCACTTTGCAATGAATACCCGCTTCCAGTACTGCCGCGCCGACCGCATCGCCTAAGCCGCCGATGATGTTGTGGTTTTCCGTGGTGAGTATGGCGCCGGTTTCGTGGGCGCATTTTTCGACAAGAGCCGTATCTAAAGGTTTGACGGTGAACATATCTACCACACGCGCCTTTATGCCATCCGCGTCCAGAGATGCCGCCGCTTTTAACGCCTCGCCTGTCATAAGTCCGCAGGCAATAATGGTAATGTCTTTGCCGTCCCGCAGGACTTCGCCTTTACCTATAACGAAAGGATGGTCGGCGGAGTAGACGCGGGGGTAAGCCTTGCGATTAAGGCGGGTATAGGTAAGACCGGGGCGGTCTTTTACCTGCTTCATTATGCTTTCGAGCATTGCGCCATCGCTTATATCAATAACGGTGCTGCCCGGCACGGCGCGTAAAAGCGCCATGTCCTCAAATGGCATGTGGGTGCCGCCGTTGAATGCCGCCGTTACGCCGCAGTCGGAGCCGAAGACCCGCACACTATTACCGGCATAAGCGACCGACAAAAACAGTTGGTCAAAACAACGGCGCGAGGCAAAGGGACCAAAGGTGTGGATATACGGCTTTTTCCCGGCGGCGGAAAGTCCGGCTGCTATGCCTGCCATGTCCGCCTCGGCTATGCCGCAGTTTACAGCCTGAGCGGGATTCTTCTTCCAGAATGAGCGCGTTCCTATCGAGTTCATCAGGTCGGCGTCCAGATACACCACATCCTTATCGGCGGCGGCAAGCGCCTCCATTACACGCCCAAATACATTCTTGTACGGCTCTTTGTCCGGTGTTCCATCGTATACAATCATTATGCAGCCTCCTTCGCTAAGTCGGTATATATCTTCTCAATATGGGCAAGCGCCTTCTCCAGAAGTTCGCCCTTCACTTCAACATGATGGTTCAATTCTATCTCCTCGATGAACGGAATACCCGCCCCCTTCTTCGTATTGAGGACGATACAAGTGGGCTTCGTTTTTTCCGCTCTCGCGGCGTTCACCGCGTCCGCGATTTCGGCAACATCGCTTCCGTTTACAGAGAGCGCGTTCCAACCGAATGCGGCAAACTTCGAGGGCACATCGCCAATGTCGAGTACTTCTTCTGTGGTCGCGTCCAACTGTTTGTGGTTGCGGTCAACAAACAAAGTGAGGTTTGTCAGTTTGTTTGCCGGAGCGAAAAGCGCCCCTTCCCAAACCTGACCTTCATTTAGTTCGCCGTCACCGGTAACAAGAAAAACGCGGCTTGATTTGCCGTCAAGTTTTTGAGCGAGGGCAAGCCCTATCGCGGTCGAGACGCCCTGCCCCAGTGAGCCCGTTGTCATATCGATACCGGGTGTAAGTTTGCGGTCGCAATGGCTTGGCAGGCGCGTCCCCGGCTGGTTCAGTGTTTTGAGCCAGTCCATAGGGAAGTAACCTTTGAGCGCCAGCGCCGCGTATACGGCGGGACCGGCATGACCTTTTGACATTACGAGTTTATCGCGTTCCGCCCAGTCGGGATTTTTGGGGTCAATCTTCATGCTTAATCCGTCGATACCGCCGTAAAGAACGGCGAGGAGGTCGGCTACGCTGAGCGCGCCGCCTATATGCCCAAAGCCGCGAACCCCTATGCACTTTACCGTTTCCAGCCTGATTTGTGCCGCAAACGTTTTTAATTTGTGGATTTGATTTTTGTCCATCTCATTCTCCTTGCGGCCTGACTTTTTTGAAGCAAACCGCTATAGTTTTCCGTTCATTATATAAAGTCCGGCAAAAATAAAAAAGTTTGCGATAAGGTGTTATTACTTTACAAAAAAACTGAATGTCTGAATGCCCAGTACAACGACGGCTGTAACTATAGCGCCGGCGGCTGCCACGCCGGCAATAACTGCCAGCATAGTTGCCGGTTTGCGGATGCCGAGCACCCATGCGCCGAGAGTTCCTGTCCATGCGCCTGTAACCGGCAGCGGGACGGCAACAAAAAGCGCTATTCCAAACGCGCCCCATTTGTCAACGCCGGTTTTCAATTTTAGGCGGGAGCGTTCGACAAAATTCGTAAAAAAAAGTTTGTAGCGGTTGCTGCGAAGGAATAGTTTGTGGAAAGTGGAAAGAAAAAGCCAGCAGAGCGGAGCGGCGAGGGCATTTACTGCGGCACAGAAACCCCAGGCAAAATACCAGCGGATGCCGTTTGTGATGGCATAGGGGATTGCGCCGCGAAGTTCTGATATAGGAAGCAAGGCAAGAAAGGCTGTAATGGAAAGTGTTTTTATCATAGGGGAAAATTCTAGTCTCAACCTTGACAAAAAACAAGCCGTTTCCTATAATGCGGATATGGGCGTTTGCCTGTGGGCAATTCGTTTGAATTTGCCTAATATCATCAAAATTTTGGAGGATTTATGACAATTAAACCACTTTCTGACCGGGTTTTGGTCAAAGTAGAGAAAGCCGAAACCAAGAGCGCGGGCGGTATCATTATTCCCGATACCGCTCAGGAAAAGACGCAGACCGGTGTAGTTTGCGCCACCGGACCGGGAACTGAAAAAGAAAAAGTCACCGTATCTGCCGGGCAAAAGGTAATGTTCGACAAATACGCGGGCGCTCAATTAAAGATTGACGGCGTTGAACACCTCATTCTTAAAATGGCTGACATAGTAGCCGTCATCGAATAAGGTTTACATTACCACAACCCGCCGTAAGGGTAACACTGGTCAACAATGCCTATTATTTGTAGACAAACACTTGGTGTTACCCTTTGCAATTTGAATTCAAGACGAGTAACCTTATGCGGCATTTTCCCTTTGCGCTGCTATCTTGCTTTTGCGTGTTTTTTCCTTTAACACTTGCCGCACAGAACGATGAGGCGGAAAATTACAGACAGGTTATCAAATACGGCACCGATGCCGAACTTACAAAACTCATTCAGACCCTAAAACAAGAAAAAAACACCAATTTTGATGAAGACCTCATCACTATGGCAAATTCTACAAAAAGCGTTCCGGTAAGGCAGGCGGTCATTGTTTATTTTACCCAGCAGGAGGCGGACTCCGGCGCGGACGTCGGTAAGATTGCCGCGCTTACACTTGATTTACTGCGCAAGCGCGAAGGGGAAGATGCGGCGCTTGTAAGCGCCGCCTTGGACTATACGACGCAAAAAGGCGAGGCTGATGCTGTTCCTGTACTGCGTGGGATTATAGAAAGCGGCGAAGCGCGTTTTTTGCCGCAGGCATTGCGGGCTTATGGTAAAGTGTTAAAAAATGCAGATACCGGCGAAAAAGAAAAAGGCGCGGAATTTTTGCAGACTGTATATGGCGAAAAATCCGACAATATCGAAGCACGCCGCCTTGCGCTCGAGGCTATGGGAGAAGGCATGCTTGGAAGCGCCGCCCCTTTCCTGCGGCAACTTATTACCAATGCGGACGAAAACAGCATACTCCGTGTAGAAGCGCTTAATTCGGCAGGGAAGTTAGGGGACGCGCTAGGCGGAGATGACCTACGCGGCGCTGTAATAGGAGCGCTCGGCGCTACTGAGCCTTTGGTCAGGACGGCGGCTGTAGGGGCGCTAGGTAAGTTTGCGGGCGATGAAGCAGATGCCGCTCTTTTGGATGCGCTTCGTGATTCATTTTTCCGTACAAGACTGGCTGCCATTAAGGCGCTTGCCGAGCGTAAAAATGCGGGGCTTGCCGGTGCGCGTACGCTTGAAAATTTGGCAGGCTTTTTGGAATTCCGCGCCCGCAATGACGAGGCGGCAAATGTCCGCGAAGAGGCGGTCAAAACGCTGGGTATCTACCAAACGGCAGAGGCAGACAAGGCGCTGGAAGCGGTCTACAATGACAAACGCGCCCCAGAAAAAATCCGCCTGTTGGCTGCGGAAACCCTGATTAAGAATGACGGCTCGCGTTGGACGCGAAAGTTTATGGCAGATATGGATGAGGCAAAAAAAGCAAAGCAAAAGAGCCTGCATGCGGGACTTGTTAAGGCGTTGTCCGCCGCCAAGGGAAGCGGTGTGGACGACCTTGCCGCCGCTTTGCTTGCAGGCGATGCCCTCGACCAGTCCTACGCGCTTGATATTATAGGAAGCAATAAACTTACACGCTTCCGTTCGCAAGTAGAAGCCATTGCGGGCGACACAAAAAACGGGCTTAACAAAAAGGCAAAGTCAACATTGGAAAAAATAAAATAGATATGCTTATACGAAATACAATGCCGGAAGATTTTGACGCGGTAATGAGCCTTTATGCCGGGGCGCGGGAATTTATGCGGCGCAACGGCAACCCAACACAGTGGGGAGAAACTCATCCTGCGCCAGAACTAGTACGGCAGGACATAGAAAACGGCACCGGCTTTGTTTGTACCGGGGAAGATAACAGCCTGCTTGCGGCTTTTTATTTTTCTATGGAAGAAGAGCCGAGTTATTGCGCGATACTGCCCGACCCGCCTTTTCCGGGGCGCTGGCTAAACGATAAGCCCTACGGAGTTGTGCACCGCATAGCCTCGGTTCCGGGGAGAGGTGCTGGAGAATTCTGTCTTAGATGGTGTTTTGAACAATGCGGTAATGTCCGCATTGACACCCACCGTGCCAATATCCCCATGCGCCGCCTTTTGGCAAAACTAGGGTATACCCAATGCGGCATCATCACAATAGACGGCTGGGGCGACAGAATAGCGTTTCAAAA
>JAIROZ010000012.1 GCA_031257255.1 Spirochaetaceae bacterium | reverse complement strand
TCACCGTAAAACTTAGCGTGTATATCCCTAAACTCTTCCCCTCGGCGCTCACAGTTACGGTAACTTCCGCCCGCGCAGGCGTCCCGCTCAAAGTTAGCGGCATAGGTTTGCTGTATGCTGCAAACGACTCATCCTCTCCCTCGGCGAACACACTCACCTGCGTTACCCCGTAAGGCAAAATTGCCGCAAGCGTCTTGCCCTCATTCGAGGCATAAGCCCCCTGACTGTTCTGAAACTTCCCGTTCTGTACACTTATCGAAGGTCCCGCCGACAGCAGCACAGACTTTAGCATTGCCGGCGGCTGCTCCGGCGCGTCCGCCTGCTCGTAGAATATCGTGTATGTTACCGAAAGCCCTTTCGTGTCCACAGCGTTAACCACCGTGTACGCGCCGTTCACGGGCGTAAATTCCCTAAGTGTCTTGTACTCAACCGTATACCCGGCTTCCGCGACTCCGGTTATCCTCACCTTGGGGGCGGGATTCGGCAGCATTACCTTGTATGAAGTTGTTTCCGGCTTGAATTCCACAGGAACTCCGTCCATATCCAGCAGCGGCAGCAGCGACTGCGGCGTTTCCGCCCCGCGCTTCTTCCCGGCAGACTCCTCCGGCGCGTTGCCATCGCTAAAATACAATGCCGTCAGCGCCGGATGACTCTCCTGCGGCTTTACCGGCGCGGGATTGTTTACCTCAGTCTTACATCCGGCAAATGCGCATAAAAGCGCTGTCCCTAGCGCATAAAATAAACCTGTTCTTGTCTTCATATTGAACTCCTTATAGTGAAAATCCGGCAGGCATCCGGTAACCGGTAGTGTTGATTTTGATGGATATTCCCCGGATGACGCTATACAAGGGGGGGGGGGGGGGGGGTACACGGGAAATATGTCGTTATACCATAGTTAAAATATGATAAATATAATTGTTTAAAGCAAGGTATTTTTGAAAAATCAGAGATTTTTCAAAAATATCGTAGAATTGCGCGTTTCACCGCGCAATTCTACATGGACTGCGCGTTTCAATGCGTAATTCTAGTGGTATTTATGTTGCATTTTGCGCGCTTTTGATATATGCTTTTTTAGCATGATAGACAAAAATCGCGTCCAGAACGCTGTGCGGGAACTTTTGCTTGCTATTGGAGAAGACCCCGACCGGGAAGGACTTAAAGAGACGCCGCTGCGGGTGGCGCGGATGTACGAGGAGATTTTCGCCGGAATCGGGCGCAACCCGGCGGACGAAATCAAATTGTTCCGCGAGGAGGGCGCGGGCGAAATGGTGATAGTCCGCGATATTCCGTTTTATTCGATGTGTGAACACCACCTTATGCCGTTCTTCGGGCGTATGGATGTGGTCTACATTCCCAAAGACAACAATGTTCTGGGCTTAAGCAAGATAGCCCGCATTGCGGATACCATTGCCCGCAAGCCGCAGTTGCAGGAACGCCTGACCTGCGAAGTTGCCGAAACCATAATGAACGGGGCAAACGCGCTGGGCGCGGCTGTCGTAGCGGAGGCGGAACACCTTTGCATGACAATGCGCGGTGTGCGTAAACCCGGCTCAAAAACGGTAACGTCCGGCTTTTGGGGCGTCCTAAAGACCGACGCGGCGCTTCGCGCCGAAGCGCTTAGTCTGCTAAGAAAGAGGTAAAATATGAATACCACATTTAATTGCGGGAACTTCAGCCTGCCGCTCGGTAAAAAAACCTACATTATGGGGATTCTCAACGTTACCGCCGACTCATTTTCGGACGGCGGCAAGTTTATCTCCATTGATGACGCCCTGCGCCATGCGGAGCGCATGGTAGAGGACGGCGCGGACATTATCGACATAGGCGGCGAGTCAACGCGACCCGGCTTTATTCCGGTTGGCGCCGATGAGGAGACGCGGCGCGTTGTACCGGTAATAGAACGCCTTTCCCGTTCCTTGAAAGCCCCGCTCTCTGTGGACACGACAAAGCCGCCGGTAGCCGCCGCCGCGCTGGAAGCGGGGGCGCATATAGTAAACGATATTTGGGGCTTTCAAAAAGAGCCGGAACTCGCCGCGTTAAGCGCCCGTTACGGTGCGGGCGTTGTCCTCATGCACAACAGCGAAACCGGCGTTTACAGCGACCTTATGGGCGATATAGCCGCCTTTCTAAAAACAAGCGCCGGTATCGCGCTAAAAGCAGGCGTCCTGTCCGCCAATATTTGCCTTGACCCCGGCATAGGCTTCGGCAAGACCTGGCAGCAAAATTTAGAGGTAATGCGCCGCCTTGAGGAACTGCGCCCGCTCGGTTACTCAATACTGATGGGCACATCCCGCAAATCGACGATAGGCAAGGTGCTCGACCTGCCGGTAAATGAACGGCTCGAAGGAACGGCGGCGACGGTGGCGTTAAGCGTCGCATTTGGGGCGGACTTTGTGCGTGTTCACGATGTAAAAGAGATGAAGCGCGTTGCCGCGATGGCGGACGCCATCGTCCGGGGCATATAAGAATTGTATAACGATGTATTTATTGCGTTAGGCTCAAACCTTGGCAGCCGTGAGGAGTATCTTAGCAAGGCGCTTGCTATGCTGGCGGACGCTGACGGCGTATCCATCAGCGCGGTTTCCGGTATATACGAGACCGCCCCTGTGGGAATGCCTATGGAGGCGGGTGTTCCCGCCGTAGAACAGGGCGCTTTTTTGAACATGGCGTGCCGGCTTGAGGTAACGCTGTCCCCATTCAGCCTTTTGGATCTTCTTCAGGATATAGAAAACAGACTGGGCAGGAAACGCATAGTCCGCTGGGGACCGCGCACCATCGACCTTGACATTCTGCTTTATGGAAATCTGACAATTCAGACAGAAACGCTTACAATCCCGCACCCGCGTATGTTTGAACGCGCCTTTGTTTTAACGCCGCTGCGCGATGTCTACCCGCAAGCGGAAATTGAGGGGCGCGGTTTTGCCGAGCGTATCGCCCGCTGTGCCGATAAAGACGACATCAAGCGCTATACAGGCGGCGTTATCGCGCCTATTTAAGCGCCGTCCCGTGTATACCGCGCCATATTAACCGGCGTTTCGTATACATCAACGGCGTAGAGCAGCGCGGCTGCCTGCGCTCCGTCTTTTGTGCGCGAAAGTTCCGCCTCAACGCCGTTGTAAATGTAGCGGGCTATGCGTTCGGCGCTTGGGTCGCCTTCAAAAATAGCCTTGTCGTTCAGATTGGTGTGGTCAAGTTCCGCAATAACAGCGCGCAACGCCTGCTTTAATATGCCGAAGTCGGCAAGCATTCCGCCTTCGCTAAGTTCCGCCCCCCGCGCCCATAACCGGACGCGGTAATTATGCCCGTGCAGATTTTCGCATTTTCCATGATAATGACTTAAAAAATGAGCCGCCGCAAATTCGCTTTCTACCCGTACTGTAAACATAGCCTTAGCATAACCGGACGCGGCGGCGGCGGGCAAGGGTAGTGGAATTATACCGGCGTCTCGCGGTAACTGCGCTCGCGGCAGATGGCTTTGATTTCGGCGACATCCACTTCGAGCCGTCCAAGCCGCGCATTGAAATTGGCATCCATGGCGGAAAACCGCGCATTAACATTGGCATCCATAGCGGAAAACCGCGTGTCAACATCTTTTTTGAAGTCGTAGACATCTTTTTTGAAGTCGGCGACATCCCTTTTGAAGTCGGCAAACTCACGCTTGAACTCTTTCAGTTCGCCGCGTGTAACATTGACCAGAACGGTCGTGGTAACAATAAAACTAACCGCCGATACCAGCGTCATCCCGCCGGTAAGCAATATATTTACATCCATAATAAGTCCTCCTGCGCCTTTTCTTTAATAATACCCGGATACGGCGGCTGCCGGCAAGGGTGTATTGACACCGCCTTAACCCTCGTGCTATACTGTCTATGTTCACTTCAGAGGAAGCGGGTGGCGGACTTTTGAGACGGCTGGCAAGCCTATCAAAAAGCCCGGAATCCCGCGCTATCCCGTAACTGTGAGCGGTTGAGCGTTCTTTGAGCGCATCATACGGCAAAACAGCCACTGGCGGACTAAAGTCTGCTGGGAAGGCTGCCGGACATGAGACCCGCAAGCCAGGAGACTTTGGTGAGCAGCCTTTTGCGTATGTAAAAGGAATCTTAGCGAAGCGCTGATGCGCCGGATTGGAAACCGGAATCAGACGCTTCACATTTTCGGGGCTTCGAGGTAAGAGCCGCTGGAGGTAGTCAGTGATAGTTTCCGGTTTTTAGTGTGTGATGCGGGTGGGTAGTGGGTAGTGAGCAGAAGTTCAACGCGGTATATCTTACCTAACGAGGATAATCTTGTAAGGTTTGGTTTATCAAAGTAAAACTACGCGCTATATAACGCATTGCCTGCTTGCTCACCATTACTTTTCAGTACAACCGCGAATTGCTGACTGTTTGCTATCCGCTCACAAAGTCCCGAATTAGGGAGAAAAGTTTATGACAAGGAAAATGTGTCTCTCGCCAAGAACAGCGTTTCTATCTGCGGGGGGGGGGGGGGGTTTTAAAAAATTACCCCCGGTTTCGGTTATTTTTAGCTGTTTTATTTGGAAAGCAATACCCAAA
>JAIROZ010000009.1 GCA_031257255.1 Spirochaetaceae bacterium | reverse complement strand
AGGGAATTTTGTCAATTTTGTGCTTGCCCTGCTTGAAGAACACTAATAATCTGGGGTATAGTAAGCAATATGCGTTATCTGCTTGCTTTTATTCTGCTTGGCGTTTCTACGGCGTTGTTTGCGGAAAGACTTCCGGGCTGGTTCATTCCGCTGCGGGAAGCGGTTTATGAACAGCAATTATCATCTGACGAAATAAAAAAAATATACGATAAGGTAAAAGACTCGGCGCAAAAAGAACTTTCCGGCGTGGAGCGGGATGTTATTCTTGCCCGCTGTGAATACTTTATGGGGCGGGTTTTTCAGGAAAATAAGCGCAATACAGAAGCAATTCTCTGTTACGAGCAGAGCATAACCTTTGCGGAAAAATCGCTTAAAACGCAAAAAACAACGGGCGCTTACGAAATGATTGCCGGTTGTATAGGGCAGCTTTGTACGCTGCGACCTACCGGCTGGGTAATGGCAAATGGGCTTAGAGTCGAGCAGAATGCCCGCAAGGCGCTGGATGCCGACCCCGCTAACGCGCAGGCAAGTTATTTTATAGCATCCCGCTGGGTATTTGGTCCCGGCGTCTTAGGCGACCCCAAAAGAGGACTTATGGAAATGCAAAATATTCTGGATGGTCCCTTTAATAAAGAAAAAGATGACTATTTTAACGCCTATTCCGCGCTGGGGTATGGCTATATACGCCTAAAAAAATATGACGAAGCCCGCGTCTGGGTACAAAAAGCGCTTGAAATTTATCCGACCAACAAATATGCGGGAGAAATGCTCGCCAAAATTCAAAAGGCGGCAAAGTAGTATGATTATTGTATTTGTGCAAGATAATTATGCGCACGAAACTGACGGCACGGCGGTTTCCGCGCACCGGTTCCGCGATGAACTGATAAAACGCGGACATACGGTCAGGGTTGTAGGGGTCGATATAGAAGGCGCAGATATGTACTCTGTTAAGGAATTTCATATACCGCTGGTAACCTGGGTAGCGAAAAAAAACAATATGCGTTTTGGCAGGTTCGACAAAAAAGTTGTTACAGAGGCTTTTACAGGCGCGGACTTGGTTCATCTTTTTTTTCCCTGGCATCTGGAAGACAAATGCCTGCGCCTGGCGCGGGAAATGGGCATACCGGTCTCTGCGGCATTCCATGTACAGCCGGAAAATATCAGTTACAACATGATGTTGAAACTCCTAGAGCCGCTAAATCAATTCCTCTACTTTTTGTTCCGCAACTGGCTTTACAAAAATGTCGATAACATTCATTGCCCCTCGGTATTTATGGCAGGGGAACTGCGCCGCCATAAATACCACGCCCGCCTGCACCCAATATCTAACGGAGTGTCCGACTTGTTCAAACCCGGCGCTGCCGCGCAAAATGCGCCTTGCGGACAGGGCGGGCAAAGCGGGCAGCCTCCCGGCGGCATCATCAATATTATGATGATAGGGCGGCTTGCCGAAGAAAAACGGCAAGACCTCATCATAAAAGCGGTAAAACATTCCAAATACCGTGAGAGGATTCAACTTTTTTTCGCGGGGCGGGGACCTATGTACAGGCGCTATCTGAGGCAGTCGGCGGATTTGCCGCTGCCTCCGCGTTTTGACTTCCTGAGCCCGGACAAATTGCTTGAACAGATTTACCAGACTTATATATATGTTCACTCATCGGATGCCGAATCCGAAGGGATTTCGTGCATAGAGAGCATAGCCTGCGGCAAGGTACCTGTCATTTCGGATTCAAAAAAGTCGGCTACCTCTCAGTTTGCGTTGGACGGGCGCAGCCTCTTTAAGAAGGGGAATTACCGCGATTTGCGGGACAAAATAGAGTACTGGATAGAGCATCCCGAAGAACGCCGTCTTATGGAAGCCGAGTACGCCAAACTGGGCGGGCTCTACAACATAAGTTACTCGGCGCAAAAAATGGAAAAAATGTTTGAGGATGTAATTAGGGATTTTAGGACGGCGCAACTTATTCAGAACGACAAGAAACTGCGCCGCTACAACCGGCGGGTTGAGCGGGGCAACGCTCTCAAAGAATTGCTCTGCCGCGCCTTTTATTTTGTGATAGCGATGCCGCTGTTAATTGTTTTTAACCGCTGCTTCTTTGGGTTAAAGGTAAAAAATGCAAAGGTTGCGCGGAGCGTCCGCAAAACCGGCGCCGTAGCCATCTGCAATCATGTGCACGAGATGGACTGCGCGATGTGCGCCGTGGCGCTTCCTTTTAAGCGGCTCCTTTTTGTAAGCCTTCCCTCCAATTTTGAAATAACGGCGGCGGGCTTTTTTGTTGATGTACTCGGTTCTATTCCCGCGCCCGCTTCTCCTAAGGAATTGCAGGTATTTATGTACACGCTCTCCAAGCATCTGCGGAAGGGGCGGATGGCGCTCTTTTATCCCGAAGGAGTGAGGCAGAATTATGGCGAAGAACTGCGTGAATTCCAGAGAGGGGCATTTTATGCGGCTGTTGACGCGCAGGTGCCGGTGCTGCCGGTCAAAATTCTTTTCCGTAAGCCGGACGGCATACTCAAGTTTTTTAAGAAGAAACCCTGTTTTACAATAGTCTTTGGCGAGCCGCTCTATCCCAATCACCTTATGCTCAAAAAAGAGGCGGCGGCAGACTTAAAAAGGCGCTCGGAAGAAGCGATGCGCTTATTGACATTTAGTACTACC